>URLO01000047.1 GCA_900548625.1 uncultured Eubacteriales bacterium | reverse complement strand
GGTATTAGCAGTCGTTTCCAACTGTTGTCCCCCTCTGAAAGGCAGGTTCCTCACGCGTTACTCACCCGTCCGCCACTAAGTCAAAGCTTCAATTGACCGAAGTCTCTATCCGCAGTGCTTCGTTCGACTTGCATGTGTTAGGCACGCCGCCAGCGTTCGTCCTGAGCCAGGATCAAACTCTCAAATAAATGGTATCTTAAAGCCGAAGCTCTAAAATCAATTTATTCTTTCGTTCGCTCTTAGCTATACTCAAGAATTTTCGTTGGCTATTCAAAGAATCTCATTTCTGACATTCACTGAACAACTTGTTTTAAAAAATTGTCCAAGGTGTTTGTTCATGTTTCTCGTTGTTTAATTTACAAGGTGCACTCGTCATTGCTGACGTGAACTCGATTATACATCAGAACTTTTCAAAAGTCAAGAACTTATTTCAAAGTTTTTTGATTTTTCGAGTTTCGCTTTCGGGAAGCTTTCGTTTCCCTCAGCAGCGAACTCATTCAGTCTATCGCATCTTCATCTGTTTGTCAAGAACTTTTTTCGAGGTTTTTCGAAGTTTTTCGTTCCGGACTCGCATCCGATGTGCTTCCCTCGCGAGAACGCTCCGCTATATTACCATCCGCTCCCCCGTTTGTCAACTCTTTTTTCGCCTTTTTTTCGACTTTTTTTATACCTACTATCACTTGTGCTAATATCGGCACCAGACCCCAAAATACAGCCCGCATCTGCCTTCCGCTCCCGCTAGGAGTGCGCATTTGCCGCCACAGCGGCCGGATCGGCAGCAGCTCGGAGCGTACCCGGCGTCCATCGGCAGCGAAAAAGGAGACGCCTTTCGGCGTCTCCTGAGCTTGTCAAAAAGTCTTTTTGACAAGCTCTCAAACGCGAACCGCGGGGCTGGGTTCGCGTTTGAACAGGCTGCGCGATGCGGCGCGCATAATTTGTGCGCGGCTTGCGCACAAATTCCACACTTGCATCCCGTAATGTGTTTTGTCCGATGTACACGCCACCGGACAAAACAGATTGACATTTTATTCGCGCCTGCGGGCGCGAACTCTACGAGGTTCTTTGACAAACTCAAAGGAGACGCCTTTCGGCGTCTCCTCAAAATTTTATGCTTTATTCAGCGTCTTCGATCAGGCCGTAGCCGCCATCGGTACGCTTATAGACCACTGCAAACGCTCCATCGTTGTCCTCGTCGCGGAATGCAAAGAAGCTGTGCTCCAGCAGATTCATCTGGAGGATGGCCTCCTCCTGCGTCATCGGCTTCATGTTGAACTGCTTCTTCCGGACGATCACGAACGCGCCTTCCTCCGGCTCCTCCGGCGCAAACGACGTGGCATCGGGCTCGCGTGTGAACGCGTCCTGACGCAGCCGTCTTGCGAGGCGTGTCTTGTTCTTGCGGATCTGGCGCTCGATGGTCGCCACCGCAGCGTCGATGGAGGCGAACATGTCAGAGGTGCTTTCACTTGCGCGGAAGTAGGTGTTTGCAGCATGGACGGTGATCTCCACATTATTGCGGTTCTTTTCCACGCTGAACGTCACAAGTGCATCGGCGTCGTCCCCAAAGAAGCGTTCCAGCTTCATGACCTTCTTCTCGGCATATTTGTGGACGTTTTCCGGCAGGGTTACTTTCTTTTCCGCATACTGAAATCTCATAATTCGCCGCTCCTTTCGTTTTGGAAACTGTTTCTGGCGTTCAAAAGACAAATCGTGCGCCGTCCGGTGGACGCTGCACACGTTCTATCTCTCTAGCAATAGTATAACACATTTCCTCGCATTCTGCAACAAAAGCCTTGCGGCTTCGGGCCCTGTTTCGGTAAACTTTCTGTAAACGAGCCGCAGTCAGCTGATCGAATCGATGAACTGCTGCATGCTCAGCCCGAAATGACGCGCCAGCAGGAACACGTTGCGCGTGCTGATGCTCTTGCGTTTGCCGTTCAGGATGCTCCGCAGGATCCCGGCGTCGATGCCGGTCTGCCGGGAAAGCTCTGCCGCCGTCATGCCGTGATCGCGGAGCCACTGTGACATAACGGATGCGGCCCGCTCATATTCACGCATGGTCATCCGGCTTCTCTTTTTCCAGAAGCACCCCCATGACCGTCTGATACACCCGGTCGGCTCTGGCGCGGAACGCCTTGACGAGCGCACGCGCCTGCTGCTGTGTCGGCGCCATCAGCTCCAGCTTCATCAGCTCTCCGGCCTCATCGCTCAGCGCCATCGTCACGGCATAGTCGCCCGACTCGCGCTGTTCGATCGCGGTCTGCATGGTGCCGTCACGTTTTTCCTCGTTGTTGAACCGCTCCACCGCCGCCTTGGCGCGCTGCATGACGGGATATGCAATGGCGTCCTCGGTGACCTCCTCCGTCTCACGGCCCTTGTCCGTGATCACGAAGCGATCCTTTTCGATCTCTGCCAGGTGTCCGGTCTCGACCATCTCCGGTACGGCGAGGCTGAGGTCAAAATAGCTCAGACAGTCATCCTGATAGCAAAGCTCGTAGATCTTCTGCAAGCTCATCGGGTAGCGCGCCCTGGATGCGACAAACAGAATCAGCACCTTGACGTCCAGCATGTCACGAATAAAGCCATGTGCTTCCATGCCCTGCAACGCTCCTTTCACGCGAAGTTCTGCGCGGTTTTTGTTCATTATAGCACAGCCAAGTGCCCGAATACAAGCTTTTTGCCAAATCGTTGTACGTTTTCCGGCAACGTTTGCCAGCCGTGGGAGGATTTACAGCTTGCCTTCCGGCACGTTTTGGCGTAAAACGAAACGCAAGGAGGTACTGCCAATGAAAAGAAAAAGCTTCGTATTTCTGGCGGCGCTGGCGCTTTCCGCCGCTGCCGCCGTGACCGTCTCCGCCGCGGCCGTTCCTGAGCCCGGCGGCCCTGCCGCCTCAGTATCAGAGCCGGCCTCCGGTGCCGCCTATGAGCAGGCGGTCGCCCATCTCGTCAACACCGTGCGCACCGGCCGCGGGCTGGCGCCTCTGCGCATCCGCGCTGACCTGTGCCGCTATGCCCGCGTCAAATCGCAGGATATGCGCAGCGGCGGCTACTTCAGCCACACCAGCCCGACCTACGGCTCCCCGTTTGAGATGATGCGCGCCTTCGGCGTCTCCTATTCCCACGCCGGCGAGAACATCGCCTTCGGCCACGCCTCGCCCGAGTCGGTCGTGTCGGCATGGATGAACTCCGAGAGCCACCGCGTCAACATCCTCTCCGCAATGTATACAGACCTCGGCGTCGGCTATGTCGCAGACGGTAACTATTGGACGCAGTGGTTCGTGGGGTGATCGCCGCTCCCGCCATACTATATATAGTATATATACGTTCCGTCTTTTCCCTGCCCGGCCGGGCGGGGTCTTTTTTTGCCGCCGCACCTGCGCACCGCCCGCGCTTCCGGCATAGAATATCGCAGAAAGGAAGGATGCCCATGCTCAAAACGATCGCCGTGCTCGGCGGCGACGCACGCCAGCGGTACCTCGCCGAGCGCCTGATGGCGGGCGGCTTCTGCGTCGAGACGTATCAGGTGCCCGGCCTGCCGGACAGCCGCACCGGGCTGCACGCGGCGCTCTCTCGCGCGCACGCCGCCGCGCTGCCGATGCCCGCACTGACAAAGGAGAACTGGATCCGCGCCGAACCACGCCCCATTCCGCTCGTTTCCGTGCTGGAAAGCCTCTCGCCGGGGACGCTCGTCTTCGGCGGGCCGTTCGAGGCTGCGGCGGAGACCTTCGCGCAGTACCCCGTCGTGCTCTCCGATTACACGCGCTCGCCCGCGCTGGCGGCGGGCAACGCCGTCCCGACCGCCGAGGGCGCCATCCAGCTCGCGATGGAGCGCCTGCCCATCACGCTCAGCGGGAGCCGCTGTCTGGTCGTCGGCTTCGGCCGCATCGGCAAGGCGCTCGCCGCGCGGCTGCGCGGACTGTTCGCCCACGTCACCGTCGCCGCGCGCAAGCCGGAGGATCGCGCGCTCGCTGCCGCGCTCGGCTGCACGCCGGAGACCGTCTGCCGCTATCCGCGCGGCCTTGCGCAGTACGACTGCATTTTCAGCACCGTCCCCGCACCTGTTTTCCGCGCGGAGCACCTTGCCGCGATGCGTCCCGACTGTCTGATCATCGATCTTGCATCCAGCCCCGGCGGACTTCCGGCGGATACCGCCCCCTTTGACGCGCCCGTCTATCTTCCCGCGCCGGGTCTTCCCGGAAAGGCCGCGCCTGCGACCGCCGCCGCGCTCTTGTACGACCACATCCTAGCCGCGTTTGCGGCCGCGCAGCCATAAAAGGAGGTCTGTATGGAACATATCACGCTCGGCTTTGCCATGTGCGGCTCGTTCTGCACCTTTGCGCCGGTGCTCGCACAGCTCGAGGCGCTCAAGGCCGTCTATCCCGACATCATCCCCATTTTGTCCGAGACCGCCTTCACGACCGACACCCGCTTCGGCACGGCGGAGGCCTTCCGCGCGCGGATCGAGTCGCTCTGCGGCCGCGCGATCCTGCACACACTGGACGCCGTCGAGCCGATCGGCCCGAAAACGCTGCTGGACGCGCTGATCGTCGCGCCCGCGACCGGCAGCACCCTCGCAAAGCTCGCAAACGGCATTGCCGACACGCCCGTCACGCTGGCGGTCAAGGCGCACCTGCGCAACGAACGCCCCGTGATCCTCGCTGTCTCGTCGAACGACGCGCTGGGCGCGAACGCCGGGAACATCGGGCGGCTCCTCGCGCGCCGGCACCATTATTTCGTCCCCATGCGTCAGGACGCGCCGCAGAAAAAGCCGCGCTCCGTCGTTGCCGACTTCACGCAGCTTCTTCCCACCGTCGAGGCCGCGCTCCGCGGCGTCCAGCTCCAGCCGATCCTCCTGTGAAGCGCTGGCCTTCTCGCAGTTCGCGTCCCGGAGCTTGTCAAAAAGGCTTTTGACAAGCTCAAAAAGAGCCATGCCTTACGGCATGGCTCTTTTGGGGTTTGTCTGAAATTAGCCCTGGCCCTTCATGCGAGCGAAGCAGTCGCTGCAATAGACGGGACGGTCGGACTTGGGCTCAAAGGGAACACGAGCCTCGCCGCCGCAGGCAGCGCAGGTCGCGGTGAAGTACTCTCTGGGGCCACGCGTGGAGTTCTTGCGGGCGTCGCGGCAGGCCTTGCAGCGCTGCGGCTCGTTCTGGAAGCCACGCTCTGCGTAGAATTCCTGCTCACCGGCGGTGAAAACGAACTCATTGCCGCATTCTTTGCAAACCAAAGTCTTGTCTTCGTACATGGATGTTACCTCTCTTTAGCGAAATAGTGATTTTGCCCTGAGAATTGCGGCTCGCGCTCGTAGTTACAGGGACAGATTATATGCGAACAGCCTTATGCTGCATTCGCCGGGGTCGCCGTGTCATCTTGCTGGGAACGCTTCATCACTACGCACAAAAGAGATCGTACCAAAGAGGCATCGCAGAAGCAACTGGCTCCGTGGAGAACGGGCGCACAAGACGGCGTTCTCCTATGAACGTCATTATATGCAAATCCGGCCGGATTGTCAATAGTAAATAAATATAAATTTATATACCATCCCTTTTTTGTAGAGTTTCGACGGCATGCGCCAGAAGCTCCGCCGTTTCGCGCGCGGTCTGCTCGCTTCCGGCCTCGACCATCACGCGGATGAGCGGCTCGGTGCCCGAGGCGCGCACCAGAACGCGGCCGTTTCCGCCGAGCACGGCCTCCGCCTTCCGCGTTTCCTCCCGCAGTGCGGCGCTTTCCATGATGGCCTTTTTCTCGTCGTTTCCGCCGACGCGGACGTTGATGAGGACCTGCGGATAGTGCGTGACGGCGGAGGCAAGCTCGCTTGCCTTCTTTCCGGACTGCGCCAGAATGGACAGAAGCTGCAGCGCCGCCAGCTGGCCGTCGCCGGTCGTCATGTGCTCAAGGAAGATGATGTGGCCGGACTGCTCGCCGCCAAGCGCCATGCCCTCGCGCTGCATCATCTCCAGCACGTTCCGGTCGCCGACCGACGCGCACAGGAGCTTGAGACCGCGCTCGGCGCAGTATTTGTGCAGGCCGATGTTCGACATGACGGTCGCCACGAAGCCGCCGCCGTGGAGCTTTCCCTGCCGGGTCAGAACGTCGGCGCAGATCGCCATGATCTGGTCGCCGTCGATCTCCGCGCCGTTTTCGTCCACGGCAAGGCAGCGGTCTGCGTCGCCGTCAAACGCGATGCCCAGCGCGTAATCGCCCTCGCGCACCCGCTCGGAGAGCTGCTTGAGATGCGTCGAGCCGCACTGGTCGTTGATGTTGATGCCGTCGGGCATGTCGTTGAGGATGTCAAAATTCAGATCGAAGCGTGAAAACAGCTTCTGCGCCGTGGCGCTTGCCGCGCCGTTGGCGCAGTCGATCAGCACGCGCATCCGCGGCAGCGGCGCGACGGTCGAGGCCAGATGGTCGAGATAGCGATCCATCAGCAGCCTGCCGTCCACCACCTGACCGAGCGCGGCATGTGTTTTGACGGGAAGCGGCTCCGTTTGCAGGATGAGCGACTCGATCTCCTCCTCCAGCGCGTCGCTGAGCTTGAAGCCCTCGGCGGAGAACATCTTGATGCCGTTGTGCTCAAACGGATTGTGCGATGCCGAGATCACGATGCCCGCGTCGGCGTGCGTGTTGACCGTCAGATACGCCACGCCCGGCGTCGGGATCACGCCGAGGCGCACAACGTCGCAGCCGCAGGCCGTCAGGCCCGCGATGAGCGCGGCCTCGAGCATATCCGAGGAAATGCGCGTGTCCTTGCCGATGACGACAGACGGCTTCCGGCCGCCCTTTTTGGAAAGAGAAATGGCGGCAGCCTGCCCCACGCGGTACGCAAGGTCGCAGGTGAGCGTTTCATTCGCAACGCCGCGAATGCCGTCGGTTCCGAATAGTTTACCCATAACTTGACACTCTCCTATCAGAAGCGGAGCTGCTCCGGCTGAGCCGGGTCGGCAGCGCCGATATTTTTGTTTTCCAGATGCAGATGGTCATACGCAAGCTGCGTCACGCAGCGCCCGCGCGGCGTGCGCGTGAGAAATCCGATCTGCATCAGATACGGCTCGTAGACGTCCTCCAGCGTGACCGCCTCCTCGCCGATGGTCGCGGCAAGCGTCTCCAGACCGACCGGCCCGCCGCCGTAATTTGTGATGATGGCGGTGAGCATCCGCCGGTCGATGGCGTCCAGCCCGAGCGCATCGACCTCGAGCCGGCCGAGCGCATGGTCGGCTGCCTCGCGCGTGATGACGCCGTCATAGTAGAGCTGCGCAAAGTCGCGCACGCGCCGGAGCATCCGGTTTGCGATACGCGGCGTGCCGCGCGAGCGCGAGGCGATCTCGCCCGCGCCGCTGGGGTCGATGTCCACACCGAGCAGCGCCGCCGAGCGTGTGACGATGCGGCCAAGCTCCTCGGGGGTGTACAGCTCCAGCCGCAGCTGCACGCCGAAGCGGTCGCGCAGGGGGCTTGAGAGCTGGCCGGCGCGCGTGGTCGCGCCGATGAGCGTAAAGCGCGGCAGATCGAGCCGGATGGAGTTTGCCGACGGCCCCTTGCCGATGATGATGTCGATGGCATAGTCCTCCATCGCGGGATAGAGGATCTCCTCCACCGCGCGGTTGAGGCGGTGGATCTCGTCGATGAACAAAATGTCTCCCGGCGCAAGATTTGTCAGCAGCGCCGCAAGATCGCCCGCCTTCTCAATGGCGGGGCCGGACGTAACGCGGATGTTCACGCCCATTTCGTTTGCGATGACGCCCGCGAGCGTCGTCTTGCCAAGACCCGGCGGCCCGTAGAGCAGCACATGGTCGAGCGGCTCATTGCGCCGCCGCGCGGCCTCGATGTAAACGGAGAGATTTCCCTTCGCCTTTTCCTGACCGGTGTAGTCGGCAAGCGTCCGCGGGCGCAGGCTCACCTCGCCGTCGTCCTGCGGCGTGAGGCTCGTGGTCACGATCGGCGCTTCATATTCCTGTGAAAAATCAAGGCTCATGCGGCATCCTCCTTATTTCATGACCATCGCGCGCAGCGCCTGCCGGACGATCTCCTCCACGGGAAGCTGCTCGACGTCCACGCCCTTGAGCGCCTGACCGATCTCGCTCTGCGAATAGCCGAGCGCGGCAAGCGCCGCAGAGGCCTCGGCGGTCTTGCTGCCGCGGGCGATGGGCGCGCCGGACACCGGGACGCCGGCGCTTGCCTCGAGCTGTGCGCCGCCGAACTTGTCCTTCAGCTCCAGCAGGATGCGCGAGGCCATTTTTTTGCCCACGCCCTGCGCCATCGTCAGTGTTTTTTCATCCTGCGTCAACACCGCCAGCGTGAGCTGGTCCGGCGTGATGACCGACAAAATGGCGAGCGCCGCCTTCGTTCCGACGCCCGAGACCGTGAGCAGCAGCTCAAAGCAGCGCAGCTCCTCGCGCGTGGAAAAGCCGAAAATGTCGAATGCGTCCTCGCGGACGTTGCAGTGCGTAAAGAGCTTCGCGGCCTTTCCGGGCTGGAGCTGCGCCAGCGTATAATTCGATGTAAAGCACTTGTAGCCCACGCCGCCGCAGTCGATCACGGCGAGATTCTGGTCGATCAGGGCGACCGTGCCGTTGAGATAATAGAACATGGCCTTCCTCCGTTCGCGTTTTCTCAGAGCCAGCCGTTCCGGCTGAGCAGGGACGTGGTGCTGCGCGCATGGCACAGCGCGATGGCGATGGCGTCGGCCGCGTCGTCGGGGCGCGCGACCTTCTCCATCTTGAGAATGCGGCGCGTCATGTCCATGACCTGCCGCTTTTCGGCGCTGCCGTAGCCGACCACGGCCTGCTTGACCTGCCCCGGCGTGTACTCAAACAGCGGCACGCCGGATTTCGCGACGGCAAGCAGAATGACGCCGCGCCCATGGCTGACGCCGATGCCGGTCGTGACGTTGTGGCCCCAGAAAAGCTCCTCCACAGCCACCGCGTCCGGCCTCACCGTGTCGAGCAGCCGCACCATGTCGTCATAGAGCATCTCCAGCCTCTGCGGGAATTTCATCGCCGCGGGCGTGGTGATGGTGCCGTAGTTGAGCAGCTTCAGCGTTCCCGGCAGGCTCTGCACCACGCCGAAGCCGGTCGTGGCATAGCCGGGGTCGATCCCAAGGATCTGCATCGGCGCTCAGGCTCTCCAGAATGCGAGCCAGTAGCAGACGCCGAGAAACGCGCACAGCACCGCGCCCGCGCAGAGCCACGCAAGCACCCGCTGCCACCTCGGCCGCGGCACGTATTCCTCTTTTTCCGGCGGCTGCGCCTGCGCGCTGGCGTGCTCCAGCTCCTCCGTGGATCGATATTCAGCCATGATCTCACTCCCCGAGCATAATTTTTGTTATTATATCACACATTTGTCCGAAAGAACAGCAAAAAATCTCCCGTGCGGTATAACCTGCCGCACGCGGCGGGCATACTGACGAAAAAGGGAGGGTTTTTGATGCTGATCTCATTCATTCGCGCCGTGATCCTGTATCTGGCGCTGATCCTCGCCATCCGTCTGATGGGAAAGCGGCAGCTCGGGCAGATGGAGCCGACGGAGTTTGTCGTCACGATGCTGATCGCGGATCTGGCGTCCGTCCCGATGCAGGACGAGGGGATCCCGCTGCTCTCCGGCCTCATTCCGATCCTCGTCGTGCTGGCGATCGAGCTTCTGCTGTCGGTGGTGGTGTATCACAGCGTTCCGCTGCGCCGGTTTTTCTGCGGGAAGCCCGTTGTTCTGATGGAAAACGGGCGGCTGATCCAGGAGAACATGAAAAAAACGCGCGTCAACCCCGACGAGCTGACGGAGTTTCTGCGCATTCAGGGCGTGACGGATCTGACCACCGTACAGTACGCCATTCTGGAGACGAACGGCTCGGTCAGCGCACTCCTCTATCCCAAGCACCAGCCTGCAAGCGCAAAGGACGCGGGCGTCAAGACAGACCCGCTCTCGCTTCCGGTCACGCTCATCAGCGGCGGGCGGCTTCTGCGGGAAAATCTCGCGCTCGCGGGCCGGACGGAGGCGTGGGTCGCCGAGCAGCTCCGGCCGTACCACTGCGCCGTGCGCGACGTGTATCTTCTGACGGCGGAGCCGTCCGGAAAGCTCTATCTTGCCGTCCGGAAGGAGGCGCGGACATGAAGCAGGTGCTCATTGCGCTTCTGACGCTGACGCTCGCGCTGGCGTTTGCCGTGTTTGCCTGCTGGTACGTCCGCGACCGCGCCGCCGGAGCACTCAGCGAGCTGCGCCTTGCGCAGGTGCAGGCCGGACGCGGTGATTTTGAAAACGCGGCGGACGCCGTTCTGGCCGCCAGCCAGCGCTGGCATGCAAACGAGCGGTTTTTTGACGTGGTGCTCCGCCATGACGAGGTGGACGCCGTCTCCGTCGGCTTTGCCTCGCTCCAGCAGTACGCGCAGGCCGAAAGCCGCGGCGATTTTGCCGCCGCCTGCGCCGAGCTCATCGAGCGCGTGCAGCGCATCCGGCAGATGCAGCTCCCGCTCGTGTCGAACATCCTGTGAAATCTCCATATATTTCCTCGATTTTCAGGCCGCGCACCGGGCATACTAATCCCGAAATCAAAAAAGGAGGTCTTTCGATATGGACTACAACCACTGCAAGGCCAACAAGTGCATCGAATGCAACGTCGTCTCCTGCGGCCACCACTGCGGCGGCGAGAACTACTGCTCGCTTGACAAGATCCGCGTCGGCACCCATGAGCCCCATCCCTCGATGGATCAGTGTACCGACTGCCTTTCGTTCGTGAAAAAGTAAACACCGCATGGCAAAAGGGCTGCCCCATTTTGGGGCAGCCCTTTTCAGACTGTCAAAAAAGGCTGCCGGAAAGGCCTGTCCTGCGCTACGGCTTGCAGACGCCGCAGGGGGCGTAGCCGCGCGCCTCCGCCTCGGCGCGGGTGAGCGTCTCCGCGCCGTCTTTTGCATGGCGGCAGTCCGGACGGTGGAACTTCGTGCCGGAGGACGTGATGCAGACGGTCTCGCCTCCGTCCGCTTCGTCAGCAGCCGCTTCCGGCAGATCCTGCTCCTCGGGCGGCGCTTCCTCGCTGCCGGCCGCGTCGGCGGTCACGGGCGCCTCGCCCGCGCGCCAGCTCTCGCCGGTGGCGTAATCGATCTCGATGCCGGGCTGGACATTGTAGCAGTAGACGCAGAACGCGAGCGCGCCGCGGTCCTCAACAGAATACGCCTCCATCAGCACGCCGGAGGCGACCAGATCATCTCCCTCAAAAATGGGCGTCACACGGTAGAGAACATGGTTTCCGGTCTCGTCCACATAGTCATCGACCGCGTTTTCAAACGGCAGCATACCGGTCGTATTGAGGTAGCGCGTGCCGGTGATGAGATTTCGCGGATTTGCGTTCTCGCCTGCGAGCTGGTACCCGATCAGGTGGCAGCGGTTATATAAATAGTTTCCCTCGATCAGATCGTTGTAGCGGATGGTGTGCCATCCGGAGGGACGGACGCTGCCGATCCGGCCGCGCGGCTCGGTCGGCATGATCTCCGCGCAGACATTCGCATACGCCGTGCCGCAGCGCCCCAGCGCGTCGAGCTCACTGTAGGTCTCAAAAGCATCGGTCGTCCAGTCCTGCTCGGTGAAAAACGGGACGTTCCCGTTGATCTCCACATATGCCTCGCCGGAATAGGACGGGATCTCGTCGAGCGTGACCGGCGTTTCGTCCTTTTTCGCCAGATACGCCGCCAGCGCCGACGTCAGCGCCAGCACAAGCGCCGCAATGCTCACAAGCAGCCGGGCCGTCCCGGCTTTTTTTCTTGCTGCCGCCATCGCGTGCGCCTCCCTCAGCAGAACAGGCAGATCGGCCAGCCGCCGCCGCAGAAAAGCTGCACCGCATTGCAGGCAAGGCAGGCTCCGCAGCAGGCGCGGCTCATATCGCCGCTGAAGTGCATGCCGCTTTGCGCCTCGGTGTAGGCTGCGCCGCCGCTTTCAAACTGCGCCTTGATGTGCTGGAACTCGGCGTTGTCCGGTTCCATGGCACAGGCGCGGTTGATCTGCTCATAGCCGAGCACGCGGTTGCCCACGCCGAAGTTGGCGACAGCCGCCAGATAATACCACTGCGCCGAGCGCTGATACTCCGGCACGGCATTGAGTGCCGAAAGCGCGCTGACATAGTCGCCCACGGCGATCCAGCTCCGCGCGCGGCGGAGCATTTCGGCGTCCGCGCCCGCGTAGCTCTGCTGCCCGCTCTGGCGGTACCATCCGGCGAACGGGTCGCCGTAGTCCGGCCGCGTCGTGGTCTGGGGCGGGTTTTTGATCTGGTCGTATGCCGCGTTGATCCTGTTCATCATCTCCGCGGCATGCGCATCGCCCGGATTCATGTCCGGGTGATATTTTTTGGCAAGCTGCCGGTAGGCGCGCTTGACCTCTTCATCCGACGCGCCGGGCTTCAGCCCGAGCACGCGATAGGGATCGTCGATCATGTATCGTTCTCCTTTGCCGGCGCAAACTGCCGGTCATACCTGAGCCATACGCCCTGATAGAGGATGTTGCGCAGCAGCGCCTCGTCCTGCACCAGCGGCAGACGTTCAAATGCCTCCGCCGCATCGGCGATGAGCATCGTCAGATGCGCGCGAAAGTGCTCCGGCGGCGCGTCCAGCGCGAGCAGGGGGTTGAACTGCTTCCGCTTCCGGTCGCGTTCCAGGTCGCACACGGCATCCATCACATAGATGAACCGGCCGAGCGCCATGCCGAAGCGGCGCAGAAGCGGCGCCCATCGGTCCTCCCGAAGGACGAACAGCTCCGCCATCAGCTCCCCGAACGCGCCCGCCAGCGTATCGACGCCCGCCCGCTCGCGCTCCAGCGCCGTGATGCACGAAAGCTGCCGCGTCATGGCCTCGCACGGTCTCGGATACCGCCCGGCGGCCTCCCGCGCGGCGCGGGAAAACAGCCGCGCCTGCAAAAAGCTCGTCAGGCGGCGCTCGTCGCGCCAGTCGTCAAGGCAGTTCTCATACGCCAGCGCCGCGTTCATATACGCGCCGTAGCGCGTCACCTCATTTTCCCACCACTCGTGCGCCTTCACGGGATGGACGGCGCAGCGCGACACGCCCTGCGCCTCCTCCGGCTCATAGAGCGACGAGAGCAGCAGGATGAGAAATGTCATATCATAGCTGAGGGCAAGCCTGCACGCGCCGCCGCACTGCGCTTTCAGTGCGCGGCAGAGCCCGCAGTAGCAGCCGCGGTATCGCCGGAAGTCCTCCTCGCGCAGACGCGCGGGATCGGCGGAAATGTATCCGAACATGAGCCTCCTCCGTCAGGACGGGCCGCCCTGCGGCGCGTCCGGCTCCGTCTCTGGCTGCACGGGTGCTTTTTCCTTTTTTCTGCGCGGCAAAAGCGTCCACACACCCGCGAGAAGCTGATTGAGATATGCGCCGTAAAACAGGATCGACAGGCAGATATACAGCCACAGCATCGTCAGCAGGATCGTGCTCAAGCTTCCGTAAAGCGACGAATAGCGGCCGGATTGGTTTACATAAAGCGAAAACCCGGCAGAAAACAGCAGCCACGCGCCGGCCGCCGCCAGTGCGCCGGGCAGCACGCGGATAAAGCGCTCGCGCCGGTTCGGCAGGCACAGATAGAGCGCGGAAAAATAGAGCGTCAGCAGCGCCAGAGAATACAGGTGCGTATGGCGCATGATCTGGGACAGCGGCACATAGAGAAGCATCCTGTGCGCCTCGAGAAACGCCAGAATGCGCTTTCCGAACACGTTCAGAAGCAGCGTCAGGATCAGCGCCGCGAGCGTCACGAGCGTATACATCATACACAGCAGACGCCTGTGCAGCCACGGCCGCGTCTCCTCCGCGCCCGCGACCTTGTTCAGACCGTACAGCACGCTGTGCAGGCCCTTCGACGCGGACCACAGCGTTGCGATGATGCTGAACGAGAGGATCGCAAACGAGCGGTCGGCATACAGGTCGTTCGTCAGATATTCAAAAAACGGCCAAAGCGTCTGCGGCACGATCATCTCGATCAGCGCCAGCAGGTCGTTTTTGGTCACGGGGATATATTGCAGGATCGTCAGCAGCAGGATCGCCAGCGGAAACAGCGACAGCAGCAGAAAGAACGACGCGTTTCCCGCGCAGATGGGGATATGGAGCTGCGGCACCTCGCGCACGATCCGCTCGGCCGGTTTCGGAAGCTTCATTGCACACCTCAAGGCAAGAGAATGTCCGGACGCGTCCGGACGCATTTGTTCCAGTATAGCATATTTTGCGCAGGAATCAAGCCGGACACCACGCGCCGGCCGGCGCGCCGCGCACCGGATGCGCACACAGGCGGCAGCGCGTTTTCTTCACGCAAAACTTCCGCATTTTCACCATTTTCGCTTATATCGAACGTTTTGCAGGGGCGGCAGGTTTTTGCCCCGCTCGGAAGCAGTAACTTTTCGACAAAACTCCGTTCCGCAAATCACAAAATATCGCCGCACATTTCTTTCACATTCAAAATCTTGACCGGGCGCGCCGGAATTACGCTGATTTTGTCGAAAACCGTCGAATATTTTTCATTCCTTTTCCCTGCCCGCTATGTTTCAATAGCTGCGAGGAGGCGATCACGAATGCAGGAAAAAGACCTGATTTACACGCAACACGCACTTGCACAAAACGGACGCGCGCTTCGGCTGGAATATTATCGTCTGACACAGCCGGATGCGCACGGGCCGCAATACGGCGCTGCCATCCGCTGCCTGTCCGCGGACGGCGAGGACTATGCCGCCGTGCCCGCGATCACCGTCTGTCCGGGACGGATCGAGCGCTTGCTTGCGCTTCTCTCGGAGCACACGGTGACGCCGGTGACCTTGCGCGATGTGATCACGGATCTTCTGTGATGCAGGTATTTTTTCCGGAAATACTGGACATATCCGACTTTTTTTGATATGATACGGAAAAATCAAAAGGCAGTGAAAGGGGAACCGCCATGAAGTGTCCGTACTGTGGGTATCAGGAAAGCAAGGTCGTGGACTCGCGCCATTCCGAAGATGGCCAGAGCATCCGCAGAAGGCGGGAATGCCTGTCCTGCCAGAAGCGCTTTACGACTTATGAGACTGTGGAGAGTCTGCCGATGGTCGTCATCAAGCGCGACAACAGCCGCCAGTCCTTCGACCGCAACAAGGTCCTCAACGGAATGCTCCGCGCCTGTGAAAAGCGCCCCGTCGCCATGGCCGATCTGGAGGCCGCGGCAGATGAGATCGAGCAGATCATCCAGAACTCGCTCGACCGCGAGGTTTCGACCGCGCAGATCGGCGAGCTGGTCATGGAGCGTCTCAAGCCGCTCGACGAGGTGGCCTATGTCCGCTTTGCGTCGGTCTACCGCCAGTTCAAGGACATCAACAGCTTCATGCGGGAGCTGAACAAGATCCTTGAGGAAAAATAAGCCCGTCAAATTTTCAGTACCCCGTGCGCCTTCCCGTCTGACCGACCGGAAGGCGCACGTTTCTGTCTGGTCACTTATTGGAATAATAGCGCCGCACGCAGTCCGCGTTCGACATGTGGAAAAGTTCACAAAAAAGACTTCCTTTTGCAGGCATCATCCTGTATAATATATTTGATTACTGTCCCCTGCGGCAAGAGAAGGAGAAGCAATGGCAAAGCTTTATTTCAAATACGGTGCGATGGGCAGCTCCAAAACGGCCACCGCGCTCATCACCAAATATAATTACGAGGAACGCGGCATGAAGGTCTGGCTCATCAAGCCCGCCGCCGACCAGCGCGACGGCGCGTTCACGCTCAAAAGCCGCATCGGTCTGACGGCCGAGGCCGAGGCCATCGCCCCGGACAAGGATCTGTGCGCGCTGTATGCCGCGCGCGAGCGTCCCGACGTCATCATCGTTGACGAGTGCCAGTTCATGACCGCACCGCAGATCGACCAGCTCCGCTGGCTCGTTGACCGCGAAGATCTGCCCGTGCTCTGCTTCGGGCTGCGCACCGATTTCCAGACGCATCTGTTTCCCGGCAGCCGCCGGCTTTTTGAGCTGGCGGACTCGATCACAGAGATCAAGACCATCTGCGACTGCGGCCGCAAAGCGACCACAAACGCACGCATCAGTCCTGACGGCTATGTGCTGACCGAGGGCGATCAGGTCTTCCTCGGCGGCAATGACAGCTACATTGCCATGTGCCACAAATGCTATCAGGACTACATCATACAACACAGAAAGGTGGAACTTCTCCATGGAAATGAAAGAAATCCTCAGTAAAGTCGATCATACGCTGCTCGCGCAGGCGGCAACGTGGACAGACATTCAGGCGCTCTGCGACGACGGCATGAAATATCACACCGCGTCCGTCTGCATTCCCGCCTCCTATGTAAAGCAGGCGAAGGACTACGTCGGCGACAAGCTCCCGATCTGCACCGTCATCGGCTTCCCGAACGGCTACAGCACAACGAAGGTCAAGTGCTTTGAGGCCTTTGACGCCGTCCAGAACGGCGCGGACGAGATCGACATGGTCATCAACATCGGCTGGGTCAAGGACCAGCGCTGGGACGATCTGCTTGAGGAGATCAAGGCGGTCAAGCAGCACTGCATGGGCAAGCTCCTGAAGGTCATCATCGAGACCTGCCTTCTGACCAACGAGGAAAAGATCAAGATGTGCCAGATCGTCTCGGAATCCGGCGCAGAATATATCAAGACCTCCACCGGCTTCTCCACCTCCGGCGCGACCTTCCGCGATGTGGAACTGTTCGCGCAGCACGTCACAAACGGCGTGAAGATCAAGGCCGCGGGCGGCATCTCCTCGATTGCCGATGCGGAGAAGTTCATCGCCCTTGGCGCGTCGAGACTCGGCACCAGCCGCATCGTCAAGATCGTCAAGCAGCAGGAATCCGAAAACCACTGAAAGGAAAGGAACCATAGATATGGCTAATTATCCCACCCCCCACATCAATGCCAAGCCCGGCGATTTCGGTCAGACCGTTCTCATGCCCGGCGACCCGCTGCGTGCGAAATTCATCGCAGAAAACTTCCTGACCAGTCCCGTGCTCGTCAACAACGTCCGCGGCGTGCAGGGCTACACCGGCACGTATGACGGCGTCCGTGTGTCCGTCATGGCCTCCGGCATGGGCATTCCCTCCATCGGCATCTACTCCTGGGAGCTCTATTCCGTATTCGGCGTAGAAAACATCATGCGCATCGGCTCTGCCGGCGCGCTGGCAGACGAGCTTCAGCTTCGTGACATCGTCATCGCGCAGGGCGCCTGCACCGACTCCAGCTGGGCGGGGCAGTATCATCTGCCCGGCACGTTCGCGCCGATCGCCGATTTCCGCTTCCTGCGCACCTGCGTTGACATCGCAGAGGAAATGGGCGCGCGCTATCAGGTCGGCAACCTGCTGTCCTCCGACCGCTTCTACGGCGACGACGGCGGCGTGCCCGAGGCGCTTCAGGCAAACCTCTCGTGGAAAAAGATGGGCGTTATGGCCATCGAGATGGAAGCCGCTGGGCTTTACATGAACGCAGCCCGCGCCGGCAAGCGTGCGCTTGCCATCTGCACCGTCTCCGACCACATCCTGCGCGGCGAATACTGCACCGCCGAGGAACGCCAGAACTCCTTCACGCAGATGATGGAGCTTGCGCTCAAGACCGCCGTCAAGATGGAGAAGTAAGGGCATTAGACTGTCAAAAAACCTCGTAGCGTTTCGCCGCGCACGGCGATGCGCACCACGTGGTTCCCCCTCGCGGCATAGCCGCTTCGGCCTGCGCTAAAAAAGTGCCACTGGCACTTTTTCTGAACGCTG
>URLO01000046.1 GCA_900548625.1 uncultured Eubacteriales bacterium | reverse complement strand
TCCTCCCAGTCGGAGAGGATATTGTAGGCGATCTTTGAAAGATACCGCCCATATTTCCGCTCCGTTTCGCTGATGGCTTTCTCGTCTCTTTTCCAGTATAAGTCAACGATCATTTCATCCTGCATAGGCGAACCTCCTTTCTTATCTGCTGTCAGATGCTTTCACCATATAACCCGACAAAAATCGGGTTTGGTTTCACGATTTTCAAAATTTCCTCAAAAAAATTATAGCAGCTTTTTGTGAATGCTTCTACCCGTGCCGCATACTCCGTTCTTTTTCGCCGCTTCGCTTGCCGCCCTGCGGCGTTTTCTTCTTCGTCATGGGTGGTCGATTCGTTCCTGATTTGGGTAAAAAGACCGCTGACTGTGCGCACACGGCGTGGGTCAGCGGTCTGATGCTCGGTATTCGGTTATTGCGTTCAGCTTGCCAAACTTGCATTTATCGAGTTAATTTCATTTTGATTTCTGCTGCATTGATTTTTGAGCTTACCATTTCTTCTCCAGTAGCGACGAAACCACATTTTTCATAAAAGCGTATAGCGCGCTTGTTGCCTTTCAAAACCCATAGATACACTTCTGGATAAGCAGACAACTCCTTCAAGCCCGCTTGCATCAGTTTCAGTCCCACACCTGTCCCATAGTATTCCGACAGAATGTATAATGCAAATATTTCTCCGGCATTAGGAGATTCCTCTCCGCGATTTCCATAACCAACAAACCCAATTACTGTATTTCTGTCCATTGCAACAAGCAAATTATCTCGCCAACTGAATGCCATGCTTTCGCATTTCTCATAAGTTAGGTTATCGAGGTATTCCTGACTAACGAGGTCAGGATAAGCCTCATGCCAAGCTTTCCAGTGAACAAATGCTTTTCCTTTGATTTCTTCGTCGGTCTCCATTCTTTTTATGATTATGTTCATACGATTCCTCCGCAGATTCCAGATGCCAACAGATGCTGAGTTCGACGTATAAAACTATAGCATCGCCGTTAACACTGTTAAGCTATAATCATCCAAAATGATTATACCATGCAAAGCGCGAAATTTTCAATTCCTGTCTCCACGATTTTACTGTCTTTCTCATGTTTTCCTATTTGGAGGCGAGGGAGGGTGCGGCCTTTTTGTATGGAAATTGTGTGCACGCCATACAGCGAATTGACAAATATTCTTCCATATTATATGATAAAAACAGAGGACAAATCTCATGAAATGGAGGAGAATGGAATGAAACAAGTGCGGATCACTCTCTGCATGTTGCTGCTGTGCCTGCTCTGCGGCTGCGCAAAGAGCACGGTCACTCCGAACTGGGCGAAGCAGACAACGAAGCCAGCGGACAAGACGGCAGCAACAAAGGATACGCAGAGCTCCGGCTGGCAGGAGCAATATGACCTTGGCGTGCGGTATTTAAGCGACGGAAATTATGAAGAGGCAATCATTGCCTTTACTGCGGCAATCGAGATCGACCCGAAGAAGCCGCAGGCGTATGACAAGCTCGCCACAGCATACGAAAGGGCAGGCAACGACGAGGCAGCGCTCAGGACGCTGCTCGACGGTGCGGCAGCTACAGGCGACCGCGCCCTGACGGCACGCGCCGAAGAAAAGCAAAAGACACTTGAAGATCCGACCGATAGACCCGCATCGGTGACGCCGGACTGGACATCGCACTTGGCAGGTGTTTGGTATTTTGGCGATGCTTCAAAGTGCCGCATGGATGCGGCGGCGGCAGAAGCCTACGCAGCCGCGCTGGAGAAGCTTCCGGAAACCAAGGTGGATGAGTGGAGCGGAGAAACGTATACACTGATGGCAGCGCTTCTTGACCCCGGCGACGGGTATCCGCTGATGGTGACGGGCTACGGAAAGCCGAGCGAATATGATGAAGGCTGGGCCGTGATGTTCGATCCGTATTCGCCATATCAGTTCTGGTTCTTTAACGGTGCGGCAGCGGAACGCTATCCGCTGGAAAATGAATCGTATCTCATCGTAAGCATTCGGTTCGGAACGTATGAGGGAATGCCCGCCTTCTGTGCGCAGGACGGCGTCTCCTGTGCGGTCGGCGGTTCGGAGGGCGAGGTCTATTATACGGTCTCGCAGTATCAGATCGTCAAGCAGCACCATTTGTACCAGCACGGTGCGTATGTCTATGACGGAAACGACCCGGACATCTTGCAGTATCAGACGGAAACCGTACAGGATTACCTGAATGAAGGCTGGACAGAGGTCATGCGTGACGGAGACTGGTGCGTTTTGCGCCGCCTCGAGCTGGACGGCGAGCTCATTTGTGCAGGCTCGGCAGACTTTGACCGGCTGACAAATAAATATGGCGAGATCCAGAATAATTTCCGGCTGAATGAGAAACTCGTCTTTGATGGCTCGTCGCTGTGGGGCATGATCTCCGAACCGTGGAGCAGCGCAGGCGAAATGTGCGCCGCACTGCGCGGCGTCTGACATACACCGGGATGGGTGCTAAGGCGGCGCGAAGCGCATGATCGGTGCCACCAGAGAATAAAGACGTTCACCCGCCGCAGCCAAATGGCTGCGGCGGGAATTTGATTAGATGTTGACAAATCAACGAGTGTGTGATAGAATCAGCAAAGTTGATTTGTCAACAAGAGAGGAGCGACTTCGATGAAGGAACGGTTTGAGACCTTTACGATCCTGATCGCGCGCCTGAGCCGCAGCGTCAAACGCATCAAGGCCGAGCAGATGGCGGATTTTCAGCTTAAGGGACCGCACGTCTCCTGCTTGTACTATCTGTCGATGCAGGACGGACTGACCTCGGCAGAGCTCTGTGAGCGTGCGGACGAGGATAAAGCCGCCATTTCCCGCTCGCTGGACTATCTTGAAAAAAACGGCTATATCGTCTGCGAGGGCGCGGAGAAAAAGCGATATAAGGCACCGCTCCGGCTGACGGAGAAGGGACGTGCGGCAGCCTCCGGCATTGCCGCGCGCATCGACCGGATCGTGGACGCGGCAAGTGAAGGTCTGACGGAGCAGGAGCGCGCCGTGATGTACCGTGCGCTCACGCGCATCAGCGGCAATCTGGAACGCTTTTTGAGCGGCGAGGCAGGACGAAATTCCAGGAATACGGAGGAAACGGCAATATGAATCAGGTCAGGATCATCATTGACTCGAGCGTGGATACGCCGGATTGGTGCAGGGATAGATTTTGGATTGTGCCCCTGACGATCCGGTTTGGGGACGAGGAGCTGATCGACGGTGTAAGCATCGACCGCAGGCGGTTTTATGAGCGACTGGTAGAGTGTGATACGCTGCCGACAACGAGTCAGGCAACGCCTGCGGCGTTCCAGCGTGTGTTTGAGGAGACGGCGCAGGCCGGCGACAGCGCGGTTGTCATCACGATCGCGTCCAAGCTCTCGGGCACATATCAGAGCGCCTGCATCGCGGCGGCGGAGTTTGAGAACATCTATGTCGTGGACAGCCGGACGGCTGCCATCGGCTCCGGAATTCTGGCGGAGCTGGCGCTTCGCTGTGCCGACGCAGGTCAGACGGCGGAGGAGATCGTCGGGACGCTTGAAAAAAAGCGGGAGGATGTCTGTGTGCTGGCGCTTCTGGATACGCTGGAGTATCTGAAGCTCGGCGGACGGATCTCCAAGACCGTGGCGCTGGCGGGCGGACTTCTGAACATCAAGCCGGTCTGCACGATTCAGGACGGCGAGATCCTGCTGGTCGGAAAGGCGCGCGGCTCAAAGCAGGGCAACAACCTTCTGGTCGAGAAGATACGCGAATGCGGCGGCATCGATTTTTCCTTGCCGATCCTGCTTGGCTATACGGGTCTGAGCGACGCGTCCTTGAAGAAATATGTGGAGGACAGCCGCGCGATCTGGCAGGAGGGGGCGCAGATGCTCGACTCAACGATGATCTGCGGCGTCATCGGCACACACACCGGGCCAGGCGTAGTCGCGGCGGCGTTTTTTAAGAAGCCGGAGACGTAATTTCAACGAATATAAAAAGTCCGCTGAGAAGCACTCAGCGGACTTTTGAGCTTATTCTGCGCTGCGCAGACCGGCGTTCAGGGTATCGGAGAGAGCCGTGTCCGCTATGAAGGTGCTGTCATTGTACAAAAACAGCACATCTGTGACCGCGCGCTGCGTGATGAGCTGGTCGGCGTTGTCATAATAATAGCGCGGGTCAACCATCACGATCTGATCGTAATAGGGGATCAGAAACTGCACAAAGCAGTTGGCATACGAGTCCTTGAACAAAAGCAGGACCTTTCCGGTGTTGGCGGTCGTTTTGAGCGTGACGAGCGGATGGTTGCCGCCGAAGAACACGGTGTATTTGTCCTTGGCATCAAGCGCCGAGGAGACGAACATGGAGCCCGCCTTTTCCTGCGCGCTGTCGTAGATCACATAATAGGAGACATCGGAGCCGAGCGCTTCATAGGCGGTCACGGTGTCGGTCACGCCATGGCGGCCGCTCTTGGAGGCAAGCGTTCCCTCAAAGTCGTTTGCAAGGATATGGATGCTGTAGTCTGTGAGCGGTGTCGCAATGCCGAGCTTTTCTGCGGCGGCTTCAAAGGCGAAGCACGCGCCGAGGCTCGTCCAGTGGTGGTCAGTGCGGTAGAAAACGCCGTCCCTTACATGGTTTTTGAGCGCCTGCGTGACGTCGATGAACTGCATATAGGGGGAAAGCGTCTGTTCGATGGAGAAAAGATCCTCCTGCTGGCTGTGCGCCGGGGCGTTTTTCGGAAGATAGTCACGCATGACATAGGACGCATTCGGAACGATCATCGCGGAGATGTTCAGATCGTTGTGACGGACGGCAAAATTGTTCATCGCGTTGAGGGTCTTTCCCAGCACGGCGGGGTCCGGTGCGGACGGGATCTCCATGAGATACCGGTCATCACAGAGGTAGACACCGTTGGATTCGCGGCGGCCGAGGAAGGTATCCATGCGGAGCTTGCTTTCGATCCAGCGATCTCTGCCGAAAAACTGGTCGGAAAACGCCGATTCCAACGACGACATAAAGCTGCCGTCGGCGATCGAGGCGAGCGTGGGCTTGGGGTACGCGCTCAGCTTGCGGTTTTCGTTTTCGGAGAAGGTAGATTTCGGGCGAAGCAGATTGATCAGCCCGAACAGCAGCACGAGAAACAGGAGCATGGCGGCCAGCACCATGCCGTGCGTCTGTCGGTTTCGTGTCAGGATGAACTGCTGGCGCTCGGGATCAAGCTGCCGCTGTTTTTTGGGTGCGTCCATCGTGTCACCTCGTTTCTGGACGTGGGTTTCCTCAGAACTGTGCATAGAGGAAGGACTGGTAGGTTGCGTTCATCATATACGGAACGCAGAGCAGGACGAGCGCGGCAAGCAGCGCCGCAGAAAAGACGATCTGAAGGCCGCGCTGCGGATAGACATACCGTGCATACAGCTCCTTCACCCAGGGGCCGCAGCCAAGAAGGCCGATCGCAAGCAGCTTCCAGCTCGACGCGAGGTAATACTTTACGGTCGGGTCGATAAATGCGCGGCTTCCGCCTCCGAACATGGCGGAGAGATAGGTGAATGCTGTGGCAAAATCGGGGGAAAAGAAGAACACCCAGCCGATCAGGACGCACAGGAAGGTGATGACGCGGCGGATGGACGCAGGAATGCGCGGCAGGACATTTTTGAGAGGGTACTTCTCGAGCAGCAGGAGCAGCCCGTGATAAAGACCCCAGACAACAAAGGTGAGGGATGCGCCATGCCAAAGACCCGTGAGCAGCCAGACGATCAGAAGGTTGCGGACGCATTTTGCGGTGCTGACGCGGCTGCCGCCGAGCGGAATATAGACATAGTCCCGGAACCAGCGGCCAAGCGAGACATGCCAGCGCCGCCAGAACTCTGTCAAAGAGGCGGAGCGGTACGGATACTCGAAGTTCGCATCAAAATCAAAGCCGAAGAGCTTTGCCATGCCGATCGCCATGTCGGAATAGCCGCTGAAGTCAAAATAAAGCTGAAGCGTATAGCACAGCGCGCCGAGCCATGCCGAACCGCCCGAAAGCGCGCCGCGTCCGAGTCCGGAGATCGCCTGAAAGGTCACAGCGAGGCCGTCTGCAAGGAGCACCTTTTTTGCAAGGCCGACGACGAGCATCGGCACGCCGTCCGCGACCTTGTCGAGCGTGACCGGGTGGCTGCGGAGCTGCGGCTGCATCTTTGCGTAGGGGACGATGGGGCCGGAGACCATCTTCGGGAAGAAGCTGACGTAAAGACAGAAATCCAGCGGGTTCTTGAGCGCCGGAGCGCGCTTGTGATAGACGTCGGAAAGGCAGGAGATGTTCTGGAACGTGAAAAACGAGATGCCAAGCGGCAGCGCAGGTGTGGGGACCGTCAGCTCAAACGGGAGAGCGAGGCTCAGAAGCTCGGCAAAAAAGCCGGTATACTTGTAAAATACAAGCAGAAGGAGATTGAACAGAACACCGATTGCCAGAACGCTCTTGCTGCCGCTGCTGTCGGATTCCACGCGCGCGCCGATGTCGCGCGCGACGCAGTAGTTGAAAACGGTCACAAGGAGCAGCAGAAGCAGATGCAGCGGCTGGCCCCAGGCATAGAAGCAGAAGCTGACCAGCACCAAAAGCGCGTTTTTGCAAACGCGCGGGCAGATCAGATATAAGATCAGGCTGACGGGCAGGAACACAAAGACAAAAAAGAGTGTGCTGAAATTCACAGCGGTTCCTCCTTGGATGAGCGGTGTGCGCCTAGAGCGCTTTCAGAAATGCCTGACGCACGGCGTCGGCTTTTTCATGGACGACAAAGAGAATATAGTTGCCCTGCACCTCGAGTACGCTGTGCTCCAGCAGGTCATACTGCTCGATGCCGTAGCCCTCAAAGCTGTTCATCTGCGTCTGACGGCGGGCGGTGATGGCGGCGGTGACCGCCTTCTGCTGCGAGAGGTCGGAGAGCTTCACCAGAAGAAGCTCGCGCGCGCCCATATTGGTCGAGGGATAATAGAGCGTGCAGCCGTCCATTTCCGACGGTGCAAAGCCGTACAGACGGCGGATCATCTGCGCGTCGGCAGGCTGCATTTCATCCAGATCAAGCTGGTCAAGGACAGCGCGGCTGACATCGTCAAAGCTGGCGCTGCTGACGCGGTCCTGCATGACCTGCGTATAGAGAAAGACAACGGTCGCCAGCACGGCGGCAAAGGCGGCGATGCGCAGGAGAATGCCGCCGGGCGTTGCTTTGCGGCGGCGAATCTGCGGCCGCGGTGCATTTTCATCGGGGACAGACGCGGATTTTGTCGCCTTTGGCGCGGGCTTTTTCTGCTGCTCGCGCGGCTGCGCAGGCTTGCAGGAAACAGGCGCAGGGGAGGGTGCTTCCGGCGCAAAATCATCTGACAGAAACTCGGAAAAATCCACGCCGTCAATTACGAGTGACGGTTCGGCGGCCTCGGAAGCCGTTGGCGCGTCTTGCGGCCGGGCTTCGGCAGCGGGCTGCTCAGCCGGCGCCTGCGACGGCTCTGCGGCGGGAGGCGCCTGCACAGGCGGTGCGGCATCGTCCTGCGATGCGCCGAAGTCATCCGACAGGAACTGCGAAAAGTCATAGCCGTCGATCACAAGAGACGGCGCGGCGGCTTCGGCAGGCGGCTCGGTTTTCTGCTCCTGCCGGGCAGCGGGAGCGGAAGACTCCGGCTCCGCAGGCGGCGGCGATTGCAGGGCGGAGCCGAACTCCGCAAGGATGTCATCGAGCGCGAGCGACTTCTGCTCCGGGGTCAGATCGGGCATACCGTCGGAAAACAGGTCATTCGGCGTCGTCGGTGTTTTGGAAGACATAGTCATATACCTCAGTAATCATGCATACAGCCCATTTGGGATAGAACTCGCTCATCATATGGATGCCGTCGGCCTGATACAGGTTCTGGTTCTCCGTACAGAGCGATGTGATGTCAATGTAGGGAACGCCGTTTTCCTCACAGTAGGCCTTGACGGCGGCGTTATAATCCGGAATGCTGCGCCATGCAGGGCCGCGCTTGAAGGCGGGATCGATGGCGGGAATGATGGAGTTGACGTAGACGGTGGCGTTCGGCAGCTCCTGCTTGAGAAGCTTGAGCGTTTCGTCCATCTTGTTGACATAATCCTCCGGCGTGGGCCAGTATCCGATGCCCACGTCATTGATGCCATAGGTCAGAAAAATGCTCGTCGGGGAGAGATTCTTGAGCTCGTCAAGGTGATCTGCGACCTTGTTGATGGTTGCACCGGAGTCCGCCAGTACACGCTCAGAGGGCATATAGTCATAGAAAGAGAAGCCCATCGTGCGAGAGTCGCCGAGAAGGGCGTAATCGTCAAAAAGCGACCAGACAGAGATGACGCCGGTTTGCAGCTCATGCAGCCACTCGTCGCGTCTGGCGTCAAGCTCCGCCTGACGGATCGCCTTGAGCTGTGCATCCACGTCAGCAGGGTCGTGCGCCTCCTGCGCGAGCAGCCACTCGCGTCCGGAGTCGACCTGCGCCTGTGTTGCTTTGGGTATATATCGATGGTTGGGAATCAAAAAGACCCAGAAAATAAGCAGTAAAAAAAAGACCAGAGGCAACAGCGTCATCGCCTTGCGTCCCCAAGTCCGCAGATTCATCAGTGTATCCTCCAAAGGTCGAAGTCGAGCAAAATCATTATAGTATATGCATCCTGTTTTGTCTACAGGAATTGACATAATCTGTGCCGATATTTTCCTTATGGTTTTGTGCAGTTTTCCCTTTTTACAAAAAATCCCGCCGGAACGGTACGGTTCCGGCGGGGGCGCGGTCTTACATTTTGTCGGGAGCGGAGAAGCCGAGCAGGTCGATGCACGTCTCCATCACGCGGCGCGTGAGGTCGATGAGCGCGATATAGCTCGCTTTCTTTGCCTCGTCCGGCTCGGAGATGATGCGCACGTCATGATAGAACTTGTTCGCGGCGACAGCCAGCTCATAGACGTAGGAGCAGATGACGTTCGGCGCGGAGTCGCGGCAGGCGGCACGCAGAGAGTCGGCCAGACGCGCGAGAATGCGCATCAGCTCCTTCTGCTCCGCGCCGTCAGGCGGCAGGAGCTTTGCGGCGGAGACATCACCGTCGTACTTTGCGAGGATGGACTTGATGCGGACGATCGTATACAGCAGATACGGGCCGGTGTTGCCCTCGAAGGACGAGAAACGGTCAAGATCAAAGATATAGTCCTTGGTGGCGAGGTTGCTGAGGTCGCCGTATTTGAGCGCTGCCAGCGCGATCTTGCCCGCCGTTTCGGAAAGGTCGGCATCGGAGACCGTCTGGTTTTCGGTGATCTTCTGCATGACGTAGTCGGTGATCTCGGAGATGAGGCGGGACAGGCGCATCACGCCGCCCTCACGGGTCTTGAAGGGCTTGCCGTCCTTGCCGTTCATTGTGCCGAAGCCGATGTGCTGAAGCTCGGTCGTGGGCGGAACGAGCTCTGCCTTACGGGCTGTGCGGAAGACCTGCTCAAAGTGCAGGCTCTGACGCTTATCGACGACGTAGAGGATCTTGTCGGGGTGATAATCCTGCTCGCGCTGGAGGATGGTGGCAAGGTCGGTCGTGGCATAGAGCGTCGCGCCGTCGGATTTGACGAGGATGCAGGGCGGGAGCTCCTTCGTGTCGGTATCCTCCTGAACGGGCACGACCAGCGCGCCCTCGGACTCGACGGCAAGGTGCTTGTCCTCAATGATCTTGAGCATCTGCGGAATGTAGGGCTGGGCGTCGCTCTCGCCGAGCCACGCGTCGAACGTAACGTTCAGGTCGCCGTAGTTCTTGCGGAGGTCTGCAACGGAGACGCGGATGATGTGCTGCCAGAGGGCGTAGTAGCCGGGGATTTTCTCCTGAAGCTTGCGGGTGGCCTCGTGCGCACGGTGGGCAAACGCCTCGTCCGTTTTGCTGCGGGCGCTGGCTGCGGGATAGATCTCCTCAAGGTCGGAGATGGTGAACGGCGCTTCGGCGGGATATTCACCGGTAAACGCATCGTCAAAATAGGGGAGGTCCGGCTGGCGGTCGCGCAGACCCTCGATGACAAGACCCATCTGAAGACCCCAGTCACCGAGATGGACGTCGCCGATCACGGTGTCACCGAAGAAGCGGTAGATACGCTTGATGGACTCGCCGATGATGGCGCTGCGCAGGTGGCCGACATGCAGCGGCTTTGCCACGTTCGCTCCGCCGTAGTCAAGGACAACGGTGCGCGGTGCGCGCTCGGCGGTGACGCCGAAATGCTCCGCCGAGGACATCTGCGCGAGATAGTCGGTCAGATATGCGTTCGAGACGCGCAGGTTCAGAAAGCCGGGCTTCACGGCATCGACCTGGGAAAACAGGGTGCTGCCGGTGAGATTTGCCGCGACATCTTCGGCGATCTGGATGGGCGCCTTGTGATACGCCTTGGCGGCGGGCATGGCGCCGTTGCACTGATACTCACACAGGTCGGGGCGGTTCGAGAGCGTGACCTTTCCGTAGGACGCGTCATAGCCGGCGGCGGAAAATGCGCCGGAGACCTCGCGCGAAATCAAGTCAAGCAGTAATTCCATCTGGGATTCCTCACATTCGTACATTATTCATTCTTATTATTATAGCAATACTTCCCGGAAAAGTACAGAGCTAAAACAGGAGTTTTGTACTCAGGGCGGCGACAAAAAAGCCGGTCAGGTCGGCGATGCACGCGGCGGGCAGGGTATAACGGGTGCGGCGGACACCTGCCGCGCCAAAATAGACGCTGATGGTATAGAAGGTCGTTTCGGTGCTGCCGAGCATGACGGCGGCGGTGCGCCCGATGAGAGAATCGACGCCGTGCGTCCGCATCAGCTCCGCGCCGACGGCAAGCGCCGCGCTGCCGCTGAGAGGGCGGACGAGCATGAGCGGTACAAGCTCGGACGGAATGCCGAAAAACGAACAGACCGGAGAAAACAGGCGCGTCAAAAAAGCGAGACAGCCGCTTTCGCGGAGCATTGAGACGGCGGTAAGCAGAATGACGAGCGCGGGCAGGATGGACGCGAGCAGGCGCAGACCATCCTGCGCGCCGAGCACAAGCAGAGAATAGACGTCCTCTTTTTTGCGAAGGGCATGGCAGGAGACGAGCAGCAGAAGCACCGGAACGAGGATATCTGTCATGTGCGCCACCACCTTGAAAAAAGCTTTGCCGCAAAAAGACCCGCCGTGACAGAGCAGAGGGAGGTCAGCCAGACGGCGGGAAGGATCTCAAATGCACGCGGCGCGCCAAGCGAGGCACGGACGGCAGCGACCGTGGATGGGATGAGCTGAACGGAGGCGGTATTGAGGACAATGAGGCGGCACATCTCGTCGGAGGCGTCCGGACTGCCGGAAAGCGTCTGCATCCGCCGGACGGCGGCCATGCCAAGCGGCGTGGCGGCGCTGCCGAGTCCGAGGAGGTTTGCCGTAAAGTTTCCGCTAAGATTTTGAAGCGCCGCTGCGTCGCGGGCACTGTCGGGAAAGAGGCGCGCGAGCAGCGGACGAAGAAGGGAAGCGAGCTTTGCGGCAAGACCGCTTTTTTCCATGACGCGGCTGAGTCCGCTCCACAAGCACAGAACGCCCGCGAGGGAAATCGCAAGCGTGACGCCGCTTTGCGCGCCGGAAAGCGCCGCAGAACCGGTCTGCGGGGCAGTTCCGGCGAAAATGCTGTAAGCGATTGACACAAGGAGAAGAAAACACCAGACATACGACATGGCCATCTGAACATTCCTCCGAAAAGTCCAAAAAAATTTTGTTTTGTTCACACTTTGTTCATAATACAATGTTAAACTGAGATGGTAAAATTTTGGGGAAGTTGGTCGAATGGTTTTCCGCTCGCATACAGACCCAGATTTGCAACAACGGGGGGTATAATTTAATATGAAATCAACTGGCATTGTGAGAAAGGTTGATGAGCTCGGCAGAATCGTTCTTCCGATCGAGCTCCGCCGCACGCTGGACATCGTCGAGAAGGACGCCATTGAAATTTATGTTGACGGCGCATCCATCATTCTCAAAAAGTACGAGCCGACCTGCATTTTCTGCGGCGATGCAAGAAACGTCATCAACTACAAGGGCAAGAACATCTGTTCTGCCTGCATGAAGGAACTGAAAAAGGCTCAGCTCTGACAAACGAAGCCCCGCTGCGATATGCAGCGGGGCTTTTGTGCTTAATTATCAGGGACTTCGGCGGGCGGCTCGTCGGAGGGCTGCTGCACGGTCTGCGGACGCTCGTCGAGTGTGACGGCGACGGTCAGATGCGCACCGGCGCGGTAGAGGAGAATGCCGACTGTCTCGCCCGCAGAGTGGCGGAGCAGGGCCGAGAGAAGCGAATTGGTCGTTTCGGTCTTGCGGCCGTCAACGCTCAGGATGAAGTCACCCTGCTGAATGCCGGCCTTTGCGGCACAGCTTCCCTCGGTGACGCTTTCTACGCGCGGGCCGACCGGCAGGCCGTAATCCGCGGCGAGCTTGCCGTCCAGATCCCGGACGGTCACGCCGAGGTAGGCGCGGCCGCGCACATAGCCGTACTGCTGAAGGTCATAGGCGATCTCAAGCGCATCGTGGATGGGGACAGCGAAGCTGACGTTCTCGATGGACGCGCCGCTTGCGGTGGTGCCGGAATACTTGGCGGAGGCGATGCCGACCACGTTGCCATTCATGTCCAGCAGCGGGCCGCCGGAGTTGCCGGCGTTGAACGGCGTATCGGTCTGGATCATGCGCATGGGTGTGTTCTCGATGGTGACGTCGCGGTCAAGACCGCTGACATAGCCGTGCGTCATGGTGAAGTCCAGTTCGCCGAAGGGATTGCCGATCGCAATGACCGGATCGCCGACCTGAAGCGTGTTTTCCTCCGCGATGGAGGCGGTGGCAAGCCCCTGCGCATCGATCTTGAGCAGGGCAACATCGCCCATCGCGTCCGCGCCGATGACGGAAGCCGGATAGGACTTGCCGTCATAGAGCGTGACGGTCACGGCGGCCGCGTCGGTGACCATATGGCAGTTCGTGAGGATAAAGCCGTCTGCGGTGAGGATGAAGCCGCTGCCGGCGCCGCCGGTCTCAAATTCTTCGCCGTAGAGCGTCTGGGTGGCCTCCGTCTCAATGCAGACAACGGCGGCGACGTTCTGCGCATAGACCTCCGCGGGCGTCAGCGCTTTGCTGCTGGGGTTGCTCGGAAGCGTCTCGGGCAGAGCGCTCTTTTCAAGGGTGTAGGGCTTTTCGGGCTGCTGCTCGGGCGCGGTGGCCGGTTCAGATTGTTCGGAAAGCGACTCCTGATAGGCGGCGTTGCGGTCAGAGATGGCGCGGATGGCCGCCGTCAGGGCAGAGCCGCCCAGCGCCGCGACCAGCGCCATACACGCGATCAGCGCAAAGAGTTTTCGGCGTGTTTTCTTATCCGGGGCCTGAAACTGCTCGGACGCCTGCTCCGGCGCGGCAGGCGCGGCCTGCGGCTGGGCGGGGACGTCTTGCTGCGGCTCGATGCGGAAAAATTGCTGTTGTTCGTTCTGTTCGTCCATGGCTTGCGCTCCGTTTTCATAATTTGATGTTATTCTACCGCATCCGGCAGAAAACATCAACTGAAAAAACGGCGTGCCGGAAAAGAGCGCTCAGCTCTTGCGGGCGGCGCGGCGTGTGCGAAGCAGGCGCACCGTGAATGTAAGCAGAACGGTCAGAAGCGCACAGCGCGGCGCATCGATCAGAAGAAAGCAAAGAAGCCAGCCGACCATACTGGACATGCCGGACAGAGGAATGCGGATAAAAAAGGAACCAATGAAGGCGGCCCAACCGGCGATGAGGAGAAGAAGGCCGCGCTTTGTGACGGGAAACGGTTTTTTGGAGCAGCGAATGACCGTCAAGACGACGAGCAGGAGCAACAGCAGCAGATGCACGCAGGCAATCGCAAGGCGGGCATAGTTCATGGAGGCGGTGTAGATCGGGATCAGCAGCAGGAGCCGCCATGTGATGCCGGTGGCGAAGTAGAGGTACATGCTGACGCAGCCAAAGACCGCCCACGCGCACCAGAGGCCGGTATTTTTGCGGATGAGCAGACAAAGAACGCCGCAGAGGAAGAACGGCGAGGCGAACAGCAGGCCGACGACCGCATCGACCAAAAGCGCCATCAGCAGGCAGATCAGCGCGCCGAAGCAGAGCAGGATGACGCCGATGATCTTCCGTGTGCTGTGGGTCTGCGCCGGAGGCGCGGCAGCGGCGTCTGTCTGCGGCGCTTCAGGTGCGGCGCTTTGCCCGGATTCGCCGCCGCGGACAAGCGCATCGAGTGTGACGCCAAAGAGCTCGCTCAGGCCGAGCAGCTTTTCAAGCTCCGGCACGGAGCTGTCGGTCTCCCACTTTGAGACGGACTGCCGCGAGACGTCGAGCGCGTCCGCAACGTCGCCCTGCGACAGGCCGCGCGCGGTGCGCAGTTGGTGGATCTGTTCTCCAAGAGTCATGTTGGATACCTTCCTTTTCATCGGGATGTGAGGCAAGTATAGCAGCCGGTGCGCGAAAAATCGACCAAGGATAGCTGGAATTTTAGCAACCAGCGGTTGCACCTCCCGTTTTCTGCACCTTTTTTAGAAAAAGAGCCGCTTCCGAACGGAGGCGGCTCTTGGGTATGTATGGCGGGTGAATCATTCTGCGGAGATGAGGTAATAGTAGATCGGCTGCCCGCCGGAGAGGACGTTGACCTCTGCATTGGGAGCGTGCGCACGGAAGATCTCCGCTGCCGCTTCTGCATCGGCCTCGGAAATGTCGCTGCCGTAGAAGATATTGACAAATTCCTGACCGCCTGCGGCGACCTGATCCGCCATCTTCGCGAGAAGCTCGGTGATGTCGCGGCTGGTGCCGAGAAGCGAGCCGCCGATGAGGCCGAGATAGTCGCCCTCGTGGATCTCAAAGCCGTCAAAATCGGAATTGCGGGCGGCGTAGGTGATCTGCATGGTGGTGACGGAATCGAGACAGTTGTTCATGGCGGCGACGTTGTCCTCCAGATCCATCGACGGGTCGAAATTCAGCATGGCGGTGATGCCCTGCGGAACGGTCTTGCTGGGGATGACAACGACCTGCTTGTCAGACAGGGGAGCGGCCTGCTCGGCGGCCATGATGATGTTCTTGTTGTTGGGCAGGACGAACACGATCTCCGCCGGAGTGCGCTCGATGGCCTTGAGGATGTCGTCGGTGGAGGGGTTCATGGTCTGACCGCCCTCAACGACCTCGTCAACGCCGAGATCACGGAAAACGCCCGCGAGACCGGCGCCTGCGCAGACGGCAACGGAGCCGTACTGCTTGGTCGGAGCGGCGCTGCCTGCCTGCTCATGGCTGCCGGACTCCAGCTCCTGCTCGATGGCTTCAAGATCGTCGGTCGAGCGTGCGGTGCGGCCCGCCGCCAGATCGTCATGCTGCATACGCATGTTCTCGATCTTGGCAAGCTCGAGCGTGCCGTATTTCTGGGATTCGTTCAGCGCCTCCCAGGGAATGTTCGTATGGACATGGACCTTGAACGCCTCGTCGTCCTCGCCGATGACGAGACTGTCGCCGATGGAATCGAGGTACAGGCGCAGCGGTTCGATGGAGACGTCAGGATTTTTGCGGACGATGTAAACGGTGTCGTATGCAAACGTGATGTCTTCGCTGTCGAAGCTGGTGAAGTCCGCCTGATCGTTTGTCTCGGGTGCGCCGTCATAGACAACGTCATTGCCCTTGAGGACGGCAAGCATCCCCTCGAGGATCATGCAGAAGCCCATGCCGCCCGCGTCCACCACAGCCGCCTTTTTGAGGACGGGGTTCTGGTTGACGGTGTTGTCGAGCGCGGCATGCGCCGTATCGATGCACTGGGAAAGGACGGACTCAATGCCGTCGTCCTCGCTTGCAAGGTCGCGTGCGGCGGCCGCCGTGAGGCGGGAGACGGTGAGAATGGTGCCCTCGGCGGGCTTCATGACCGCTTTATAGGCGGCCTCGACGCCTGCGGAAAGCGCGGCTGCAAAATCGTAGCCGTCGGCCTCGCTTTTGCCCTTCCAGGTCGAGGAGAAGCCGCGGAACAGGAGCGAGAGAATGACGCCGGAGTTGCCGCGCGCGCCGCGCAGCATGGCGGACGCCGCCATATCGGCGGCCTTTGTGAGCGTGGGCTCCGTGTTTTTTTGAAGATCAGCCGCGGCAGAGCCGAGCGTCATGCCCATGTTCGTGCCGGTGTCGCCGTCGGGGACGGGGAAAACGTTCAGCTCGTTGATCTTCTGTTTGTTGAGGTCGATCGACGCGGACGCGCTGATGACCATACGGCGGAACAATGCGCCGTCAATTTTCTGTATCAAGGGATACACCTCCGTGTACGCCGGGACGGCGCTGCTTTAAGTGGTAATCGAATCCACAAAGACATTGACGGCCCGAACCTCGGTGCCGGTGGACTTTGTCACAAAATATCGCACCTCACTGATGATCGAGTTGCCGATGGCGCAGATGTTCACGCCCTTATCAATGATGATGTGCAGATCAATGGAAATGGCATTGCCGTCGTGGAAGGTCACACGAACGCCCTTGCCCATCGCTTCCTTGCGAAGCAGATGTACCAGACCGTCCGTCATGGAACGGAATGCCATGCCCTTGACGCCGAAGCAGTTCGTCGCCGCATAGCCCGCGATGCTGGTATAAACGTCGCTGTCGACCGCGATGGTGCCCTTGTCCGTATTCAAACGAATCATTGGAGAACCCCCTTTCAGTTCGTAAAACAGCCAGATTCGTAAATCAGCCTCTATTCTAACCGATTTGCGCGAAAAGTACAAGTGGAAAAATGGATTTTCGGCGGAAATCAGTGTAGGACTACAATACATATTGGACAATTGAAGAAAAAAGCTATGAGGAATATGGTCTCATGGGTTATCGTTTAGTTACCACACCAAACCAGCCCGAAGGGAGACCAGATTCCTCATGATATAAAGACACCGGGATTGATACATTTTAATTTTTTCTCCGCCGATTTTGCCGCTTGAGGGGTAAGTTGTGGAAGTCGGGGTGTCCCGGCTGTTTTTATCGGTAGAAATGTTCATACATCGTCAGTATAATAAACAAGAAAAGAGGTGCAGTGATGAAGAAAACAGACGCTCTCGTAAAGCTCATAGAATCAGAAATAAACGATAAGGACGTCCTTGAAGTGGCCTGTGGAGGAGCTGAGTTTTCAGCCTCGGCATCTCGCTTGGCACGTTGCGTTCATTGCATTGATTTGGATGCAAGTAGGCTCGGTGATCTAAGTTCGTTAGAAAATGTTCATTTCAGCATTATGGACGCCACGAAAATGGACTTTCCCGATTGCCGATTTGATACCGTGGTTTTATATAATGCTTTCTTCCATGTTCAGACCCAATGGAATCGCATTGAAGAGGAATGTAACCGTGTATTAAAAACCGGCGGGTGTCTGATTGTAGTTGGGACATGGAGCTTAGACACGGCTCCGATGAAGGATGTCTTTGGTGATCAGGCAAGGATGGAAAAAGGCTTTTTGATTGTAAAAAAGCAAAAAGCCTGATTATGGATTTCGGAGAGGTAACCACCATGAAGCAAATAACGAATAAAGAATACGAAGAGTGGCAGAAGTACAAAGCGGAGAAAGCAAAGGGCCACGTCCTGCTGCCGGATACCGTCCGGTTCATCTGCGAGGCAAACGGCTATGACGCAGAGTCCGGCTCCGGGGCACGCAGACTGTCAAAAAAACCTCGTAGAGTTTCGCCGCGCACGGCGAAATAAAAAGTAAATCGGTTTTGTCCGGTGGCGTGTACATCGGACAAAACACAAAACGCCCGGCAAGTGTGGAATTTGTGCGCAAGCAGCGCAC
>URLO01000045.1 GCA_900548625.1 uncultured Eubacteriales bacterium | reverse complement strand
TTGTCCGATGTACACGCCACCGGACAAAACCGATTTACACTTTATTTCGCCGTGCGCGGCGAAACTCTACGAGGTTTTTTACAGACTGAACGCTCCCGGCAGCTATGCTGCCGGGAGCGTTTTCATTCAGAAAGGAACTTGTTTAGCGGGTCAGGAAGAACATCAGGCCGAACAGGATGCCGATGACCCAGGTGCCGACGTTGATCTCCTTGATCTTGCCGGTGAAGATCTTGACGAAGATGTAGGAGATCAGGCCGAATGCGATGCCGTAAGAAATGTTGTACGTCAGCGGCATGAATGCAACGGTCATGAAGCCGGGAAGCGCGGCAGCGGGATCATCCCAGTCAATGTTGCGGACATTGGACATCATGAGCACGCCGACGTAGATCAGAGCCGCCGCGCAGGCGTAGGTCGGGATGAGCTGCGCGACCGGCGCAAGGAACATTGCGATGAAGAACAGCGCCGCGGTCACCATCGAGGTAAGACCGGTGCGGCCGCCCTCGGCAACGCCGGAGGAGGACTCTACGAAGGTGGTGACGGTGGAGGTGCCGCAGACCGCGCCGCAGCAGGTCGCAATGGCGTCCGCCAGCATGGCCTTGTCCATGTTGGGGACCTCGCCTTCCTTCGTCAGCATGTTGCCGGCGGAGCAGGCGCCGTAGAGCGTGCCCAGCGTATCGAACATATCGACCATGCAGAACGCCAGCATCGTGGTGAGGAACATGACGATGAAGTTGCCGGTGCCGTGCTCAGCAATGTACGGGCTGAAGTTGAAGCCCTCGGTGAAGACCTTGCCGAATGCCTGCGTGCCGAAATCCTTGAAAGCGCCGAAGAAATCGGAGGTCAGGTTGGGTGCGACATTGGTCGCATAGAACTCGGGAACGGTGATGAGGCCGATGGCATAGTAGAGCACCGCACTGCCGAGCATGCCCCACAGGACAGCGCCCTTGACCTTCTTCTTGGACAGCGCGCCGATGACGAACACGGCGATCAGCGTGATGAGCATCGGGAAGATGCTTGCCCATGTGGCCTCACCGGTGAATACGTTGAAGGAAGCGAGGTTGACGAGCGTTGCGCCGTCGTCAACGACGATGCCCGCGTTCTGAAGGCCGATGAAGGCGATGAACAGGCCGATGCCGGCGGAAATGGCCGTCTTGACCGCAGCGGGAATGGCCTTGAAAATCGTCTTGCGCAGGCCGGTGACAGTCAGCAGGACGAAAACGATGCCATCGACCAGAACCAGAACCAGCGCGTTTGCGTAGCTCAGGCCGAATCCTTCACCGCAGACAGTAAAGACAAAAAATGCGTTCAGACCCATGCCGGACGCCTGCGCCAGAGGCAGGTTCGACAGAAGGCCGATCAGGACCGTGCCGATGACGGCCGAGATTGCAGTCGCGATGTAGACCGCATTGAATGTTACGCCCTCAAGGCTGGAAAACATGTCGGCGTTGACCATCAGAATGTAGGCCATCGCCATGAAGGTGGTAATACCGGCCATGATCTCTGTCCGGACGGTGGTTCCATGCTCCTTCAGGTGAAATCTTTTCTCCATGAAAATTCTCCTTCTCTCTGTGATTTGCCGCGCCAAAACGGTTCGGCTGATTAGCTGTATCATAGCACACTCTGTCTGAGGAATACAGATGTCCGTATCAGTCGATTCTGCCAAAGCGCGGCCCTATTTTTCGTACACAATCACGAATGCGCAATATTTTCTGCGAAAACAATGTGATATTACAGGATGTTGTACGAAAAAGTGAACTTTTTGTTATTTCGGCATCGTCAAATTTTCATGTTGTCTCCGCTGCACACCGGCGCAGGATGTGCATGCCGTAGTCCGTTTTTTCCAGTTCCCTGCCGCGCTCATAAAGCTGCCCGCGCGTGATATAGCCCATGTCGCACGCGATCTCCTCAAGGCACGCGACCTGCCGCCCCGTCTGCTTCTGGATGGTGCTGATGGTGTTTGCCGCGCGCAGAAGGCTCTGCGCGCTTCCGGCGTCGAGCCATGTGAAGTCCTTTTCCAGCTTCACAACATGCAGGCGCTTTTCCGCAAGATAGACGTTGTTGACCGCCGTGATCTCCAGCTCGCCGCGTGCCGACGGCCGGATGCTCTTTGCGATCTGCGTCACGTCGCTGTCGTAGAAGTAAAGCCCCGGCACAATGTAATGCGATTTCGGGTGCTCCGGCTTTTCCTCGATGGAAAGCGCGCAGCCGTTTTCGTCCATCTCCACCACGCCGAACGGGCGCGGGTCATCGACATAATAGCCGAACACCGTCGCGCAGCCGCGGTTTTCCGCCGCCTGCGCCAGATTTTCGCGCAGGTCATCGCCGTAGAAAATATTGTCGCCCAGAACGAGGCAGACCTCATCGTTTCCGATGAAGCTCTCGCCAATGAGAAATGCGTCGGCAATGCCCCTTTGCACCTTCTGAATGCGGTAGGAGATGTTCAGGCCAAGCTCCGAGCCGTCTCCAAAGAGCTTGACAAAGGCATACATTTCATCCGGCGGCACGATGATGAGGATGTCACGGATGCCCGCCTGCATCAGAACGGCCATCGGATAGTAGATCAGCGGCTTATCATACACGGGAATGAGCGGCTTGCAGACCGGGAGCGTCATCGGATACATCCGCGTTCCCTTGCCTGCGGCGAGAATGATACCTTTCATATGGGTCTCCTCCTTTTGAAGCTGTCTCCATCATATCGGATATGGCTTCAAAAATCCACCGCTTCCCGAAAAATTCGGCGTTTCACCCAAGGCCTGTCCACTGCTCCCCGCTGTCGAGCCGCTCCGCCGTGTGGGTCGTCCCGGCCTCCTGAAGCGCGAGAAAATACGGCGCCTGCGTGTCGAGATTGTCGCTCCAGAGCGGCATCCCGACGAGCAGGCTCTCCAGCGACTGCGGCGTTCTGCCGAGAATGCCGTTGAGAATTTCGGCAAAGCGCCCGCGCGTGAGCGGCTGCTCCGGTAAAAACACCGTACCCTCAAGCCCCATCACCCAGCCGCCGCCCGTCTCAAAGCAGAAGCTCTGCGCGTCCCAGCCCGCCGCAAGCTCCGGAAGGCACGCCCGCGCGGTCTCTGACGCGGCGGCACGCATGAGCGCGGCTGCAAGCTCCGGCGCGTTCACTGCCGCCTCCGGACAGAATGCGCCGTCGCCCGTCCCGTACAGCACGCCCAGATTCACCATCGCCGTGACTGCCTCCGACGACCACCTGGACGGCGGCACATCCGAAAAGCAGACCGGCGCAGTCAGCTCCGTGCGCTGTGCCTCCGGGATCAGACGATAAAGCGCCTGCGCAAGCTGCTCACGCGTGAGCGCGCTTTCCGGGCGGATGCTCCCATCCGGGAAGCCTCCGAGATACGCCGGATGCAGCTCCTCCGCAGCCAGCACGGGTGAGATCAGCAGCGCCGCAAGCAGCGCCGCCGCTGCCAGTTTCCTCAGATATGCACGTTTCATAAAAATGCCCCCTTTCCGCCCATTGTGGCACAGGCCGGGAGCAAAAGCCGTCGCCTTGCGGCGAGGGCATAAAAATTCCGGCAGGGAACACTTCCCTGCCGGAGTCATATGTACCGCGCGGTGCTATTTCTTCTTTGCAAACGATGTCAGCAATCCGATGAAAAGATAAAAAAATGCAAAAAACGCCAGCCACAATCCCATGAATATCCGCAGCCAGGGCATCTTCGCCAGCTCTGTGAACATCGCTTGGATGTCACCCTCAAGCAGTCCGAGTAAAAGACCGTACATCGACACAAACAGAACGAGAGACCCAGCGGCAAAAAGTCCACTGATTGGAATCAGCAGCCAGAACAAGTCCTTGTTCTCCGCCTGCGGCGCTGCGGAGACCAGTTTCTGCTCTTCCTTGTTGAGATTTCGTAGCTCCGCACGCTTGACCGCAGCATCTACAATGCAGCACAGCTTTTCCTGCGTATATTTCCCGCTCCAATCGCGCGGCTCCGAGGCTGTTTTATAGAAACAGCGGCCATCGGCATTGAACATGCAGGAATAGATGTCTCCCTTCTGCTCGCCCTTACGCAGCAGCTCCATGCCGCAGCCGAATATGAGGTGCAGTCGGCTCGCGTTTTCTTCTATGCAGTGGATGTGGTACACGGCGTATTTTTCCGCCCCGATCACATAGTCCATTCCATATTGCGTCGGCCCGCTATGGCGCAGGCCGCGGATGGCACCCGTTTTATAAAAATCAGGGTAGCTTCCGGTGTAGCCGCGGGCATGAAGCAGTTTCTCGACCTCACTGCGCGTTTTTTTCAGCGGCTCCAGGGGTGTCTCCCCCTCTGCATAGGTCGGATAGTCCGTCTGTGCAGTGGTAAACGCCCGATAGATTTCCCGCCAGAGCGGCTCAAAGTCCTTGCGGTTCAGGAGCGCAATCAGACGCAGCTGCGTCCGGCGCAGTTTGTTCCAGTATGCGTCGTTCTTCTCCGGCTCTTTCACGCCTTCCAGCTTTTCCAGCTTTTCGAGCAGGGAAAGCGGCTTGTGATAACCGTACTGCTCCATAAGCGTCCGCAGCCGTGGGAAATACTCTCCATCAAACGGCTCCGCAACCGCGTATGGTCCCAAAAACCTTCCAAGTTCTTCCGCCAACGGCAGCAGCGCTTTTTCCTGCTCGTTCAGTGGAGCCGCGCCGGCCTGCGCGCCCAAAAGTCCGTGTACGGCATACTCCAGCACATCCCACGGCGTTCCGGCGTGGGCCCCCAGCCCCACGCGATAGCGTCTGACCTCGACCACCGCGTTCGAGAAGTGGACAGCAAACGGCGTCAAATCCTCATTTTCCTCTTGGAGATATGCTCCTGTCAGGACATAGTCTGTCCCATCGCAGGAGAGTGTGCTATCACTGAGATCCCAAAAACCGCAGTCCCGCTCCGGAAGGCCAGAGACGTTACAGAGCGTCAAAGTCCTGCGGTATGCACTTCCGCTGCCGGCCTCGATTCTTGCCGCAGCCCCGACCAGTTCCACCTCTGGGTAATAATAATCGCCCCACTCAAAGCATATCCGGTGCAGTGCGTCCACAGTATCCGTGCTCAGTCCTGCTGCCGCAGCACGAAACTGTTCCTCGCGCTCAGCCCTGTCGTTTTTCATGCACTCACCCCATTTCAGATTTCGGCAACGGCTTGCCCTAAGGCTCCAGTGTGAAGCGCATCGTGACGGGCTGATGGTCGGAGCAGGCAAAGTCCATCGCGTGGACGCTGCTGGCGGTCACGGTCACATTGTCCGAAACGATGAAGCCGTCCACCGTCAGAAGGAGCTGCCCCTCATGATACGGGGCGTCCGCGTTGCGGCAGGAGGGCTGCGGGTCATCTTCGTCCAGCGGCGCGATCAGCGTCAGATTTTTCCCATCGAACAGCTCGGTCTTGATCGGCTGCGCCCACGTGTAGCCCTCGGTCGAAACGCCGAAGATCTCGCCGCTGTTTCCAAGCAGGTCCTTGTTGAAGTCGCCGCCGCCGACCACGTAATTTCCGTTTTCATATTCTGCCTGCATGTCGTTCAGCAGCATGGCGAGCTGCTCGTCGGCGATCTTTCCGTCAGAGGTATAGGCGGACAGATGGAGGTTATACAGGCACAGCGTCCTTCCGTTTTCGACCGGAAGGCGCGCCACACTGTAGCAGCGGTCGAGATCCACGAGCTTTGTGACGCCCGTCTCGATCGGAAGACTCCGCCGCAGGCCGCTTTCGATCGTCAGCGCCGAGCGCGTCAAAAGGCCCGCGCGCGACGCGCCGTGCGGACGGATGAATGGATAAAACAGGAACGGGGAATCATAATTGACGGCAAACACGCTGTCGGTGTCCGCGTCGATGCCGTTGTAGGTGCGCAGGAACTCCATCTCATCGACATGATAGGTGCGTGTGGCATCAAAGTCAACCTCCTGCAACAGCAGCAGATCCGGCTGAAGCGACTCGATCACCACGGCGATCTCGTCAAGATTCTGAAGCAGACGCTCCTCCGACCACGCCCACGACTCAGTGCCGCCGTCCATGAAGAAGCTGTAATCGTCCTCATACGCGCCGAAGCCGATGTTCCAGCAGACAAGTGCGTAGCTTTTTCCGGTCTGCGCCTGCTGCGTCTGCCCGGAGGTGACGGCGAGCGTCTGGTTGTCCTCGATGCGGTGATAGTCCGCAAACACATAGGCGACATACGCGCCAGCGATCAGCACGAGCACCAGCAGCACGATCCCGATGACTTTGCATATTTTTTTCATGGCAGCCTCCTGTTTTCATTTCTGATCTTATTATATACCGGACGGCCGGAAAAAAGCAACCACACCTTGAAAAGCGGCTTCCTGCATGGTAAACTGTGCGCAGGAGGGAATCTTATGTCGAAATATCAGATTTTTCTGGACATCGTGTTTTTGTTTTTCTTTGGCGCGTGCGCGGGCTGGGTGCTGGAGCTGGTGTTCCGCAAGTTCTTTTCCGGCTCGAACCCGGAGCACAAATGGCTGAACCCCGGCTTTCTGTTCGGCCCCTGCGTTCCGCTGTACGGCATCGGAACGGTCGTGCTGTTTGCCATGTCGCTGATCGAAAACGCCGTGTTCGGCAGCTTTTCCGGCAGCATCGGGTATTATTTTGTCATGTTCTTCATCATGGCGCTGGTCATGACGCTGATCGAGTATCTTGTGGGTCTTCTGAGCATCCATGTCATGGGCATCCGCCTGTGGGACTATTCCCACTGCTGGGGAAACATTCAGGGCATCATCTGCCCGCTGTTCACATTCTTCTGGGGCGTGCTTTCGGCGCTCTACTATTTCCTGCTGTATCCGAGGCTGCTGCATCTGGTGGCATGGTTCACGCACCACCCGCTGTTTTCCTTCATCGTCGGCATCTGCTTCGGCGTATTTGTGATCGACTGCGCCTTCTCGCTCCATCTCGGAACGCAGATCCATCGCCGTGCCGCTCAGATCGACAAGACACTCTATGAATCCGTCGATCTTCAGAAATTCCAGCTCAAAATGCAGAGCCACTCCGGCTTCTTCCGTCTGGCCCCGCCCAAGCCTCTGAGTGAGCGCATCGATTCCTTCAGCGAGTTTCTTCACCGCCGGCCCGGCAAGCCAACAAAAAATTCTGCTCCGGACGCAAAAAATCAGTTGTAATTTCCAGCTGCACATGTTATTATAATAATAAGAATAATTATTATTTATTGGAGGTAATTCATGTATTGTGTCAAAAAGATGACCGACGATCTCTACTGGGTCGGAGGAAGCGACCGCCGCCTCGCGCTTTTTGAAAACGTCTACCCCATTCCGAACGGCGTAAGCTACAACGCCTATCTCCTGATGGACGAAAAAACCGTTCTGCTCGACACGGTCGACCGCTCCATCGCAGACCTGTTCTTCGAAAACGTCGCGCATGTGCTGGGCGGCAGACCGCTCGACTATGTGATCGTCAATCACATGGAGCCCGACCACTGCGCCGTCCTGCAGGATCTTGTGCTGCGCTACCCGGAGGTCAAGATCGTCTGCAACGCAAAGACCGTCACAATGATCCGCAACTTCTTCACCTTCGACATTGACAGCCGCGCCGTCATCGTCAAGGAGATGGACACGCTCACGACCGGCCGCCACACCTTCGCATTCGTCATGGCGCCGATGGTCCACTGGCCCGAGGCGATGGTCAGCTATGATGCGACCACCAAGACGCTTTTCTCCGCCGACGCCTTCGGCACCTTCGGCGCACTGAACGGCAACCTCTATGCCGACGAGGTGAATTTCAAGACCGAATATCTGGCCGACGCGCGCCGCTATTACACCAACATCGTCGGCAAATACGGCACGCAGGTGCAGGCGCTTCTGAAAAAGGCCGCCACGATCGAAATTGAGACCATCTGCCCGCTGCATGGCCCGGTCTGGCGCAAGGACATCGCGTGGTTCCTCGACAAATACGTCCACTGGGCGACCTATCAGCCCGAGGAAGACGCCGTCGTCATTGCCTACGCCTCCGTCTACGGCAACACCGAGAATGCAGCGAACATCCTCGCCGGGATGCTGGCCGACCGCGGCGTGCGCAATGTGAAGGTCTATGACGTCTCCGCCACGCACCCGAGCTATGTCGTCTCCGAGTGCTTCCGCGCAAGCCACCTCGTCTTCCTCTCCACGACCTACAACGCAGGTATGTTCGTGAACATGGAAAATCTGGTGCACGACATCGTGAACCACAACCTCCAGAACCGCACCATCGCGCTGGTCGAAAACGGCTCCTGGGCGCCGACCGCCGGCGGCCTGATGCGCGCCGAGTTCCAGAAGCTCAAGAACTGCACGATCCTGGACGAGGGCGTCACGATCCGCTCGTCTCTCAAGGAGGAGCAGCTTTCGCAGATGGCGGCGCTGGCAGACGCGCTGGTCGCAACGATGCCGAAGCCCGTACCTTCGGCGCACACCGAGCTGGTCGAGCCGAGCGCCATGTTCTCCCTTTCCTACGGTCTGTTCGTCCTGACTGCCCGTGACGGCGCGAAGGACAATGGCTGCATCATCAACACCGTCACGCAGCTGACCGACTCCCCCAAACGCATCTCCATCGCCGTCAACAAGGCAAATCTGACGCACAACATGATCCTCAAGACGGGTGTGTTCAACGTCTCCGTCCTGTCGAACGACGCACCGTTTGCCATGTTCCAGCACTATGGCTTCCAGTCCGGCCGGGATGTGGACAAATTTGCGGACGTACAGGGCATGGCGCGTGCGACGAACGGCGTCTACTATATCCCCTACTGCACCTCCGCGTTCCTCAGCGCGAAGGTCACGCAGACCGTGGAGTTTGAGACGCACACGCTCTTCATTGCCGATGTGACCGAGGCGCAGACGCTCTCGAACACGCCGTCCATGACCTACGCCTACTACTTCGCAAACGTCAAGCCGAAGCCCGCCGCACTGCAAGAGCAGACCGGCTGGGTCTGCAAGATCTGCGGCTGGGTCTATGAGGGCGAGGAGCTTCCGCCCGACATCATCTGCCCGCTGTGCAAGCACGGCGCCGCCGATTTTGAGAAGCTGCAATAAAGCCGCGATCATCAAACGCTCTGCAAAGCCTTCCCGCTGCGGAAGGCTTTGAGACATATATCACAGGAGGTTACATTATTATGCGCGTACTGGATCATCTGGAGCCCCACTCCGTATTCCACTTCTTCGAGGATCTGTGCCAGATCCCGCATGGCTCCCGCAACACCAAGGCCATCAGCGACTACTGCGTCCGCTTTGCAGAAGCCCGCGGGCTGCGCTGCAAGCAGGATGAGCTGAACAATGTCATCATCTGGAAAGACGGAACAGAGGGCTACGAAAACGCCCCCACCGTCATTTTGCAGGGTCACCTCGACATGGTCACGGAAAAAACGCCCGAAAACCCGATCGACTTTATGAAAGACCCGCTCCAGCTTCGCATCAACGGTGATTTCGTCATGGCAACAGACACCACCCTCGGCGGCGATGACGGCATTGCCGTTGCAATGGCGCTCGCCGTGCTTGACAGCAGCGACCTGCCTCACCCTCCCATTGAGGCTGTCTTCACCGTTGACGAGGAGATCGGCATGGAGGGCGCGGTCGGCCTGGACGCCTCCCCGCTTCAGGGTCGGCGGCTTCTGAACATCGACTCCGAGGAGGAGGGCATCCTGACCGTGAGCTGCTCGGGCGGCGTGGGCGTAAATATGACGCTCCCGCTGGAATTTGCGCCGTGCGCCATGCAAGGCTTCACCGTCACGCTCGGCGGTCTCATCGGCGGTCACTCCGGTGTGGAGATCCAGAAGGAGCGCGGCAACTCCAACATCCTGATGGGCCGTTTCCTCGATCTGCTCGCAGCCGAGGCGCCCCAGCTCCGTCTGAGCTCGATCACGGGCGGTCAGAAGGACAATGCCATTCCCGTTCTGACCACGGCGGTCATCGCCGTTCCGGCGGGCGTGGACGTTGCAGCAAAGGCTTCCGCATTTGAGGCGGAGCTGAAAAACGAATTTGCCGTCTCCGACCCCGGTCTGTCTCTCAGCGCCGCGCCGTGCGCGGTCGATCGCGCCATGACCGAGGAGGCCACGCGCCGCGTGATTGATTTCCTGCTGCTCATCCCGAACGGCATCTACGCCACAAGCATGGACATAAAGGGGCTGGTACAGACCTCCTGCAACCTCGGCGTTCTGGAGACGCTTGAGGGAAGCCTTCGTGCCGTCAGCTCCATCCGAAGCTCCATTGCCTCACAGAAGAAAATGATCTACGCACGGATGGAAGCGCTCTGCACGCGTCTCGGCGGCAGCGTCCGTCCCGCCGGCGACTATCCCGGCTGGCAGTATCAGCGTCAGTCTCCTCTGCGCGACACGATGGTTGACGCCTTCCGCGCGCTTTACGGCCACGACCCCGAGGTGAAGGCCATCCACGCAGGACTGGAGTGCGGCCTCTTTGCCGACAAGCTGCCCGGTCTTGACGCCGTCAGCATCGGCCCGCAGATGCTGGAGATCCACACTGTGCGCGAGCGGATGAGCATCTCGTCGGTACAGCGGACATGGACATATCTCTGCGAGGTCCTCAAGCGGCTGCAAAAGTAATCCCTTCCATATCGCGAACGTGTCAGAACCATGTTTTTGGCACGCGCACACAGCGCCGGCAGGTTTTTTCCTGCCGGCGCAACGTTTTTTTCGCACAATGTTTCAAATCCATTCACAAATAGGCGAAAAAAGCATGTATAATAGGCTGTATTCAAACGATCGATCACACGAACGCAGAAAGGATGTGAAGGACATGGTCGCAGACCCCTATCAGGTGCTCGGCGTCTCGCACAGTGCAACCGAAGACGAGATCCGGCAGGCCTATCGCCGCCTTGCAAAGAAATATCATCCGGATCTGAACCCCGGCGACGCGCAGGCCGCACAGAAGATGAATGAGGTCAACGAGGCCTATGACCTTCTGAAAAATCCGCAGGCCTATCAGCAGCAGCGCGCCCAGCAGCAGGCTCGTCAGGCCTATCAGCAGCAGCGCCAGCAGGGTTATTACGACCCGTTCGATCCGTTCGGCTTCTACCGCAGTCAGGACGGCGAACAAAATCGCGGCTCGCAGCAGTCGTACCGCACCTATTACTATTACTCCACCGGTGCAGACGGGAATGAGGATTCCCAGCCGTATCAGTGGTATTATCAGCGCAGCACACGCCGCAGCCCGTTCGGCCTGCTTGGCAAGATCATCGCGATCTTCTTTATTTTTGACATTTTCTTCACGCTGTTCGGCGGCTGCGCCTATCGTGCAAGCCCGTATTCCCGCTATCAAAGCGGCGGCTCCTCCTATTCCGAGCCGTATGGCCGCACCGGCCCGTACTCCGGCTGGAACGGGAGCACCTACAGTGAAAGCAGCGCCAGTACGCAAAGCTAGGTGAGCACATGAAACTGTTTCAGAACAAGCGCGCCGCGCCGCAGCCCGAGTCCCCGCACTATGAGGAGCTGGCGGCAGAATACCGCAACTACCGCCGCCGGACGGCGCAGGCGCTCGAACGCGCAGAGCAGGAAACGACACGGAAGGTCATTCTGGAATTTCTCCCGCTCTATGACGACCTTGCGCGCGCGTTGCAGCAGCCGTGTCAGGACACGGCGTATTTCCGCGGTGTGGAGCTGATGATGCAGAAGCTGCTCTCCATCCTCGCCGCAATGAAGGTGCAGCCGATGGACTCTCTCCACCGCTGCTTCAACCCCGATTATCACGAAGCCGTCGAGCATGTCGAGGACCCGCAGTACCGCGAGGAGGAGATCATTGAGGTGCTCCAGACCGGCTTTACCATGGATGAGGATGTCATCCGCCACGCAAAGGTGATCGTGGCAAATTGATTTGCCGCGGTCTTTCGATTTTCAGGAGGGTCACACTATGTCCAAAATCATCGGTATCGACCTTGGCACCACCAATTCCTGCGTTGCCGTGATGGAAGGCGGCGAGCCGGTCATCATCCCGAATGCCGAGGGCGGACGTACCACGCCCTCCGTTGTGGGCTTTGCCAAGACCGGCGAGCGGATGGTCGGCAGCCTTGCAAAGCGGCAGGCCGTCACCAACCACGAGCGCACGGTCTCCTCGATCAAGCGCCAGATGGGTACAAATTACAAGCTGAACATCGACGGGCACAAGTATACCCCGCAGGAGATCTCCGCCATGATCCTGCAAAAGCTCAAGCGCGATGCGGAAAGCTATCTCGGCGAGCCGGTCACGGACGCCGTCATCACCGTCCCCGCCTACTTCACCGACGCCCAGCGTCAGGCCACCAAGGACGCCGGAAAGATCGCGGGGCTGAACGTACAGCGTATCATCAACGAACCGACCGCCGCCGCCCTTGCCTACGGCGTTGACCGCGAGGAGCCGCAGAAGATCATGGTCTATGATCTCGGCGGCGGCACGTTTGACGTGTCCATCCTCGACATCTCGGCAGGCGTCATTGAGGTGCTCGCCACCGCGGGCAACAACCGCCTCGGCGGCGATGATTTTGACCAGTGCATCATCGATTATCTGGTCAAGGAATTCAAAAATGAGAACAAGCTCGACCTCAGCCGCGACCCGGCAGCCATGCAGCGGCTGCGCGAGGCTGCGGAAAAAGCCAAGATCGAGCTTTCCGCCATGACCTCCACCACGGTGAGCCTTCCCTACATCGCCGTCAGCAAAAGTGGCCCTCTGCACATGGACATCACGCTGACGCGGGCGAAGTTCAACGACCTCACCTATCATCTGGTGCAGGCCACGCGCGAGCCGGTCAATCAGGCCATCAACGACTCCGGCATCCGCATCTCGCAGATCAGCAAGGTGCTGATGGTCGGCGGCTCGAGCCGCATTCCGGCTGTGCAGGATCTTGTCCAGTCCATCACCGGCACGCTCCCCTTCAAGGGCATCAATCCCGACGAGTGTGTTGCGATGGGCGCCTGCCTTCAGGGCGGCGTTCTCTCCGGCAGCGTCAAGGGGCTTCTTCTGCTCGACGTCACGCCGCTGTCGCTCGGCATCGAGACGCTCGGCGGCGTCTGCACGCGCGTCATCGAGCGCAACACCACCCTCCCCATCCGCAAAAGCCAGATCTTCACCACGGCCTCGAGCTTCCAGACCTCGGTCGATGTTCACGTCCTTCAGGGCGAGCGCCCGATGGCGCACCAGAACAAGGAGCTTGGCCGCTTCCAGCTGACCGGCATCCGGCGCGCGCCGCGCGGCGTCCCGCAGATCGAGGTCACGTTCTCCATCGATGCAAACGGCATCGTGAACGTCTCCGCCAAGGACCTCGGCACCGGCAAGGCGCAGGAGATCACCATCACAGCGACCTCCAACATGTCGCAGGCGGAGATCGACCGTGCCGTCCGCGACGCACAGCAGTATGCCGCAGAGGACGCGCGTCTGCGCGCCGAGGCCACCGCCCGTGACCGCTGCGAGCAGCTTCTCTACCGCACAAGCGGCGTCGGAAAGAGCGTCAGCCGCGAGGATCGGGCGCGCGTGAGCGAGGCCGAGAAGGCCGTCCGCCGCGCCGTCAAGGCGAAAAACACGGACGATATGCTCCGCTGTGCCGATGCGCTTGAGCGCATTCTGGACGAGCTCGGCGTCACCGCCGGAAGCGGCAGCTACCGCCCCGCGGGCGGCTACGAAAACCCGAACGACGCCGTGGAAAGCGACGTCATGGACGCGGAATACGAGTCGGTCGACGACCCGAAATAGCCCTCCCAAAAATCAAAACTCCCTGAATAATCAAAAGGGCCTGCTGCAAAATGCGATTTTGCAGCAGGCCCTTCGTTTTGCCTTACAGACGGTATTCCAGATAGCGCTCGCCGGTCAGGAGATCCTTCCAGCAGAACACACCGTTTTCATAGACCATGTAGCTGTGCGCGGAGCCCTCCTTCGGGATGGAGACCGAGCCTGGATTCAGGTACATGAAATCGCCGCAGTCCTCACACGCCGGAATGTGCGTGTGGCCGTGCAGGAGGATGTCACCCTTGGCAAACGCCAGCGGGTGCGCCTTGTTGACAACATGGCCGTGCGTCAGATAGACCGTCCTGCCGTCCAGATACAGCCAGCCGTAGTCCGCCAGCACCGGGAACGGCAGCACCATCTGGTCCACCTCGCAGTCGCAGTTGCCGCGCACGCAGAGGATCTTGCTTGCCAGCGGGCTGAGCTGCGCGATCACCTGCTTCGGCGCGTAATCCCTCGGCAGGTCGTTTCGCGGGCCGTGGTAGAGCACATCACCCAGCAAAATGAGCTTTTCAGGCGCTTCCTGCGCCTCGCGCGCGAGCAGCATTTGCGTATAGTACGCCGATCCGTGCAGATCGGACGCGATCAGAAGTTTCATAGATATTTCCTTCCTGCTTTGCATTTTGATGGCGTTATTTTACCGCAGAATCGCGGAAAAATCAAATCTTAAGATTTTTCGCCGTTGTATCTTCATCGCCGATCCGATATGATATGGGCAAGAGGTGAGGCGTATGCGACATGTACTGGTCTGCGACGATGAAAAGGATATTGTGGCAGCGTTAAAAATATATCTGGAGGCAGAGGGCTATCACGTTCTGACCGCCTTCAACGGGCGTGAGGCGCTGGAGGTCTTTGCGCGCGAGCCGGTCGATCTGATCCTGCTCGACATCATGATGCCCGGCATGGACGGCATCACGACCATGTCGCGCCTGCGCGAGCAGTCGAACGTGCCGGTCATTTTTCTGACCGCCAAATCCGAGGACACCGACAAGGTGCTGGGGCTGAACGTCGGGGCGGACGACTATATCACGAAGCCCTTTAACCCCGTTGAGATGCTGGCGCGTGTGCGCTCACAGCTTCGGCGCTATCTCCAGCTCGGCGGCTCGGCTCCGAAGCCCGCCGTCCTGCGCATCGGCGGCGTGGAGCTTGACGACAACGCCAAAACCGTCACGCTTGACGGTGATCCGGTGGCGCTGACGCCGAAGGAATACGACATCCTGCATTTTCTAATGCAGCACCCCGGCAAGGTTTTTTCTCCCGCCGAGATCTACCGCACAGTCTGGGCAGAGCTTCCGCTCAACGCCGACAATGCGCTTGCCGTCCACATCCGCCACATCCGTGAAAAGATCGAGATCAATCCCGCCGACCCGCGCTACATCAAGGTCGTGTGGGGCAAGGGCTACAAAATGGAGGCTGATACAAAGTGAAAACGCTACAAAACAGGCTGTGGGCAAAGCTGCTGGCCGGTTTTCTGCTGATCGTGTTTGCATTCGGCGCGCTTGCCGCCGGGCTCGCAGGCGCCATGCTGGCTGCGTCCGGCGTTTATGACGACGGCGGCACGGCGAAGATCGACACGCTCTTTGCAGACATAAGTCCCTCGCTTGACGCGGCCATGAGCGACGCGCTGCGCTATTACCGGCTCTACCGCAGCCATTCGGAGACGCCGGATGCCTACGATCCGCAGTGGGAGGAGCCGTATCTTCGCCGCTTCGCCCCCGAAAACTCCAATTTCTATTTTGCCGTATACGATACGCAGGGCACGCTCGTCTTTTCCGGCGGCGCCGGTGAGACGCTGAAAAACGGAAAGACCGATTTTGCCGCAAGCCGCTATCGCTGCCAGCAGAGCACCTTGTTTGACGTGCAGACGGATCGCCGCGCCGTCAGCAAGCGCGTCACCATCAAAGGCGATGAGAAATTCTGGGACTATATCAACGAGCAATATAGCCGCGAGGACACCTCCGGCTTCCGTTATGAGATCGTGGAGGAAACCGAGCGCGGCATCACCGCCGACGTCAGCTATGACGAGTTCCGCATCGAGCGTTACACCCTTGCGGGCTATGTGCGCGAAAATATGACGGCTGATGACAGCCTGCGGCAGGAATATCAGCTCCTGAGCTGGGCCGTGTCGCACCGCGTCCTTCTGATCGTGCTCGCTGCACTCGGGGTCGTCGGTATGCTGGCGATGTTCGTGTTCCTGATGTATGCCGCCGGACACGCCGCCGGATATGAGGGCATCCATCTCAATTGGTTTGACCGCATTCCGCTCGATGTTCTGACGCTTCTCTATCTGCTCCCGCTCCTGTTCGGGGTCAGGCTGTTAAACCTCATCAGCTTCCCAAGCGACACCGGCAGCATGCTGGTTTTGCAGGCTGCGCTGGTTGCCGCATACCTCATCTGCGGCCTTTTGCTGCTGCTTTCCTATGCCTCGACGCTTGCCTCGCGCATCAAGGCGGGCACATGGTATCAAAACACCGTCATCTGGCGCGTTCTGACCTTCCTCTGGCGTGTGCTCTGCCGCCTCGGGCGGACGGTGCGCTATCTCTGCCGCAATCTTCCGCTTTACTGGAGGTCGGCGCTCGTCTGGACCGGGCTGTGTTTCATCGAGCTGATCTTCATCATGCTCACCGGCTGCACCGGTTCGTTCTTCGTGTGGTGGCTCATCGGGCGCGTGCTCCTTACGGCGCCGCTTATTCTGGCCGTTATCAACATGAAAAAGCTCCGCGACGGCGGCGAGCGCCTTGCCTCCGGCGATCTCACGAGCCAGATCGACACGAGCCGCATGTTCTGGGTATTCAAGCAGCACGCGGACGATCTCAATGCCATCGGAACCGGTATGCAGAAGGCCGTCGAGCAGCAGACGCGCGCGGAGCGGCTGAAAACAGAGCTGATCACCAACGTTTCGCACGACATCAAAACGCCGCTGACCTCGATCGTCAACTACGTTGACCTGCTCAAAAAGGAGCAGATCGAGCCGGAATCGGCGCGTGCATATCTGGATGTGCTTGAGCGGCAGTCGGCGCGGCTCAAAAAGCTGACCGAGGATCTGGTCGAGGCGTCGAAGGCCTCGACGGGCAATCTCGCCTGCACGCTTGAGCCGACCGACGTGAATGTTCTGCTCGGTCAGGTCATGGGCGAATACGAGAGCCGTCTGGAAGCGGGCCAGCTCGAGCCTGTCGTGCAGACCGACCCTTCCGGCCCGAAAATTCTTGCCGATGGGCGGCTTTTGTGGCGGGTGTTTGACAATCTTCTCTCCAACATCTGCAAATACGCCATGCCCGGCACGCGCGTCTATCTTTCCAGCAGCGTAAACGGCGGCAAGGTCACGATCTGCTTCAAAAACATCTCCCGCTATCCCCTGAATATCAGCGCTGACGAGCTGATGGAGCGCTTCGTGCGCGGAGACAGCTCCCGCAGCACCGAGGGAAGCGGCCTTGGCCTCTCGATCGCGCAGAGCCTCACGGGGCTTCAGGGCGGCGCGTTCGCGCTGACGATCGACGGCGACCTGTTCAAAGCCGCCGTTACCTTCAGCGCCCTCCCCTGAGTTTGTGCATTTTGCATCCATTGCCCGGCAGCCGCATCTCAGGCTGCCGGGCAATTCTGAATTCTTTATGAATTTCCGGGCTGTTTCGTTGACACCCACGGGTGCATAGGCTAAAATAATGGTTACAGAAAGGAAACAAGCGCCGCGCACGCTGTGCGCATCGATAGAAAGAAGGATACATATGAAAAACAACCTGTTAAAGACCGCAGCGGCCTGCCTTTTGATTTTTGCAAGCCTGATGAGTCTTGCCGCCTGCACCGCAAAGCCCGCAGAGCCGACGGATGAGACGCCCGCGCAGACGCAGACGCCCAACACGACCTCGCGTCCCTCCGACCCGGTGGAGACGCAGACGCCCGAGACCGACCCGCAGCCCGAGGAGCAGCCCGACGACACCGAAACGCCCGAGGAGCAGCCCGCGCAGCAGGTATCGGTACAGGAGCTTCTGCGCCTTGCCGAGCAGCAGGACCCCGAATTCCCCGGCCACACGCCGTATCTGGTCGAGCGTGCCGATGATGAGGACGGAAACGTCCGCTTTAAGGTCGCCTTCCGCTCCGAGTCCGGCTGGCTGGTCTATGCCGCGAAGGAATATGATGCGAGCTTCAATGATGACGGCGGCCATCTGACCGCCACGCGCACCACATTCTCCTCCGAGGACGCGCCGCAGCTGTCCTCACAGGCCTCTGACCCCAAGGCGCTGCTGCCGCTGGCGCAGGTGCTCGAAGATCAGCTCCAGTATCAGTACGAGCTGAACTTTGAGGATGCGTCCGAGCTGACGAGCGATCAGCTCTACCTCGCCTATCTGGTTCTGGCGACGCCGGAGGAGCTTCAGGCACGCTACAATGAAGCGGAGCAGAAGTATTTCATCTCGTGGCGCCATGTCACGCCGGTGCTCGACCGCTATTTTGTCAACTACAAGTGGGACATGACCGAGTGCGCCCTCTATGACAGCACGTTTGACGGCATCGTCACCGACGAGATCCACGTCTTTGACGAAACGCCGCATCTGCGGGTCGTCAGTGCTGAGCCGGTCGAGGGCACGAACAAGGTCCGCTTCACAGTCGAATTCTACGCCGACGAGACAGAGCAGACGGTCACAAAACAGAAGGTCTACACTGTGGAGTTCTACGATGACGGATACCGCTATCTGTCCGTCATGGAACTTATGGTCAACTGATCGAATATACACCCGGAGCCGGACGCGAAGGCGTCCGGCTTTGAGCTTGTCAAAAAATTTTTGACAAGCTCTCAAACGCGAACCGCGGGGCTGGGTTCGCGTTTGAAAAGGCTGCGCGATGCGGCGCGCATAAT
>URLO01000044.1 GCA_900548625.1 uncultured Eubacteriales bacterium | reverse complement strand
ATCGATTCACAGTAAAAATACTCCTTCCACTGGTCGGCCAGTACGCCGCCAGCCGCGCCAAGCGCCGCTTTGATAAGGCCCATTGCAGATCCTCCTTTGTATTTATGTCCGTTCCGATGGGTAAACCGCCATTTCCACAGCCATCATATCATATTCGACGCAAAAAATCCATCAAGGGTTCCGTTTTTCGCAGCATTGTGGTATCATCTTTTTGAAAAAGCGCCGCCGGGGCACCCCGGCGGCATATGGAGTGTCATTATGTCAGATATCATTGAGATCACCAGTCTTTCCGCGCCGGAGCTCGACGTGTTCGCACGCCTGACCGAGGCGCAGCTCCGCAATCGTCTGGAGCCGGAAAAGGGCGTTTTCATCGCCGAAAGCCCCAAGGTCATCGTCCGTGCGCTGGACGCAGGCTTCCGCCCCGTTTCGTTTTTGATGGAGCGGCGGCATATCACCGGCGATGCAGCGCCGCTTCTGGCGCGCTGTCCCGGCGTTCCCGTCTACACCGCGGAGCGAGCAGTCCTCTCCGCCCTCACGGGCTATGAGCTGACGCGCGGCGTCCTGTGCGCCATGCGGCGTCCGCAGTATCCGTCTGTGGAAACGCTCTGCAAGGACGTGCGGCGCGTGGCCGTGCTGGAAAACATCGTTGATTCCACAAACATCGGCGCGATCTTCCGCTCCGCTGCCGCACTCGGCGTCGGTGCCATTCTCGTCACGCCCTCCTGCTGCGACCCGCTCTGCCGCCGCGCAGCCAGAGTCAGCATGGGCACTGTTTTTCAGGTGCCATGGACGCAGATCGGTGAAACTGCCGCCGACTGGCCGGAGGGCGGCCTGCACCGGCTGCACGCGCTCGGCTTCAAGACCGCTGCCATGGCGCTGACCGATCGCTCCGTCCCCATCGACGATGCGCAGGTCATGAACGAGCCCCGGCTCGCCATCGTGCTCGGCACGGAGGGAGACGGCCTTCTGCCGCAGACCATCGCGGCCTGTGACTACACCGTCCGCATCCCGATGTCGCACGGCGTGGACTCCTTGAACGTCGCCGCCGCAAGCGCGGTCGCGTTCTGGCAGCTCCGCGCCAGATGAACCCCATAGCGGGCACTCAGACTGCCAAAAACCTCGTAGAGTTTCGCCGCGCACGGCGAAATAAAATGTGAATCGGTTTTGTCCGGTGGCGTGTACAGCGGACAAAACACGCTACGCCCGACAAGTGTGGAATTTGTGCGCAAACCGCGCACAAATTATGCGCGCAGGCGGGTGCAGCCTTTTCAAACGCGAACCAAGCCCCCGCGGTTCGCGTTTGAGAGCTTGTCAAAAAACTTTTTTGACAAGCTCAATGCCCGTGGATGCAGAATGCATCCACGGGCACTGTTTTTTAAAGAAGGCCGAGGCCCTTGGCGACGATGGTGATGAAGTCCTGCACGTTCGTGACGATGGTCGTGGCGCTCAGACTTCCGCGGTCGAGGAGCTTGTTGACCACAAACTCGTCCGCATCCACGCAGTAGAGATACACGGGCCGTACCGTGCCGTCCGGGAGCACCCGGAACGACGGCGTCATGTTGCCGGTCGCGATGGTGTGCAGCATCGTGGCAAGGCAGATGACCGTGGTCGACTTCTTGACAAGCTCGCGCATCGCGCGCTGACCCTGATAGGCATCACCGATGACCTCGGGCAGCGGGCCGTCATCGCGGATCGAGCCGGTCAGGACAAGCGGGACCCCGTTTTTGACCACGCTGTAGATGATGCCGTTGTCGATGCTGTGATCCTCAATGAACTGCGGGATCGAGCCGCTGCGGCGCACCTTGTTGATGACGTCCAGATGGTTGTAGTGGCCGTTCGGCTGCGACTTCTGGGTGTAGATGTCCTGACCCAGCGCCGTGTGCAGCAGCGCGCCCTCCAGATCGTGCGTGGCAAGGGCGTTGCCCGCCATCAGACCGTGGGCATAGCCGTTTTCGACAAGCGCCTGCATGGCACGTCTCGCGTCCTCGTCAAAGGCAAACGCAGGGCCCATGACCCACAGGATGTTGCCATGGTCTTTTTCGTAACGCAGAAGCTCGATCAGCCGGTCGTAGTCCTTGGCATAGGACGTCTCGCGGCTGCGGCCCTGACGGAACACGAACTGGTCGTCCAGCGCCTCACCCGGCTCCTCAAAGCCGTGGCAGTGCATATAAATGCCGTCCTCCGCGTTTTCCGTGCGGCCCAGCACCACATGGTCGCCCGCCTTCAGATTGCGGTTTTCGACGACGGCAAGCGTCTGGTCGGGGCGGATGACGACGCTGGAGTCCATGCGGCTCTCCTCTGCCAGACGCCATTCGCCTTCGATCTTAAAATACTCCGGATACATGGAGGTGCTGTGGTAGCCCTCGGGCGCAACGCCGTCGCGCTCGACCACAGCCCACGCCGCGTCGGGCGCGCTGCGGAACATCTCCTGTGTAAAGTCCGGCGCGTGATATTTCGGGAATTCAAACGCCATGTCTGCCCCTCCTTACTTGAGCGTTGCGTAGATGACGGCCTTGATGGTGTGCATACGGTTCTCCGCCTCGTCAAAGACGACCGACTGCGGGGAATTGAAGACCTCGTCCGAGACCTCCATCTCGGTGATGCCGAACTTATCGGCGATCTCCTTGCCGATGGTGGTGTTGATGTCATGGAACGACGGCAGGCAGTGCATGAACAGCGCGTCCGGCTTTGCCATCGCCATGACCTTGGCGTTGATCTGATACGGCGTCAGAAGCTTGATGCGCTCTGCCCAGACCGAGTCCGGCTCGCCCATCGAGACCCAGATGTCGGTATACAGGACGTCCGCGCCCTTTGCGCCCTCCTCGACGCTCTCGGTCAGCGTGACCGAGCCGCCGCTCTGCGCCGCAAGCTCCTTGCAGGTCTCGACCAGATCCTCTGCCGGGAACAGCTCCTTCGGCGCGCAGGCCGTGAAGTGCAGACCCATCTTCGCGCAGGCGACCATGAGAGAGTTGCCCATGTTGTTGCGCGCGTCGCCGAAATAGGTGAAATGCAGGCCCTTGAGCGAGCCCTTCTTCTCCTCGATCGTCAGAAGGTCTGCGAGCATCTGCGTCGGGTGGAACTCGTCGGTCAGGCCGTTCCAGACGGGCACGCCCGCGTTTTCTGCCAGCTCTTCCACGATCTTCTGGCTGAAGCCGCGGTACTCGATGCCGTCATACATGCGGCCGAGGACATGCGCGGTGTCGGAGATGGACTCCTTCTTGCCCATCTGGCTGCTGCCGGGATCGAGATAGGTCACGCCCATGCCCAGATCCATGCCGGCCACCTCAAACGAGCAGCGGGTGCGGGTCGAGGTCTTCTCGAACAGCAGGACGATGTTCTTGCCCTCCAGATAGCGATGCGGCGTACCGGCACGCTTGAGGTCCTTGAAATTCTTCGCCAGATCGAGCAGATAGCGGATCTCAGCGGGGGTATAATCGAGCAGCTTCAGAAAGTGTCTTCCACGGATGTTGACGGACATAATATTCGCTCCTTTTTTGTTTGTTCAGTTTGTTCTGGTTGTTTTCAGCCCGCGCGGCCGTTTGCCGTGCGCGCAATGGTTACTGTTTACAGGCTCTCGCGCACCAGCGGCATGCTCATGCAGCGCGGGCCGCCGCGGCCTCGGGAGAGCTCCGAGCTGGGCATCTTGAGGATCTTGACGCCGCAGTCTTCAAAAATCTGATTCGTGACGTAGTTGCGCTCATAGACGACCACGACGCCGGGCCGGACGCAGAAGGTATTCGAGCCATCGTTCCACTGCTCGCGCTCGGCTGCGATCTCACTGCCGCCGCCGCAGCGGATGAGCTGCACATGGTCAAGGCCCAGATACGTTTTCAGCACATCCTCCAGCGGCGCGCTCAGTGCGCGCGTGGTGATGCGGCCGGCTCCCTTGCCGGTCAGCTCATAGAGCGTCAGCATGTCGAGAATGCCGGGATGGACGGAGAATTTGTCGGTATCGACCTGCGTGAACACAGTGTCGAGATGCATGAACGCGCGTGTGCGCGGGATTTCAAAGGCAAGGATGGTATCGATCTGGGATTCCTCATCCGAGAAGATATGCTCTGCCAGCCGCTCGACCGCCTCCGGCTGCGTGCGCTGGGAAATGCCGACGGCAAGAACGGTCGCGCTGAGGTTCAGAATGTCGCCGCCCTCGATGCTGAACGGCTCCTCAGACGTGTAATAAAGCGGCACCTTGCCCGCAAAATCCGGATGATGCTTGAGGACATATCCACCGTAGATGGTCTCGCGGTTGCGCGTGGCGGAGTACATGTGGTTGAGGCTGACGCCGCGTCCGATGCAGGCAAACGGATCGCGCGTAAAATAGAGGTTCGGGATCGGCGGCATCAGAAAGCGCGACCGCGTACCGACCATGCTGGCAAGGCTGTCCGATCTGCCGGGGAAGATCTCCGCGTAGGTCACGCCCTCCATCGTTTTCTGCACAAGCTCCTTTTCGTCACGGATGGCGGAGAGGAACTCGCTCAGCGCCGCGCGGTAGCCGATGGCGCTTCCGCCCGCGCGCGTGACAACGTCCTGAATGAACGACTCGCGGAGCGCCGGGTCCAGCCGGAGCACCTCCGCCGTGAGATCTTCCAGATAGACGACCTCCGCCCCCTGCTCGCGCAGGATGGCCGCGAAGCAGTCATGCTCCTGCTGCGCGCCGTAGAGATACGGAATGTCGTCGAAAAGGAGCTCCTCCAACGTGTTGGGGCTTAAATGTTCCAATTCCCTTCCGGGCCGCTGCAAAAGCACCTTTTTCAGCGCCCCGATCTCGCTTTTGACACAGACCGCCATAGGCTTTCCTCCTATGAATATAATCAAATATGTTTCTATTATATCTGATTTTCTGCCGTTTTCAAGTCGTTTTTACATCGTAAGTTCCGTGTTTTCCCATGCATTATGCATGTATATTCACTTTTCTCTGCGAATCGGAATACCTTTTCACTTTCGCCGCCGCAGCGCGCCGAAGCGTGCATTTCTTTTCATCGAAAAAAATCGGAGCTGCCCGCGGCAGCTCCGATTTTTCAGCCTATCAAATTATTTCTTGGCAAGGTACTTGCGCATATCCAGCGAGCAGGCCGCGAGGATGATGGCGCCCTTGATGATATACTGCATGGACGGGTCGATCTGGAGCATCGTCAGCGCCACGAAGATGATTCGCAGAACAAAGACGCCGAGGACAATGCCGCTGATCTTACCGGTGCCGCCGACGAAGGAAACGCCGCCAATGACACAGGCCGCAATGGCGTCGCACTCATAGTTGAGGCCGGCAGACTGCGTGATGGAGCTGATACGTGCACCCTCGATGAAGCCGGTGACGCCGTACATGGCGCCGGCCAGCGTGTGCACCATCACAGTGGTCCAGAACACGTTGACGCCGGAGACACGCGCCGCATCGGCGTTGGAGCCGACCGCGAACATGTTCTTGCCGAAGGCGGTCTTGTTCCACACGAACCACATCAGCGCGCAGAGAATGATGGCGTATAGCACATACATGGGCAGGGATATCTTCACGCCCTTGCTTGTTGTAAACTGGAACAGCGGCGCCGAAACAACATCCTTATACGCCTGAGACAGGCCGGAGACCGGCTGACCGTTGTTGCCGTTGAGCATGAAGAAGATCAGGATCAGGCCGTAGGTGATGAGCTGCGTTGCAAGCGTGACGATGAAGGGATGGAGGCTGAACTTGGCAACGAAGAAGCCGTTGACAAGGCCGATGATCGCGCCGACCGCCATCACGATGAGGATCGTCAGAATGATCCAGCCGCCGGTGATCTCAGGCAGGTTCGCAAAGAGCTTGCGGCTGATGAGGCGGTCCTGAAGGAGCGCGCCCGCGATGGCTGCGGTCAGGCCGACCACACGGCCGCCGGAAAGGTCCGTACCGGTCAGGACGATACAGCCCGCGATGCCGAGCGCCATCGGCAGAGAAGCCGCCACGAGGGAGATGATGTTCACGATGGAACCGGGGGACAGGAACTTATCATTCTTGATCGCCGTGTAGACGATGAAGATGGCCATGAGGATATACAGCGCGTTGTTCATGATGCCGTCCGTCCAGAAGCGGCGGCGGTCGCGCCGGTCAAGTTTCAGATACTCTTCTTTTCTCTGTTGAAATCGATTAGTCTTGGGCATAAAGCGCTGCCTCCTTATACATACTTAGCCGCCAGACGCATGATCTCTTCCTGCGTCGCTGTTTTTGCATCCACCTCACCGGCAAGCTGTCCGCCGGACATGACCAGAATACGGTCGCACACGCCGAGCAGCTCCGGCATTTCCGAGGAGACCATCAGGACCGTCTTTCCCTTGTTTGCAAGGTCGATGATGAGCTGATAGATCTCATACTTCGCGCCGACGTCGATGCCGCGCGTCGGCTCGTCGAGCAGCAGCACATCCGGGTCGGTCAGAAGCCAGCGGCCGATGATGACCTTCTGCTGGTTGCCGCCGGACAGACTGCGGATCTGCGTCTCCTGAGACGGCGTTTTGGTGTGCATCGCATCGATCGACCACTGCGTGTCGCGCTTCATGGACGCATTGCTGAGAATGAAGCCGAGGCGCTTATGCTTGCCGAGGCTGGAGATGACGGTGTTCTCCCGAATGCTCAGCAGGCCGAAAATGCCGGTCGCACGGCGCTCCTCGGTGAGCAGAGCGAAGTGGTTCTTGATCGACTGACGCGGAGAGAGATTCTTGCAGACCTTTCCGTCCAGCTTGATGGTGCCGTCCTTGCGGGTCGCGACACCGAACATGGTCTCCAGCGTTTCGGTACGTCCGCTGCCGTCCAGGCCGGCGAGTCCGACGATCTCACCGCGGCGAGCGGTGAAGGAGACATCGCGGAGATTGTTGTATTGGCCCGTCAGATGCTCGACCTCGAGGAGGACCTCGCCGGGCTTGTTCGTCTTCGGAGGGAACTGGTTGCCAAGCTCACGGCCGACCATGAGGCGGATGATGTCGTTCATCTCCAGCTCAGCAGCAGGTCTTGTCGCAACGTGCTGGCCGTCGCGCATGACGGTGATCTCGTCGGAGATGCGCTTGATCTCCGCCATTTTATGCGAAATGTAGATGATGCCCATGCCGCGGTCGCGCAGCATGTTGATGATGCGGAACAGATGCTCGACTTCCTCCTCAGTCAGGGAGGAGGTCGGCTCGTCGAAAACGATGACCTTCGAGTTGTAGGAAACAGCCTTGGCGATCTCCACCATCTGTCTCTGAGAGACCGGCATCGTGCTCATGACGCGCTTGGGATCAACGTGGATGCCGAGCTCGTCAAAAATGGCGACGGTATCGCGGTACATTTTCGCCTCATCGACGACAAAGCCCGCGATCTTCGGGTAGCGGCCAAGCCAGAGGTTGTCCATAACCGTCCGCTTGAGCGCCTGATTGAGTTCCTGATGCACCATGGCGACGCCGTTTGTCAGCGCCTCCTTGCTGCTGGAAAAATTCACTTCGCGTCCTTCCAGATAAATGTGGCCGCTGTCTTTGTTGTAAATGCCGAACAGGCACTTCATCAACGTCGATTTTCCCGCGCCGTTTTCACCCATCAGGGCGTGAACGGTACCGGCCTTAACTTCCAGACTGACTTTGTCCAACGCCCGGACGCCCGGAAAGGTCTTCGTAATATCCGTCATCCGGAGCAGTACGGTTTGTTCCATCTGATCTCCTCCTGATCTGACCTTGGATGAAGGAGCGGCCGCCGCTGGTGCAGCCGCCGCCCCTTTGAAAAGGCTTTGTTAACGATTACTTGGTGTACGCAGCGTAAGCGACGAACAGCTTGTTGGCGATGCCGTCAGCCACGGAGTACATCGTGTCATTGAGCGAAGCGGTGGCAGCGATGGCGTCAGCCATGGTGGAGCCTTCACCGTTTGCCTTGACGACAGCCGCGATGGCAGCAGCCATACCCTCGGCGTCCTGCTTGACCGTACCGGTCATCTTGCCGGAAGCGATGAGCTCCTTCGCGGAGTCGGTCGCGTCAACACCGAAGACGGGGATGACGGTGACGCCTTCAGCGCCGGTGTTGTAGCCAGCAGCTTCCAGAGCGGAGATCGCGCCTTCAGCCATGTTGTCGTTGTTGCAGATAACGAGCTCGATCATGTTGCCGTTGGCCTCGTTATACTGGGAGAGGTTGGTGTTCATGTAGTCCAGAGCAGCCTGTGCGGACCATGCGCCGCCGAGGTCAACCTGATACTTGGTGGTGGCAGCGGCGTCGAAGTACTCGAGCTCGGGCTTGCCGGCAGCGGTCAGGATGGCGTTGGCGTCTTCCACGCCGAACTGGGTGCGGTAGATGGCCTCAACGTTGGCCTCGTCGCCCTTGAACATGACGTAGCTGATCTTGCCGTCGCCGTTCAGGTCAACGGTGTCCCAGTTGGCCAGCAGGTACTCGCCGACCATCTTGCCCTGCAGGTGACCTGCCTCGGGAGCGTCGGTGCCGATGAAGCAGATGTTCGCGTTGGCGTTCAGGACGGTGCCTTCTTCGCCGTCAGCCTCGATGGCGCGGTTGAAGAAGATGACCGGAGTGCCGTTGGCGAGGGAGATGATCTCGTTGGCAACGTCGGGGGAGCCGGACGTGACCATGTTGACGATCAGCAGGTTGTAGCCGTCGGTGACAGCCGTCTGGATCTGCTCGTTCTGGGTGGTCTGGTTGTTGTTGCCGTCAAAGTTGTTGAAGGTAACACCCAGGTTGGTGAGCTCGGCGTCCAGAGCGGTACGGACGCTGGAGATGTAGGTGTCAGCGAAGGTGTAGTAGAAAACGCCTACACGCAGAGCGCTGTCGGTGGTGTTGGCATCGGCATTGGCGTCAGCGTTGGTGTCGGTGGTGTTGGCGTCGGCGTTGGTGTTGGCATCCGTGTTGGCCTTGCCGTCGTCGGTCTTGGTGCTCGCACACGCGACCATGGACAGCGCGAGAACGAGAGCCAGAAGCAATGCAATGATCTTTTTCATGAAAAAAATCCTCCTATAGTATTTCCCTGCTGCACGGACATGCAGCAGGCCGTTTTTTGCAGCCATACCAATCAGCTGCACCTCTAGTTTACAGAAATTTAATAGAATTTCAAGGGCTTTTTCATCGTATTTTCCCCTTTCGCGCATATTTCAGCGAAATCGCCAATTTGCCCATGGCTTTTTATCGATTTATACTATAATTTCCACGCAGAAAAACGTTTCTAATTTCCATCGTCAGAGCGCTTTCCGTGCATTCTTGTTCATTTCATCGTTAATTTAAAGTTTTGATGTTTCTAAAACTTACATATATATCTATATCGCGAATCGTTTCGCGTTCGGTTTTGTCCCCGTTTTCTGGTTTTTTTCAGGTCTGCCGACCGCCGCCCCGCTTCTGAGGCGGGACGGCAGCGCCCGCCATGTACCTTCCGGCAGGCGCCGCATACAATGGAATGTGTCGAAGCGTCCCCGTCCGCCGCACGCGGTACGGCATGTCTTCTCCGACCGGACCAGCGAGAAAGGAGTTCGCAAATGGCAGTTTTCTACGGGATCCTCATTCCGTTTCTCGGGACGTCGCTCGGCGCGGCGTGCGTGTTCTTCATGAAAAAATCTCTCGGCCCCGCAGTACAGTGCGCGCTGAGCGGCTTTGCCGCGGGCGTGATGGTCGCCGCGTCGATGGGGAGTCTGCTCGTCCCCTCCATCCGTCAGGCCGCCGCAATGGGCCGCCTCGCCTTTGTGCCGGCATTGGTGGGGTTCTGGGCCGGCATCCTGCTTCTGCGGCTGTTCGACGCGGTGGTTCCGCCTCCGGATACAGAAAACCGCGCCGCAGGACTTGGCAGCACCGCGATGATGGTGCTCGCCGTCACGCTCCACAACATCCCGGAGGGCATGGCCGTCGGCGTGGTCTACGCCGGGTATCTCGCAGGAAACGCGCAGATCACCGCCGCGGGCGCGATGGCGCTCTCGCTCGGCATCGCGGTCCAGAACTTCCCCGAGGGCGCGATCATCTCCATGCCGCTGCGTGCGGCCGGAATGAAAAAGTCGAAGGCCTTCTGGGGCGGCGTCCTGTCCGGCGCTGTCGAGCCGATCGGCGCGGTGCTGACGCTGCTGGCGGCGGGCATTGTCGTTCCGGCGCTGCCCTATCTTCTGAGCTTTGCCGCCGGGGCGATGCTCTATGTCGTGGTCGAGGAGCTGCTCCCGGAGCTGTCGCAGGGCGGGAAGTCCAGACTCGGGGCGCTTTTCTTCACGCTCGGCTTCGGCATCATGATGCTGCTGGACGCCTTCCTCGGCTAGGGCATGAAAAAGCAGGCTGCCGGATCACGGCAGCCTGCTTCGGGCTGTCAAAAACCTCGTAGAGTTCGCGCCCGCAGGCGATTCGCACCACGTGGTTCCCCCTCGCGGCATAGCCGCTTCGGCCTACGCTAAAAAAGTGCCGCCGGCACTTTTTCTGAACGCTGCGGCCTCGGACAAAATACACTACGCGATGCAAGTGTGGAATTTGTGCGCAGCCAGCGCACAAATTATGCGCGCCGCATCGCGCAGCCTTTTCAAACGCGAACCCAGCTCCGCGGTTCGCGTTTGAGAGCTTGTCAAAAAAACTTTTTGACAAACTCAAGCAGGCTGCCGGATCACGGCAGCCTGCTGGTCTTTTATTTATTGATCGGAAAGGAGAGCGTTGCCCGCCTTATAGACGTCGCCCGCGCCGACCGTCAGGATGAGGTCGCCGGGATGCGCGTTTTCACGCAGCCACGCCGTCAGCTCCGGCAGTGAGGGGCAGTAGACGCTGCCCGGAATGGCGTTTACGAGATCCTGCGACGTGATGCCGGTGGTATTGCGCTCACGCGCGGCGTAGATATCGGTCAGGATCGCCACGTCCACCGTCCGCAGCTCCGCAACGAAGTCCTTGAACAGCGCCTTGGTGCGGCTGTAGGTGTGCGGCTGGAAGGCGCACAGGATGCGGCTGTAGCCCATCGTCTTCACCGTCTCCAAAAGTGCGTGCAGCTCATGCGGATGGTGCGCATAGTCATCGTAAATGTCCGCGCCGTTGAAACGGCCCTTGTATTCGAGCCGTCTGCCCGCGCCGGTAAATTCGTGCAGCCCGCGCTCCACAGCCTCCGGCGCAATGCCGTAGAGCCATGCGACCGCCGCGGCCGCCAGCGCGTTGAGCGCATTGTGCCGTCCGCGCACGCCGAGCGACACCCGGCAGTAGGTCTTTCCATCGCAGACGATGTCGAAGGTACGCCAGTCCGGCGATACATTTGCCCAGTGGACGCGGTTTTCCGTGCGGAAGCCGAACGTCACATAGTCCATCCCGCGCAGCGCCTCGGCTGTGTTCGCATCGTCGCCGTTTGCAACGATCTGACCATTTGCCGGAACGAGCTGTGCAAAGCGGCGGAAGGAGTGCTGAATGTCCGCCAGATCCTTGAAAAAGTCCAGATGATCCGCATCCACGTCCAAAATGACCGCTGTGGTCGGGAAGAAGTTCAAAAACGAGTTGCAATATTCACAGCTCTCCAGAAGGATCGTATCGCCCTTGCCCACGCGGTGGCACGCCTGCAGAAGCGGCAGATAGCCGCCGATCATCACGGTCGGGTCGCGCTGTGCCTCAATAAAGATATGCGTCAGCATCGAGGTCGTGGTGGTCTTTCCGTGCGTTCCCGCCACGCAGACCGCGTTCTGGTAGGCGCGCATGATGTAGCCCCACGCCTGTGCGCGTTCAAAGATCGGGATGCCCGCCGCGCGCGCCGCCGCAATCTCGGGGTTGTCGTTGTGCGCCGCCGCCGTGCGGATGACGCAGTCGGCGCCGATGATGTTGTCGGCGCTGTGGCCGATGTGGACCGTAATGCCGTTTGCGATCAGCTCCTCCAGCGAAACGGAGGCATTCATGTCCGAGCCGGAGATCTTCATCCCCATGCTGCGCAGGACGAGCCCCAGCGGCCGCATCGAAACGCCGCCGATGCCGACCAGATGCGCGCATTTTCCCGGTCGCAGATATTCTCCGATTTTATTACTGGCAGATGCAGTTGTCATCAAAAAGGTCCTCCTGTCAGGAGATTTCTATTGCAGATATGGGCGCAAGCCCCTATAATCAATATGAGCACTAAGACCGTATTATATACTGTTTTTACCGCAAACACAAGCAGTTTTTCGGAAAATCGCCGTTGGGAAGGGAGTCACGCCGTTATGGACGCAAAAAAGCCGGATATGATCCTGAAAACGCTGAATGCCGCCGGGTTTGAGGCGTATTATGTCGGCGGATGCGTGCGTGACCGTCTGCTCGGACGGCGCGTCCATGACTGGGACATCACGACCTCTGCCCTGCCCCAGCAGATCATGGCGCTCTTTTCACACTGCATCCCGACCGGCATCCGCCACGGGACCGTCACCGTGCTTCTGGACGGCGCGCAGGCCGAGGTCACGACGTTTCGCACGGAGGGCGCGTATCTTGATGGACGCCACCCGTCCGAGGTGCGCTTTGTTCCGCGGCTCGAGGAGGATCTCTCCCGCCGCGATTTCACCGTCAATGCCATGGCGATGGATCTGTCCGGGTGCGTCACAGATCTTTTTGGCGGGCAGCAGGATCTTCGGGCCGGCATTCTCCGCTGCGTCGGCGACGCGGAAACGCGCTTTCGCGAGGACGCGCTGCGGATGCTCCGTGCCTATCGCTTCTGCGCCCAGCTCGGCTTCACGCCCGCCGCAGAGACCCTCGCCGCCATTTCCGCCTGCGCGCCCCTGACCGCCGCGCTTTCTGTGGAGCGCATCCGCGATGAGCTGGAAAAAACGCTGCTCTCTCCGCGTCCACAGCTTTTGCAGGCGATGGCATCCGACGGCCTCCTCTGCCCTGTCGGGCTTGACCAGCTTCCGCCGCTCGACTGGCTGGCGGCGCTTCCGGCGCAGGCGCCTGTCCGCTGGACAGGGCTGAAAATTCTGTGTCCCGCGCTCGATCCCGTCCGGCTGCGTCTGCCGGGAAAGCTCTGCGCGCTGATCGACGCGGCAGCGGGCGCATATGCCCCGGACATGAGCCGCCTCGCGCTCAAGCGCTGCATCGCCGCCCACGGCTGGGACGCTGCGGCCGCTGCGGCAGCGCTCTCCGGCACCGTCCCGATTTTGGAGGACATCCGCGCAGGCGGCGAATGCGTCACGCTCCGCCAGCTCGCCGTCGGCGGCCGCGATTTTCCGGCGCTGCACGGCCCGCAGATCGGAAGGGTGCTGAACGCGCTTCTGGCGCACGTCCTGCTCCATCCGGAGGACAATACGCGCCCCACGCTGCTGCATCTGGCAGAAAGTTTGCCTCCGGAGTAAATTCTGGTTGATTTTTTCCGCGGGAGCTGTTATAATAACTGCGCAACGGAGGCTTAGCTCAGCTGGTTAGAGCGCCTGCTTCACACGCAGGAGGTCGATGGTTCGAGTCCATTAGTCTCCACCATACTTGAGAAATCCGAACTTGATTCCGATAGGGAATGGGTTCGGATTTCTTGTTTTTATCAAGGACATTGAAGTTTAGTTTCGGGATAGAATAACATCAAATTCAGGAGGATATACCCATGAAAAAACTCATAAGCTGCGCGTTCAATATGGATGCCGCCCGTGTGGAGCTTCGCTTCACGGGCGGGAGCATTTGCTCCATCGACTGCACCGCCGTAGAGAATGATGTGGCAGACAACCGCTTCCAGCGGTCGGAGCTGGACTGCCTCATCTACAACGACCCGCTGGCTTACGCAGACCTCGTTCTGAACGGCGACGTTGAGGCATATCTGAACGCCGTCACGGAGTACAAGCCCTACGAAAACTGAATACGCAAAAGGGAGTGCGCCGGGCGCACTCCCTTACTTTTTCATGCCGTCTGTCTGTCGTGTTCTCTTGTGTCCTCAGCGTCTTTCTTTTCATTCCACGCCGCCAGCTCCGCCTGCCCTTCGTCGCTTTCATAATACGCTTGGATCATGGGCAACAGGCAGCGGGCGATGCGTTCAATGGCGTAATCCGGGATCTCCATGCCACTGTTTTTCCGACCGCTGAATGTTGACATCGCTTCACTTCTTCTCCTTTCCGAGAACAGCCGCTCCCTTTTTGAAATGAAAAGCAGACACGCTATCAAGCAAGGCTTGCGGTGTCTGCATGGCGTCCTGTGTCTGAAATTGTGTTTTCATTATAGCAGCGATGGGGCTGCACGTCAATACCACGGGAATGGAGCGGCTGACAGCGTAATTTTGGCAGCGGCTACCGAAATTGTTCTGTGGCTTGCAGCTTGGCAAGTGCAGTAGCGCAGCAGCCGTCAGCCGTCAATGGTCAAGATGAACGCTTCGCGCCATTGACAGCCGCCGCCCGTTTCGCTTTTCGGCAGACAAGGCGGGCAAGCACAGACTGTGCCTGCCCGCCGGAACCAATTTTATATCCTCGTTCAGGTTAAGTTTACCACTTGCCCTTTTTCAGCCTTCCGCCAATCAGAATACCGGCAAAAAGAATGACGGCAGTCAATGCGGAAATCCAGATTGGCGAAAGCACCCATATCCAGTGCCACTTAATCACGCCTGACAGCTTCAGAACAATGAATACAATCGTCAGGATGGATACGATGCCAAGCCCGCCTTGCTTTGTTTTTGTGTTCATAACAGTCCCCCTGAGAATGAAGTTTGACGTTCTTTAACTCCAACGATCACCTAACTTGACAGCCGCCCCACTCCACTGCCGTGAAGCCGGTGCGCACCGGGGCGGTGAGATTCTGAGCGGAAATATCCACGGCGCTCTCAAGCGGCTTCCACGCCATAAATACCCGCAGCAGCGTATCGGGTGCTGGCTCAATGGATACCTGCGCCGATTGCGTATAGCTGTCGGACTGAAATGCAATGAGATTGTAAGGATTCTCTTTCATTAGCGGCAGCCAGTAAACGATAAACTCATTTGCTTCCTTCCGGGTAAGTCCCAACTGGTTCAAGGTGTTCTCCAGAAAAGCGGCGGTGTCGCTTCCGGCTACACAGAAGCCCTCGGAAAAATCATAAGCAACGCTGTTTACGCCCTCCCAATAAAGATAGTTGTACGTTTGCCCGTCGGCGTCTGTCAATGTGCCGTCAGGACTGGCAGAAACCTTCCAGCCGTCATTGTAGGCAGGATATGTGCAGGTCAGTTCTCCGGCATAGTTCAATTTCACAGTGACCTCAGTTTCCTTCTCCGGGTAAAGATAAATGACAGGCTTCGCGTCGTATTGCTCAGCATCGGAGTTCTCGGCAGCTTCCATGGTGGGCAACACCCAGACCGTATAACGCCCCCAATAAACCTCAGATGAGGCTACTTCATTTCGGCTCCCATCAGTAAACAGGTAGCTGCTCCCAGCCTGTTCGACAAATTCCATCCCTGTTTTTTCCTGATAATACTCAAGCAGCTCCGGGCATTCGCCACGCTTGGAGATATAGACGCCCTTTGCTTCATCCACCGCCACATAGGGGTTCTTTTCAGAAATCCGGGCAGCCGCTGCAAGATAAGGAATGGGATTGCCGCGCTGAAAAATTACAGCCCGGTTCAAATAAACAACGGATGCCGCAAGCACTACAAAAGCTACGAGGAGCGCAATCCATAACTTCTTTTTCTTCATACTGTTCACCTCCAAGAATCAGGTCGGTTTCTTTTGCTTTGTCGGCGGGCAGAAGGATTGTTCAAATCACTTATAACTATCCAATATGATTATACCATGCAAAGTGCGAGCTTTTCAATTCCCATCTCCGCTCAAATATGCAACATTTCTATGAACGCCGCGACGCTTCACCGCATTATATGCCCTCCCACAGCCATGTTCAAACAGGAAGATTTGCAGAACGGAAAACGGACTGGCAAGCAGGGCAAAGCGGTACCCACTTTGCTGCTTGCCGCCGTGCAAATCCTGTTGGCTTCACACTCGGCAAGCAAGGTGGCTTGGAGCCACTTTGCGCTTGTTGGGGAAATTTGTCCCCAAGCCCCTTTGAACGATTTTTGCAAAATCGGCTGCGCTCCTGCGGAGCTTTCTTCGCCTGCGGCGCGTCCGAGAATCGCGGTGTTATGTGAATATATCATTGACATATTCTCTGTTTCTGGGTATACTTGAAACAGAAAAGGAGGTGACGCAGCCTTGAAAATCATCGGTGAACGGCTGCGAGGTTTGCGTGAAAGCGTCAGGCTCTCGCAGGCGAAGCTGGCAAAGGAATTTGACGTTTCCCAATCCGCCCTTGCCCGGTATGAGATCGACGATTCCACGCCCTGCCCGGAGGTTTTTCTGAAATACGCCGACTACTTTGACGTGTCGCTGGACTACATTTTCGGCAGGACGGACGACCCACACGGCATGATCTATAACAACTGTGTGAAGCTCGGCCTGAACAATCCCGAAATGGCGCGGTTCGTGGAAATGTGCTTCGACCCCGGCTCGGCTATGAACGAACGACTGAAGGCAACGCTTGTGCAGATGCTCTCGGAGGTGGATACGAAATGAAAGCCGTGATCTACGCCCGCTATTCCTCGGACAGCCAGCGAGAAGAATCCATCGAAGGTCAGCTCCGCGAGTGTACGGAGTATGCCGAACGAAACGGCATCACCATTCTCCGCAGCTATATCGACAGAGCGTTGTCCGCCAGAACCGCAGACAGACCAGAATTTCAAAATATGATAAAGGACAGCGAGCAAAAGCTGTTCGATGTGGTGCTGATATGGAAGCTCGACCGTTTTTCCCGTGACCGCTATGACAGCGCCCACTACAAGCGGATTCTGAAAAAGAACGGCGTGAAGGTCGTATCCGTCAAGGAGAATATCTCCGACGGGCCGGAGGGTATCATCCTTGAATCCATGCTGGAGGGCTACGCCGAATATTACTCCGCTGAGCTGTCCGAGAAGATACAGCGCGGACAGAAAGAGAACGCGCTTAAATGCAAAAACAACGGCGGAAATACGCCGCTGGGGTATGTGGTAGGCACAGACGGTGTGCTTGCCGTCGATCCTCTGACCGCTCCGCTGGTAACGGAGATATTCACCCTCTATGACAGCGGCGAGAGCATCAGCGAGATCACGGCTTCGCTGAACGGACGTGGGCTGAAAACGAAAAAGGGCAAGGCGTTCAAAATCGGTGGGGTCAGTCTGATCCTCAAAAACAGGAAGTACATCGGCGAGTACCAGTATGGGAGCGTGATTATCCCCAAAGGAATCCCTGCAATCATTGACGATGACTTGTTTGACCGGGTGCAGCGGCGTATGGCGTTCAACAAAAAGGCCCCCGCCAAAGCCAAAGCGACGGAAGAATATCTGCTGACAACGAAGCTGTTCTGCGGAACTTGCGAACGGCTGATGGCCGGGGAAAGCGGCACCAGCAGCACAAAGGGCGTCAAACATTATTACTACAAATGCGGCGGTGCGAAGCGAAAGCTGGGCTGCAAGCGAAAAGCTGTCAGAAAGCATTGGATCGAACGGGCGGCAGTTCTTGTGACGGTGCAGCGCGTATTACAGGACGATGAAATCAGCCGCATTGCGGAAGCAATCGTGGCCTTGCAGGAAAAGGAAGATACCTCGCTCCCCGCCATGCGCCAGCAGTTGACTGAATGTGAAAAAGCCATTGACAATATGCTCAACGCCATTCAGATGGGCGTGCTCACCGCCTCCACAAAGGAGCGGCTGGAGAAGCTGGAAATGCAGCGGGAAGAGTTGAAGCTGTCCATATTGCAGGCGCAGATGGCAAGGCCGCGCTACACAAAAGAGCAGGTAGTCAGTTGGATCAGCCGCTTCAAGTATGGCAACGTAGACGACCCGCAGTATCAGAAGCAGATCATCGACACGTTCATCAATTCCATCTATGTGTTTGACGATAAGCTGGTCTTTACCTACAACTTCAAGGACGGAACTGAAACGATCACACTTGCGGAAATTCAGGCGGCCTTCGGTTCGGATTTAACTCAAGTCGCTCCACCATATCATCTGAACACTTTGGATCAATTGACGAAAAGCCCAGTTGTTTCAAGGTGTTCAGGCTTTTTTACGGCCGGAAATTTTCTAAAAACTCCATGGATCAATGGCCGCTTTGCAGAGGTTCAAACAGGATTTGAACCTCTGCTTTTCCATTTTCAAGGGGATTTTTGCTGTCAGCGCCCTTTTTCAGAGGGCTGCGGCGGCGAGATTCCGGAAAAAACGAAGAAAAATCTTTCACAAAGTTATGGGCGCTGGATTGTTGGTTTTCACGAACCAAGTCCAGCGCCTTTTTTGCGCTCAAAAAGGGCACTGAGATTGGAGGTATGATATGAACGAAGAGCTCACACCGCAGAAAGAAAGATATCTGCGAGAGGTAGAACAGAAGCTCCTGCACAGGGAGCTGGACGCAAGGCTGCTGGACGACGGTCTGATCCACGTCAGATGGAACGAGCAGCCGCTCTGCTCGGTCGACAGAGACGGCATCGTCCGTTTCCGACCAGCGGATATCATGGGGCCGGATGTAGACAAGCAGCTTCGGACGGTGATACAGACGGCCGGGCAGGTCAAGGAGTATATGCGGATCTTTGAATGTGCGCCTGCGCTGAAAGCTGTTGGCCTGGAAGATACCTACAAGGTACTTGCGGATTTTGGTGACGCGGTGCTGGCTGGGCAGCTCGGCAAAAAGGGCGCTCGGTTCGTGACGTGGGAGTGGGACTTCGACCGGCAGGGTGTTCATGCCGGGCATTATACTAAAATCTAGTAAAACACTTTAACCGTCTTACCAAATATGCTATACTGTATCTGGGTGATGAATAATGGCA
>URLO01000043.1 GCA_900548625.1 uncultured Eubacteriales bacterium | reverse complement strand
TATGAGCTGTTCTTCTGTAATAGTTTTACTTTTGGGGAGCTGATAAAATCCTCTGCGAATTCTTTCAATGACTCCTTCTTTACAAAATGCCGCTACCTCGTATTTATTTATCCCGTTAGCGGCAAAATCTGAAGTTTTTGCAATGCCGCCGTTATTTTCAATTACCGTTTTTAAAATTTCTTTTTTACTGGTTATTGGGCGGGGCGTTCCCGCTTGCCCCCCCACCGCGCCTTGGATGCTTTTCAGAATTACGATTCGCACATGATGGAGCGCGTCTGCTCCTCGCGATACTGGCGGGTATAGAGCTGCCAGTACGCGCCCTTTGCCTTCATCAGCTCGGCGTGAGTGCCGCTTTCCACGATCCTGCCGTTGTGAACGACCAGAATGACGTCCGCGCGGCGAATGGTGGACAGACGGTGGGCAATGATGAAGGACGTTCTGCCCGACATCACCTTTTCGATGGCGTTCTGGATGAGCCGCTCGGTCACCGTGTCAACGGAGCTTGTCGCCTCGTCCAGAACGAAGATGCGCGGGTCTGCCAGCAGCGCGCGCGCAAACGAAAGAAGCTGCTTTTCTCCGGTCGAGAGGCTGTTGCCGCCCTCGCCGACGTCGGAGTCGTAACCGTCCGGCAGACGCTCGATGATGGCATCGGCGGAGACAGCCTTGACCGCCGCCTCGATCTGCTCCATCGTCGCGTCCTCCTTGCCGTAGCGAAGGTTGTCCAGCACCGTGCCGGAGAACAGGTGCGGCGTCTGAAGCACATAGCCGATGTTCGAGTGGAGCCAGAGCTGGCTGCGCTCGCGCGCGTCACGGCCGTCGATGAGGATCTGGCCGGAGCTCGGCTCAAAGAAGCGGCAGACCAGATTGACCAGCGTGGATTTGCCCGCGCCGGTCTCGCCGACGATGGCGACGTTCGTTCCCTGCGGCACCTTCATATTGAAGTGCTCGAGGATGTTCTCGTCGCCGTCGGGATAGTGGAACGTCACATCGCGAAACTCGATGTCACCGTGCAGCGGCTCCCAGTTTTCCTTCTTCGGATGGAAGGCGTCACCGTATTTTTCGATGACCTCCGGCGTGTCACGCACGTCAGATTCCGTCTCCATCAGGCGCGTGAAGCGCTCGACGTTGACCTGCACGTTGACAAGCGCCGACAGAACCTGCACAAGCCACTGGATCGGCTCCATCATGCCCTGCGCGTAGTTCATAAAGACCGACAGCGTACCGATGAGCATCACGCCGTCGCGCGTGATGATGCCGCCGCGCCAGAGGACGATCGCCAGCGCGATCGACGCTGCAAAGGCCGTGGTCGACATGAAGATGCTGCGAAAACGCATCGCGCGGACGCTGACGCGCTTCATTTCGCCCGTCAGGCCGTCGAATTCCCGCTCGACCTTGTCCTCAATGACGAGCGTCTTCGTCGTCTTTGCACCGGTGATGCCTTCATTGAACGCGCCGGTGATCTGCGAGTTGTGCTCGCGCACCTTCCGGTGCAGGAACACCAGCTTTTTCTGGAAGTACATGCTCGACAGAACCAGCACCGGCACGATCACCATCACGCACAGCGCCAGCTTCCAGTTCAGAATGAACATCATGGCGACCGCAAAGATCAGATACGCAATGTACCAGACGCCCTCCATGATGCCCCACGCCAGCGTGCTCGCGATGCGGTCGGTGTCCGACATGACACGCGCGTGGACGTAGCCGACGCTGTTCTGGTTGAAGTAAGAGAACGAGAGCGTCTGAAGATGGTCGAACGCCGCGCGGCGAAGGTCACGGCCGATGTAAAGCTCCGCCTTGCACGCGCCGTAGGCGGAAATGTAGTTGGAGACGATCTGAAACCCGATGACAAGAACATACAGCCCGACAAAGCCCCAGATACCCTGCATGGTCTTATCTGCGATAAAATGGTCGATGGCATACTGCTGGAACAGCGGGACCGCCACATCCGCGCCGCTTGCCACAAGCCCCATGAAAACCATCCAGAACAGGAGACTTCCGTATGTTTTCAGATATGGATACAGCTTCGGGATGCCGAACCACGGCAGTCCCTTGTGCATTTGCTCTTTCATGCCGTCTCCTCCTCTCCGATGGACATCTGCATGTCGTAGATCTGGCGGAAGATGCCCTTCTGCCGCAGAAGCTCCTGCGGCGTGCCGAGCTGCACGACCTTGCCGTGATCGAGCACAAGAATGTTGTCGCAGTCCATCAGCGTCGTGATGCGGTGGGAAATGATGATCGAGGTCGCGCCCCCGAGGTCGCGTCCCAGCGCACTGCGGATCTTTTCATCCGTCTGCGTATCAACCGCCGAAAGAGAATCGTCAAAGACGATCACCGGCGTTTTCTTCGTCAGCATCCGTGCAATGGCAACACGCTGCTTCTGGCCGCCGGAAAGCGTCACACCGCGCTCGCCGACCATGGTCTCATAGCCCTGCGAGAACTGCTCGATGTCGTTGTGGATGCAGGCCGTCACAGCCGCCTTGCGCACAGCCTCGGCGCTTGCGCCGCAGATGCCGATGTTTTCCTCAATGCTGCGGGAGAACAGGAACGGCTCCTGAAGGACGATGCCCACATGGTCGCGCACCCAGCGCGCGGGCATGTCCGCGATGTCCGCACCGCCGACCGTCACGCGGCCGCCGGAGGGCTCGTAGAGTCTGCACAGCATCAGAAGCAGGCTGCTCTTGCCGGAGCCGGTCCCGCCGAGGATGCCGAAGCTCGTCCCCGCCGGGATGGTGAAGGATACGTCGCTCAGCACATCCGGGCCGGTCTCGTAGCGGAAGCTCACGTGCTCAAAGGAAATGTCACCGTCCATCGGCTTTTCCTGTGCGCAGGGCTTATCCTCCTCCACGGGCGCATTCAAGACCTCCGCGATACGGGAAACGGAGACGCCCATCTTGCTCATTTCCGAAATGATGCGCCCCAGGCGGCGCACAGGGCCGATGATCATGCCGTTATAGATGCAGAAGGAGACAAAGTCGCCCTCCGACATCTCACCTCTGACGCACAGCAGCGCGCCGATGATGACGACCAGCATCGTCTGAACGGCGCTCGATGCGTCGCCGATCGCCCAGAAATCCGCCATCATGTGCGTCAGCCGCACCCAAAGGCCGGTGTATTCCTGATTCTGCCGCTCAAAGCGCTCGCGCTCAAATTCCTCACGTCCAAACGCGCGCACCACACGCACGCCGGTCAGGTTTTCCTGCGCGATGGTGGACAGAACGCCCTCCGCTTCATCGCAGTTTGTAAAATGGATGCGGATGGAGTTGTGAAAGCCGACCGAATAGATAACGATGATCGGGAACATGAGCATCGGCACCAGTGCCAGCTTCCAGTTCATCAAAATCATGCACACAAGCGAAAGCACGATCAGCGCGATGATGCGGAACACGGAGACAAACTGCTCCTGAAAGAACGTCTTGATGCGCTCCACGTCCGAGGTGCAGCGCTGGATGATATCGCCGGTGGGATTGGCCATGTGCCACTTCCACGGCAGATGCTGAATATGATGATAGAGCAGGTCGCGGCTCGTTTTGACGAGCGTTTCACCGGCGATGGCGCTGCAGACATGCGTGCCGTAGCGGAACAGCGCGGACAGAAGGCCGAAGCCCGCCATCACGGCTGCCGGGATCCACATATTCTGCCGGATGTGCTCCAGGCCGCCAAGGAGGTGTGTCACGGCGGCAACGGCGGCAACACGGATGGGCTGGTCGCCAATGAATGAGTCAACGCTCACACGGATGATCTGCGGGATCACCAGCTCGCAGCCCGTGAAGACCAGGCCGCAGAGAATGCAGGCAGTAAAATATCTCCCGCTTCCGTGCAGAAGCCGGAGCAGTACCTGCATGTCGCCCTTCTTTTTTGTTTTCGTATTCACGTTTTCCCTCGCTTTCCCTGTGCGGTGTACTGCCCTGCGCTCAGGATTCCTGTAGGATGCGGCGCAAAACGCCGTGATTTTATGCTATCACACGTTCTGCAAAAAAGCAATCGCAGCTTCGTCTTTTTTACGGACAGCGATGTCAACCCGCTGTTGGTTTTTGTTCAAAAAGTCAACAAATCGCACGCACGGCTCCCTTTTGCGTGTATGGCAAAATGCTGTCAGAGATGTTCAAACGTCCGGAGCGCACATCGCCCCGGACGTCTGGATCGGAATTTTAATTGTGGTGAGGTGCGATATGCACTCAGATGAGGAGCATCCGGTCGTTCGTCAGCTCCTTGCCGGAGGCCTCGCGGAAGCGGCGCAGAAGGTCTGCGACGCAAAGGCCGCTGCGCTCCTGGCCCGCAACATCCATGACGATGCGCCCGGCGTCCATCATGACAGTGCGGTTTCCAAGCTCCAGCGCCGACTGCATGTTGTGCGTGATCATCATGCAGGTCAGGCGGTCCTCCTCGACAATGCGCTTTGTGAGCCGCAGCACCGTCTCCGCCGTGGCCGGGTCGAGCGCGGCCGTGTGCTCGTCAAGGAGCAGCAGCTTCGGCGGGTTCAGCGTCGCCATCATCAGCGTCAGCGCCTGCCGCTGCCCGCCGGACAGAAGGCCGACCGGCTGATCCATCCGGTCCTCCAGCCCCATGTCCAGCATCGCGACACGCTCGCGGAGGCGCTTTTTGTCCGCTCCCGATACCGGCCGGAGCCAGCCGCCGTGTCCGGCGGCGAGCGCCAGATTTTCCTCGATCGTCATGCCCGGCGCGCTGCCGCGCATCGGGTCCTGAAAAAGCCGTCCGATCTTCTTCGCACGCCGGTGCTCCTGCGTCAGGGTAATGTCCTCGCCGTCCAGAAGGATCTCGCCGCTGTCGGTGATGAAGCTCCCCGCGATCGCGCCGAAAAGCGTGGACTTTCCGGCGCCGTTTGCGCCGATGATCGTCACAAAGTCGCCCGGCGCTGCATGAAATGACAGGTCATTCAGCGCTTTTTTTGCATCGGTCGTGCCGGGGTCAAAAGTTTTTGAGATATGGCAAATGGTCAGCATCCTGCGCGCCCCCTTTCCTTCCGGTGCTCCGCTCTGCGCCGGAAAAGCGGATATTGCTGCTTGAGATACGGGATGGAGATGGCCGCGACAACCACAACTGCCGAGACGAGCTTCAGCATGAACGCCGGCATGTCAAAGCGGAGCGCCACGGTGTAGACAAGGCGGAACGCGAACGCACCCAGCACCATGCCGAAGATACGAAGCGGGATCCGCCGTCTGCCGAGAAACACCTGACCGATCAGCAGCGACGCCAGTGCAATGGTCACCATGCCGGAACCGATGTCAATGTTGACCGACTTCTGGCTCTGCGCGAGCAGGCAGCCGGAGAGCGCCGTCAGCGCGTTTGAGGCGCACAGGCCGATGATCGTGGTCACGATCGGATTGATGGAGGACGAGCGCACCATGTCGGGATTGTTGCCGGTGGCGCGGATGGCAAGGCCGAGCCGCGTCTTGAGAAACAGCCCCAGCAGCACCGCCGCAAGCGCGGCCGCAAGCAGCGCCACGATCAGCTTATACTGCCCTGCCAGCGCGCTCTCGCCGAGCAGCGCGCGCATCTTTGTGAAAACGGTCTGCGTCTTGTTCATGTTCAGGACGGAGGCGCCGCCCATCACGGCAATGTTGACCGAATAGAGCGCCGTGTTCACGATGATACCGGCAAGCAGGCTGTTGACGCCCATTTTCGTCTGCAAAAACGCCGTCACAAAGCCGGACGTGACGCCCGCCAGCATTGCCGCCGGAATCGCCAGATACGGGCGTCCCGCGATGGCGACCGCCGCGCCGACCGTCGCGCCGAGGGTGAAACAGCCATCGGTCGAAAGGTCGCAGACGTTCAGCATGGAATAGCTCAGAAACAGCGCCAGTACCGTCAATGCGCTGATGAGCCCAAGCTCCAATGCTGTCTGTAAAAGTGTCAAAATGGAATCGAGCGACATGGCCTCTTACTCCTCCTGTGTCTGTTCTTCGCCGCAGAGCGCGTCCGCGGCGCGATTTTTATTTTACATCGTCAAAGCTCTCGGCGGTGACAATGGTCTCCACCTTGGTGCAGTAGGGCGCAAATGCCGCCTTCACGGCCTCAAAGTCATAGCCGAGCGTTTCGCAGATCTCCGTGTTGACCGTGGCTGTACCGTTGTCAAAGGTGCGCACCGGCAGCTCTGCCGGCTTTTTGCCGTCCAGCAGGATCTCCGTGATCATGTTTGCGGTCTCCGTGCCGAGATTGACATAATCCACGCCGTAGCCGAGGAACGCGCCGTTGAGTGCGAAGGAATCCGCGCCGGTGTAGTGCGGGATGCCCGCGTCCGCAAGCGTTTCATAGATGGTCAGCTCGGATTTCATGACGGTGTTGTCCGTCGGGGTGAACACCGCGTCCACACCGTCTGCCACAAGCGCCTGCGCCGCCAGTGTGATCTCGTCCACGGTGGTGCCGGTGCGCTCTACGTATTCAACGCCCCGATCCTCCAGATATTTTTTTGCCGCCGCAATGGCCGACGTTGCCGAATCCTGGCCGACATCGTACAGAAGGCCGATCTTCGCCGCATCGGGCTGCTGCGCAAAGATCAGGTTCATGACGGACGCCGTATCGAGGTAGTCGGAGGTGCCGGTCAGGTTGCCGCCCGGCGCATCCATCGTCTCCACCACGCCGGTCGAGACCGGGTCGGAGACAGCCGCAAACACGACCGGTGTATCCGTGCCCTCTGTGGCCGCCTGCATCGCCATGGCGACCGGGGTGGCGACCGCGACCATGAGGTCTGCGCTGTTCGCCTGGAAATTGGAGATGATCTGGCTCATCAGCGTCGAATCGGCATTGCAGTTGTCGTATTCGATCCTGAAGCGCACGCCTCTCTCCTCGCCGATGGCGGCAAGACGCGTCCGGATGCTGTCCACGATCTGATTGAGGGAGGCGTCATCCACATAGTTGCAGATGCCGACGAGATATTCCTTTTCGCCGGAGGCGGCGTCCTTCGAAGGCTCCTTACCGCCGCAGGCGGTCAGAGCAGAAACGAGCATCAAAGCGGAAAGCAGAATTGCAAAGAACTTTTTCATGAGAGTTACCAGCCTTTCTATGGTCTGTATCGTAATGGATTAAATGTTTTTGAAGATTTGACGTTCTGATGATCCTTGGCGCGGCCGCGCCAGCGTCTGTGCAGCAAAAGCATGTCTGTTCCCTCCTGAAAAAACAAAAACTCCTGTCCCGGCAATTACAAATTGCTGGGACAGGAGCATAGCTTCCTGTGGTGCCACCCGGCTTGACGCTTGCGCGCCCACTCATGCGTACCAACATACGCTGACGTTTGTTCACGGAGCGTCGCCTCCGTCTCACATACTCCAGAGCTGCCTCTGTTTCCGCTTGCCCTCAGAAGTCCATTCGTCTTTCGCCTTTTCTGCTGCGATCCCACCATCCGCAGCTCTCTGTAAGAACGGTCTGAAAGAGTACTCACTCTTCTTCAACGGTTTACAGCATCATACCACAGTGTGTTCGCATTGTCAAGCCGCCAATTTACGGTTTCTCTCAAAGCCGCGCAACACCGGTTTTTCTCGCCGCCTCTGCGACTGCCTTTGCAACGGCAGGGCCGACACGGTGGTCAAACGCCTTCGGAATGATATAGTCCGCCGAAAGCTCCTCGTCGGAGATCAGCTCTGCCAGCGCGTGCGCGGCGGCGACCTTCATCTCCTCGTTGATGTCCGATGCACGCACATCAAAAGTGCCGCGGAAAATGCCGGGGAAGGCGAGGACGTTGTTGATCTGGTTCGGGAAATCGCTCCGACCGGTCGAGATAACCGCCGCGCCGCCGGCCTTTGCGTCGTCCGGGAAAATTTCCGGCGTCGGGTTCGCGCAGGCAAACACGATGGCGTCGCGGTTCATGGTTCTGACCATCTCCGTCGTGACCGTTCCCGGTGCGGAAACGCCGATGAACACGTCCGCGCCGACCAGCATCTCGGCAAGCGTTCCGGCTCTGCGTTCCAGATTCGTGACCTCCGCCATTTCCGCCTTGATCCAGTTGAGCCCCCCGCGTCCGGCGTAGATCGCGCCCTTGCGGTCGCACATTGTGACGTTCCGGAAGCCCGCCGAGAGCAGCAGCTTCACGATCGCAATGGCTGCCGCGCCCGCACCGGAGGTGACGACCCTGACATCCTCCTTCTTCTTGCCGACGACCTTCAGCGCGTTCGTCAGACCCGCAAGGGTGATGACTGCCGTGCCGTGCTGGTCGTCATGGAAGATCGGAATGTCGCATTTCTCCTTCAGCTTGCGCTCGATCTCAAAGCAGCGCGGCGCGGAGATGTCCTCCAGATTGATGCCGCCAAAGGAGCCGGAGATCAGGCTGACCGCGTTTACAAACTCGTCCACGTCATGCGTCTTGACGCAAAGCGGGAACGCATCCACATCGCCAAACGACTTAAAGAGCACGCATTTGCCCTCCATGACCGGCATACCCGCCTCCGGGCCGATGTCACCGAGGCCGAGAACGGCGGAGCCGTCGGTGATGACGGCGCAGAGATTCCAGCGGCGCGTCAGCTCATAGCTCTTGTTGACGTCCTTCTGAATCTCCAGACACGGCTGCGCCACACCGGGGGTATAGGCAAGAGACAGATCCTCCTTCGTTTCGACCGGCACTCTCGCGGTGACTTCGATTTTTCCCTTCCATTCGCCGTGCAGGCGAAGGGATTCCTTTGCATAATCCATCGTGATTCTCCTTATTTTCACACGGGCGGGCACAGCGTGCCCGAACCGCATATTTGATTTCGTTTTTTATTATAAGGTAGGCGTCTTGCAGCACGTTGCCGCTGTGCCACCCGCAACAGCATAAACGATACGCCGCCGCGCGTCAAGCACAACGTTTGCGCAGCCTGCGCAGTGTGGGGCTTTTGAGCAAAAGCCCGCCTTTTTTTGCCGCCGTCCGATACTCTGCCCGCAAAATACGCCAGACATACTCACAACGCCCCGTCACCCGTAAAACAGCAGCACCCGAAAGCGAAAACATCCACTGCGGCAGCGCCCTTTCCGACCCAGCATATGAAAATTTTCTGTTAAAATGAATTCCGCACTTGAAAGTACAGCGTTTTTTCAGTATAATATGCGCTGAATCAGCTGCGGGCTCTGCCCGTACAACGAACAATGAGAGGAATGATCCCCAAATGAGTGCATCCCGTGAAAAGAACAAGCGCAAGGAACTGGCGCAGTCCGGCATTCAGGACGACCAGAGTCAGAAGAAAGGTATGAGCAAGGGCGGTAAGACCGCGCTGGCTGTTGTCATCGCTGTCATCGCCGTCATCGTCGTGGCCACCCTCGTTTTCGTCTCCCTGCTTCCCACCGGCTTCTTTGCGAAGCATACCACCGCCGCGACCGTCGGCGGCCATAAGCTGACCCCTGCCATGGTCAACTACTACGCAAACGACGCATACACCAACTTCAGCAGCAGCTACGGCACCTATGCCAGCATGTTCTTCGATACCAACACGCCCCTCAGCAAGCAGTATGTCGATGCCGACAAGCAGCAGAGCTGGTATGACTATTTCGTTGAGCAGGGTCTTCAGACCGCTGCAAAGAGCTATGCCGTCTATGACGAAGCCATTGCAAACGGCTTTACGCTGACCGAGGAGCAGGAATCTGCGCTTCAGACCCAGCTTTCCACGCTCAACAGCTACGCTGCGCTTTACGGCTACAACAACACCGACGCGTTCCTTGTTGCCCGCTTCGGCGCAGGCAGCAGCCTCAAGAGCTATGAGCAGTTCCTGCGTGTGAGCTCCGTTGCGCAGTACTACGCAGCCTCCCTCAACGAGGCGCGCACCTACTCTGCCGAGCAGATCGACGCCGAGTATACGGCAAACGCCAACAACTATGACGGCGTTACCTACCGTTCCTTCTACTTTGCCAAGAGCAACTATGCCACTGAGAATGAGAGCGGCGAAGAACTTACCGAGGAACAGCAGAAAGAGCAAAGCGCCCTCCAGATGGCTGCTGCCAAGGCCGACGCTGACGCCATGCTGGCCGAAATCAGCGACGAGCAGTCCTTCGCCGAGCAGGCACTTGCCTATGCTCCCGAGGATTCCAAGAGCGACTACGAAGATGACACGGCAACGCTCAGCAGCGACAAGCTCTACAGCGCCTGCCCGTCCGACATCGCCGAGTGGCTGTTTGACACTGCGCGTGCCGAGGGCGACACCGACTGCATCGAAGGCGAAAGCGGCTACTATGTCGTCTACTTCATCAGCCGTGACACCCATGACGAGATCACCAAGAATGTCCGCCACATTCTGATTCCGGTCAGCGATTCCACGGATGAGGAGCTCGTTGCTTCGGCGCAGTCCAAGGCCGCGGAGCTGCTGAGCCAGTTCCTCGCCGGCGACGACACCTCTGAGGAGGCCTTCGAAAAGTTCTCCAATGATCTTCTTGAGGCAGGCACTGCCTCCGAGGCAACCAAGTACGAGAGCGTATACCCCGGTCAGATGGTCGAATCCTTCGAGAACTGGTGCTATGACGAGAGCCGTCAGCCCGGCGACACCGGCATTGTTGACAGCACCTACGGCTCGCACATCATGTTCTTCTGCGGCAACAGCGAGAAGACCTATCGCGATGTCCTCGTTGAGAATGCTCTGCGTCAGGCCGACTACAGCGCCTGGTTCGAAAACGCGACCAAGGACGCTTCCTACACGACCTCGTCCTTCGGCATCGCCTTCACCAACAAGTTCTAAATCCAATCATTCTGCGAAAGCTGCCTTCCGGCAGCTTTCGCCATATTCAGGAGAGATCACATGAACATGCAATTCAGCCGTGAGGTCATGCTGCTCGGTACGGACGGTCTTGCGCGCCTTCAGAGCGCGCATGTCGCTGTCTTCGGGGTCGGCGGCGTCGGCAGCTTCACCGCCGAGGCCCTGGCACGCGCAGGCGTCGGCACGATCACGCTCGTGGACAACGACACTGTCTGCGAAAGCAATCTCAACCGCCAGCTCATCGCCCTGCACTCGACCATCGGGCAGTATAAAACGGACGTGATGGCCGCGCGCATCCGCGACATCAATCCAGGCTGCCGTGTAAACTCCCTCCGCGCGTTCTACAAGGAGGCGAACAAGGAGGATTTTTTCTCACTTGGCTTTGATTACATCGCCGACGCCATTGATTCTGTCCCCAGCAAGCTCAGCCTCATCGTGACCGCCATCGAGCGCGGCGTGCCGATCATCAGCTCGATGGGCACGGGCAACCGCCTCGATCCGTCCAAGTTCGTCATCACCGACATTTCCAAGACCTCCGGCTGCCCCCTCGCGCGTGTGATGCGCCGCGAGCTTCGCAATCGCGGCGTGGTGCACCACACGGTGCTCGCCAGCACGGAGCTTCCGCGCAAGCCGCTGCCCCCGCAGGAGCCCGGCGCACGTCAGAGCGTCCCCGGCTCCGTTTCGTGGGCCCCGCCCTGTGCGGGAATGCTGATCGCAGGCCACATCCTGCGTGCGCTTGCGCTTCCTGCCGCCGGTGCAGAATAAAAAACGCCTCCGCTGCCGATACTGGCTGCGGAGGTATTTTTATGAAGCAATCAAACTGGCTTCCCTGCGCGCTCAGCGGCGCCGCCGCCGGGTTTGTCAACGGCTTTTTCGGGGCCGGCGGCGGTATGCTGCTCGTGCCGCTGCTGATCCGGCTGGCAAAGCTGGAGGACCGGACGGCGTTCTCGTCCTCGGTCTGCATCGTCCTGCCGATGTGCCTTGTGTCCATCGCAGTCTACGCGGCAAGCGGGATGCTCCCTGTCCGCGAGGCCCTCCCCTATCTGGCCGGCGGCGCGGCCGGCGGCGTATTGGCGGGGCTGTGGTTCCGGCGTGTTCCGCCGCGCCTTTTGCATCTCGCGCTCGGCGCGCTGATCGTGTTCGGAGGGGTGCGTCTGCTGGTATGCTAGAGCTTTGCATCGCCGCTGCCGCAGGGCTTGTCTGCGGCGTTCTTTCGGGCTTCGGCATCGGCGGCGGAAGCCTGCTCATGGTCTGGATGACCGCCGCCTGCGCCGTCGGGCAAAAGACCGCGCAGGGGATCAATCTGCTCTATTTCCTGCCGACCGCAGCCGCTGCGCTGATCTTTCACGCGAAGAACCGGCTCATCGACTGGCGCGCCGTGCTTCCCGCGGCCGCTGCCGGATGCGCCACCGCCGCACTGGGCGCGTTTCTGGCGGCCGGACTGGAAATGCAGCTTCTGCGCAGGCTGTTCGGCGGTTTTCTCGTTCTTGTCGGGCTCTCGGAGGTGTTTTTGAAGAAAGGACAATAACCGCGCGGAGCAGGCGCGGCGCTCCGCAGCCTTTCTGCATGGACAAAGCGCCGGTTTTCCCGGCCCACGCCTAAAAAACAGGCAGCTCCAACTGAACGAGCTGCCTGTTTTCTTACACGATCAGCATGACTGCTGCGACGACGAGCAGCAAAATGGCAGCGTGCTTTTTCATATTCGTCTCCTTTCGTCCGCCGCACCGGCAGCTCAGTCCGCCATGCGGTAAGATCTGTCAAAGTACTGATAATACGGCATCAAAAAACGGAAGCCGTCCTTCACCGCATCCAGCAGCTCCCTGGAATAGGAAAGCGCGTCATAGCTGCGCTCACAGACGATGGAAAACGAGCGCCGGTTGTACCAGCCCGCGATCGCATCGTCCGCATGGCCCTTGGCGCGTGCATACTCCGGCCCATGCAGGAGGAACACATCCTGCTGCTCCAGCTTCTTTGCAAGCGCCTCCAGCTCTTTTACGTTCCGGTCGGCGAGCTTGCGGAAGCGCGCCGCCGCGCTCGGCTCGCACCAGTAGCCAAAGCCGTAGCTGTATCCCTCGCAGCCCACCTCAAACCAGAGACACGGCGCGTTGGCGCGCCCCTCCAGCTCGTTCTGAAACGAGAACCAGATGCGATCCTTGAGCGGCCCGCGGCCGAACAGCCGTCTGGCATCGCGATAGATCTTGGAGATGTGCAGATTCAAATGCAGGTCGGGATAGGTCTGCGTCAGCCAGTCGTAAAGCTCGCCCGAGAGCGCCTTGGTCGGGGTCATAATATAGTCGTTGAACTGTTCCTTGCGCGGGTGAAACCACTCGCGGGAATTGTTGAAGCGGATGTCCCAGAAGAAATCCACGGTCTTGTCGCTGTAGCCTGTAAACATGGGTTCTGTTACTCCCTGTGTGTGCGAAGATAGCTGAGGTAGCCCTCCAGAATGAGTGACGCCGCCACGGCATCGACTGTGTTTTTCCGCTTTTTGCCGTGGTAGTTGTTTTCCGACAGGATCTGGTGCGCCTCGATCGTTGTGCGCCGCTCATCCCATAGGACGATTTTTTCGCCCAAAAGTTTCTCCAGCTTTGCCGCAAATTCGCGGTAGAGATCCGCGCGCGGCCCCTCCGTACCGTCCATGTTGCGCGGGAAGCCCATCACGATCCGCTCCACGCCGTTTTCCCGCACAAGGCGCACGATCTCCTGCGCCGTTTTTTCTGCGTTCCAGCTGTGGATGACCGTGGTCGTGCCCGTCAGCATCCCCAGTGCATCCGAGATCGCGATCCCGGTGCGCGCGTCGCCGTAGTCGATGGCCATGATCCTCATATTTTGTACCTCTCTGCTTTCCGTTTTCGCGTATATTGTAGCATTCCCCCATCGGATGCGCAACATTTCTCTGAAATTTTTGAAAAAAGCGGTTGACCTGCGGCAGCGGATGTGCTAGTATAACTCTACCTGCGATTTTGGGTATAGCTATGCCCATTTTCCGCTGCGGACGACGCCATGTAGTTTCGGCGTCATCTAAAATTTATGAATAGCCGCAGTGATACAGGGAGGCAATGATTTAAGGAGGTGCCGAAAAATGCGCGTAAAGATCACACTCAGATGCAACGAATGCAAGCAGAGAAACTACAACACCATGAAAAACAAGAAGAACGATCCCGACCGTCTCGAGATGAAGAAGTATTGCAGATTCTGCAAGAAGCACACGGTTCACAGCGAGACGAAGTAAGGCAGTGAAAACCGCATTACAGAAAGGGTGAAAATCATGGCAGAAGCAAAAAAGGAAAACTTCTTTGCCCGCACAGGCAAACGCATCAGCCGCTGGTTCCGTGAAATGAAGAGCGAGCTGAAAAAGGTCGTATGGCCTACCAGGAGCCAGATGATCAACAACACGCTCATTGTTCTGGCGTGCGTTCTGGTCGTCGGTATTTGCATTTGGGTCTTTGATGCTGTCGGCACCCTCGTCGTAGACGGCATCCTGTCCCTGCCCGGCCTCATCGGAGGTTAAGGAAACGTCATGGCGGAGAATGCAAAATGGTATGTTGTGCATACCTATTCCGGCTATGAAAATACCGTAAAGGCCACCATTGAAAAAACCATCGAGACCCGCCATCTTGAGGATCTCATCCACGTCGTTTCCATCCCGATGGAGACCGTGACCGAGATCACCGAAAACGGTCCCAAGACGTATGACCGCAAGGTTTTCCCCGGCTATGTTCTGGTGAAGATGATCATGTCCGACGAGGCGTGGTACATCATCAAGAACGTCCGCGGCGTCACTGGTTTCGTCGGCTCCGGCACCAAGCCCACCCCCCTCACCGAGGACGAGGTTCAGCAGCTTGGCGTGGAGAAGCACGAGATCGTGGTCGCATACTCCGAGGGCGACAACGTCAAGGTCTGCGACGGCCCGCTGACAAGCTTCATCGGTGTCGTGGATATGGTGGATATCGAAAAGAACAAGGTCCGCGTGATCGTGTCCATGTTTGGCCGCGAAACGCCCGTTGAGCTGGAGCTTGACCAGGTCGAGCTCGTCAGCGAGTAAGTTCTGCCGCACGGCAGCAACGTGGGAGGGGCTGCGTCCCCGCCAAAAATACGCCACGGCGTATCACCACATCTATTCAGGAGGTGCTTATCATGGCACAGAAAGTTACAGGTTATATCAAGCTTCAGATTCCCGCCGCGAAGGCGACCGCTTCGCCCCCTGTCGGCCCGGCTCTCGGCCAGCACGGCGTGAATATTTCCCAGTTCATCAAGGAATTCAACGAGCGCACGAAGGATCAGGCCGGCTTTAAGATCCCCGTCATCATCACGGTTTATGCCGACCGCAGCTTCACCTTCGTCACCAAGACCCCCCCGACCCCGACGCTCGTTCTGAAGACGCTGGGTATCGAGAAGGGTTCCGGCGTGCCCAACAAGGACAAGGTCGCTACCATCACCAAAGCACAGGTCAAGGAGATCGCCGAGAAGAAGATGCCCGACCTGACCGCCACCACCATCGAGGCCGCTATGACCCAGGTCGCCGGCACCTGCCGCAGCATGGGCATCACCGTCGTCGACTGAGCTGGAAAAAATCAGACTTGACCGAGTGCCTCGGCAATAGGCCGAGCCTCATAAATACGTGGGAGGATTATTCCGAATCACCACTAAGGAGGATATTACATTGTTCAAAGGTAAAAAATACGTCGACAGCGCCAAGCTGATCGATCGCAGTATGCAGTATGAGGTTGCTGACGCCATGGATCTGGTCGTCAAGACTGCAACCGCCAAATTCGACGAGACCATCGAAGTCCATGTCAAGCTGGGCGTTGACTCCCGTCACGCCGACCAGCAGGTCCGCGGCGCCATCGTTCTCCCGAACGGCACCGGCAAGACCCGCAAGGTCCTCGTCTTTGCAAAGGACGCGAAGCTTCAGGAAGCTCTCGACGCAGGCGCGGACTACGCCGGCGGCATGGAGCTGGTCGAGAAGATCCAGAAGGAAAACTGGTTTGACTTCGACGTCGTCGTTGCCTCTCCCGACATGATGGGCATCGTTGGCCGTCTTGGTAAGGTCCTCGGCCCGAAGGGCCTCATGCCCTCCCCCAAGGCCGGCACCGTCACTCCGAACGTCGGCGCTGCCGTCAAGGAAATCAAGGCCGGTAAGATCGAGTACCGTCTCGACAAGACCAACATCATCCACTGCCCGATCGGCAAGGCTTCCTTCGGCCCCGAGAAGCTCAGCGAGAACTTCAATGCTCTGATGGGTGCGATCGTCAAGGCCAAGCCCGCCGCTGCCAAGGGTCAGTATATCAGAAGCTGCGTCCTGGCCTCCACCATGGGCCCCGGCGTCAAGGTTTCCACTGCAAAGCTGTAATTATCGCGACTTTTTTCCGCGGATTCTTGCAATTTGCACTTGACATTTCCCCGTTATTTGCTATAATAGTCTAGCTGCCAAAGACAGCAGGAGGCTTCATGCCATAATGGTTCTTCCATCCTGCCGAGGTTCGCGGAATGATCAGTCATTTTGTGTCCTCATGTCTTTTGGCATGAGGACACTTTTTATTTCATCGGAGGTGACACACATGCCCAACGCAAAGGTACTGGAAAGCAAAAAGGCAATCGTTGATGCACTGGCCGAGAAGCTTCAGAATTCCACTTCTGCGGTTTTCGTCGACTACAAGGGCATCACTGTCGCACAGGATACCGAGCTCCGCAGAAAGTTCCGCGAAGCGGGTGTGGAATACACGGTCGTCAAGAACACGCTGACCAGATTTGCCGCCAACAAGGCCGGTTACAATCAGTTTGATGAGCTGCTCAATGGCACCACTTCCATGGCCTGCACCAGCGGTGACCCCATCGCTCCGGCTCGTATCGTATGCGAATTTGCTAAGAAGAACAAGAACATCGTCAGCCTCAAGGGCGGCTTTGTCGAAGGCTCTGTCATGAGCATCGAGCAGCTGCAGGGCTTCGGCGAACTGCCCAGCAAGGATGCGCTCGTCGCGCAGGTCCTGGGCACCTTCTTGGCTCCCATTTCTTCCCTCGCTTTCGTTCTGGACCAGATCCGCGCCCAGAAGGAAGGCCCCGCCGCAGAACCCGCTGCGGAATAATCCAAAATTCAAAACTATACATTTAGGAGGATATTATCATGTCTGAAAAGATCGCTGCTCTGATTGAAGAAGTTAAGGGCCTTACTGTTGTTGAGCTGGCTGAGCTCGTCCACGCTCTGGAAGAGACCTTCGGCGTTTCCGCCGCTGCTGCCGCTGTTGCTGCTCCCGCTGCCGGCGCTGCTGAGGCTGTTGAAGAGAAGACCGAGTTTGACGTTGTCCTGAAGTCCGCTGGCGCCAACAAGATCGGTGTCATCAAGGTCGTCCGTGCTCTGACCGGCCTGGGCCTGAAGGAAGCCAAGGAGATCGTTGACAACGCTCCGAAGACCCTGAAGGAAGCCATCTCCAAGGAAGATGCCGAGAAGATCGCTGCCGAGCTCAAGGAAGCTGGCGCAGAAGTCGAGGTCAAGTAATCTCGCCTTTCACGGTATGCAAACACCCGCACGAAAATCGTGCGGGTGTTTTTTCGTCTTTGCATTGCAAATTTCTTCTCTGCATGGTACAGTGGTTTAGAGCCACACGCCGACGAACGATTCCATTTTAAGGAGGCCGCGCCATGATATGCCCATTCTGTCTGGACTTCATCCCGAACACCTGCACTGTCTGCCCAAGCTGCGGTGAGCGCGTATCTGCTTTCTCTGAGGCTGACCTGCATTGCAGTCACGATGGCGCGCCTGTCCGCCCCGGCTTCACGCCGCTGTCCCCCACCACTCCGTCACGGCGCAAGCGCTCCACGCCTATGTTGACAATTGTGCTTACACTGCTTGTCCTGGTCGGCCGGCTGGGCATTGCACTCATTTTTTCTCTCAGCTCCGAGCCTCGCTCTACCAACATCACACCTGCTTTTTCTGCTGTCGCTGATTTTGATGATGCCGCACCTTCTTCTCATCCCGCGTCCCAGCCGGATTCCGCGGATGCACCGGTAGGCAGCGCAACGGCCTATCTTCGCGCGGAGGAGATCTTCCCTGATTTTTCCTCGTACTATTATCTGAACAAGCTCAGTACGGAGGAGCTGAACGTCGCATGTCTGCTCTACGAGGCCGCCATGCGCTTTGATCTGGAATGCGCTATGCCGGAGCATGTCTCCGTGGACACTCTTTCAAATATTTTTTATCTGCTGGAGCTGGACTGTCCGGAGCTTTTGCAGGTCGATTTCGGCATGCCCGTCCGCTATACGACGGGCTATCTCACAGGCGATGTGATAACTGTCACGCTTCCCTACCGCATGAAGCACGCGGAGTATCAGAAAGCGACCAATGCCTGCCTTGCTGTCATTGACGAGCTGAGGGATGGCTCCGTGGGGCTTTCGGCGCTGGAGCGAGAATATCTGGTCTTTGATTACCTCACCACGACCTGCACATATGACATGGATATCCGCCATGCAGAAAATGCCTACGGTGCGCTTGTAAACGGCCGTGCAAAGTGTGACGGTGTCGCCTACGCCGTCACGTGGGCGCTGCGCGAGCTGGATGTCCCCTGTCTCAGCGTCGCGGGTTACCCTTCTGACGGCAGCATCGGTCATGCGTGGAATCTTGTGGAGCTTGACGGAGCGTATTACACACTCGATGTCACCGCCAATCTTTATGAGGACGGCGAGGAGCCGCTCACGCTGCACCTGTACTGCAATGTCCCGAACAAGCTGCTTCTCCGAACCTATCCGGTCGTGGACGAGTGCATCGTGTGGTGCGGCGGGCTGCCGGAGGCAGACGCCGCAGATATGAATTACTACGCTCTGAATGGGCTGTACGTTGCCGCCGGAGCGGACTACAGCGAGCTTCTGGACACACTGTTCAGCGAAGCCTATTATCGCACCGGCTATTTGTCGCTCCAGTTTGAGGATGAAGACGACCTGAGCACACTCTGCTCCACCCTCATCGACTCGCTCGACGGATGGCAGTATGCAAACAACGTCGAATCTCTCTACTACTCCTACGTCCCAATTTATGAAGAGGACTCCAACATTTTTTACATGACACTGGAGCCTGACACAGATGCTCAGCTTGCCGATGCCGCGTAAAAGTCCCCGGTTCCTTTCGGGAACCGGGGACCTTTTTATGCGCAGGCGAGCCACTGTTTGCGCGTGTTCAAGGGAGCTCTGTTACGAGCCCTTGTACCCGCTTCCGTCCGCAGGCTGAAGCTTACCGGTGGCGATGTTGATAATGTCGATCAGCCACAGAATGCCGAAGCACCCTCCCGTCAACAGCTTCAGAATGCCCATGCCCGTGTAGCCCAGATAGAAACGGTCTACACCGATGCCTCCCAGCAGAATCGAGAGAATAAGCGCAGTTGTCTTGTCTTTCATTGATTTTTTCCTCCTTTCTTTCTTTTTAAAATAAATGCAATACCTGCATTTAATCTTGTGTTTCAAATATGCCGCGTCCATCCATATTTAGATATTAATACTAAAACCTGATTAAAATCTTCCATGCTTTCTGGTCAAAATTGCGCCAGAATGCGTTATCTCCCTTGCTGGGCA
>URLO01000042.1 GCA_900548625.1 uncultured Eubacteriales bacterium | reverse complement strand
GATTACTACTACGTCAAGACCTCCAACTGCGAGGTCGTGCACGGCAGAAGCTACTGGGTCACGCTGACCAACGGCCTGCTGCCCGCCGGACTTTACAGCTTCGGCGCAGACGGAAAAATGATTCGGTAAGCCGAATCGACACACAAAGCCTTATGCGCGGGCATCCGCCCGCGCATAAGGCGGCGCTGTTCACGTTGAAATGAGGGGAGCGTGCAGGACAGATGAAACAGCTTCAGGTGCTGGTCGCGACGATGCACCAGTCGGATTTTTCCCTTGTTGAGAAAATGAACATCACCTGCGACGCGATCCTTGCCAATCAGACTGACCACAACGCCGTTTCCGAGCAGGTCTATCCGTTCGGAACGGTCAGAATGATCTCCACGGACACGCGCGGTGTCGGCATCAACCGAAACACCGCGCTCGATGCAGCCGAGGCGGAATTTGTGCTGTTTGCCGATGATGATGTAACCTATGCAGACGGCATGCCGGAACGACTCCTTTCTGAATTTGCCGCGCATCCCGACGCGGATGTTCTGATCTTCGGGATCGATTATACAAAAAACGGTGTTGTCATCGAGCGGCGCCGTCCGGGAAGCCGGAGGCGGCACCTCTGGAACGCCATGCGTTTCGGCGCGGCTGTGACTGCGGTGCGGCTGCGCGCCGTCCGGGATGCCGGCATCCGCTTCAGCCCCTATTTCGGCGGCGGATGTCTCTACTGCGCGGGAGAGGACACGCTGTTTCTGAGAGACTGCCTGCGCAGCGGACGGAAGGTGTATTCGACCGACGCCGTGCTGGGGACATGCAGAAAAGACACGTCCACCTGGTTTACAGGCTGCAACGAAAAATATTTCTATGACAAAGGGGCTTTGATGAACTACCTGTTTCCGCATGTGCGCCATCTTGCGGCGCTGTATTTTGCGGTAAGAGTGAAAAAGCAGACGCAGATCCCGTGCCGAAAGCGCATCCGGCTGATGCTTGCGGGCGTTCGCGGCGGGAAACGGCTGGAGCCGTATTCGCTATGAAAAAAGTCCTGATCGTAAACAACAACATGAAAATCGGAGGGGTACAGAAAAGTCTGTGCAACCTTTTATGGTCCGCTGCGGACCGATATGATATTACGCTGCTGCTGTTCGCACCGGTCGGCGCGTACATGTGCGACATTCCGGAGCAGGTGCATGTCCTGACGTGCGATTCTCTGTTCCGGTATCTCGGCATGAGCCAGAAGGAATGCACCGGAGATCTCCGGGCGTATCTCACGCGCGGCGTGCTGGCGGCGGCATGCAGGCTGCGCGGGCGCAGGGCAGTGATGCCGCAGCTGCTGCGCAGTCAAAAACCGCTGGAGATGCAGTATGACTGCGCCATTTCGTATTTGCAGAACGGCGACCGACGCCGCTTTTACGGCGGGGTCAACGAGTTCGTGCTGGAGAAGGTTCACGCGGCGCGGAAAATCGCTTTTCTGCACTGCGACTATCTGCAATGCGGCGCAAACTGCGAGGAAAACAATGCGCTCTATCGCGCGTTTGACCGCATCGCCGCGTGCTCGGACGGCTGCCGCCGCGCCTTCCTTCAGGCAATGCCGGAGCTGGCGGAGCGATGCGTTGCGGCGCCGAATTTTCATCGATACGGGAAGATCCGGGAGCTTTCGCAGCAGACGCCGTACTGCTACCCTGCCGGGGCGCTGCATGTCGTCATGGTCGGGCGGCTTGCGCATGAAAAGGGAATCGACCGCGCGCTCCGCGCGCTTGCCTGCGTGCGCGGGCAAGGCATTGCGGCGATGCTGCACCTGGTCGGAAGCGGCCCGAAGGAGCAGGAGCTGCGCGCGCTGGCGCAGTCGCTGGGGCTTCACGACGCGGTGATCTTCCACGGAAGTCAGAGCAACCCGTACCGCTTTATGCGCAATGCGGATCTGCTGCTGATGACGTCTTTTCACGAAGCCGCGCCCATGGTGATCGACGAGGCATGCTGCCTTGGACTTCCCGTTTTGAGCACCGCCACGACCTCCACGCAGGAAATGATCCTGCGCCGCGGCTGCGGCTGGGTATGCGGGCAATCGCAGGATTCGATCAACAGCGCCTTGGAAGAAATACTGCGGGGGCGCAGTGCGCGGGAGCGGGTTCGCTCGCAGATTCAAGGCATGGATATTGACAACAAGCAGGCGATGTCTCAGCTCGAGAAACTGATAGGAACATAAAAATGGGACGAAGAAAATTGGTTCGGGATAGGCTGACGTATCCGATACAGGGTATTTCTGTGATTCTGGCGCTCATTTACTTGTCCCCGTTTGTGAGCTCTCTGCTGAATTATGCGGCATTCCTGATGTGCATGTATCGTCTGATGAAATACGATGAACGTGTTTTCAGTGTGGACTACTGCTGCCTGATCAGCGTAGCGACCGTTTTCGCGCTTCCGGGAGGATTCTCGCTTGTCGTTGTTTTGAGCCTGCTCGCGGAATTCTGGTTTGTAGTTCGGGATGGAGCGGTTCTGGACAGCGCAATGGCAGTATTGTTTCTTCTGGTGTGTTATCTGATGCTGCGGATTCAATCCTCGGTCAGCGGCTTTGTGCTTTGCGTCAGCCAGCTGCTCATCTTCCATCGTATGCTCTCGTTTGCAGACACACAAACCATCCTTCTGGATATTGGAGCGTTTGTGCTGAGCGTGTTAACGTCGTCTGTTTATGCGCTGGTGTTCCGAAAAACATCTGCAATGACCGCAATTGTCGGGAGAGAGGTTTTGGCCTATTATGGCAGCAGCCTGACGCGCTTCCAGGGCCTGTTTCGCGACCCCAATTACTATATGTCCCTTGTGATCATGGCAATTGTTTTGCTTACGCTGCTCTATTTCAAAAAATATATATCGAAGGCGCTGTTCTCGGCGGGAATTGTATGTATGTTTTTCTTTGGCGCGCTGACATACAGCAAAACATTTTTGTTTCTCATTTGCCTGTATTGGGGGCTATGCTTTTTCTATCTGCTCCGGGCCAGACGTTATATTTTTGCTGCGGCGTTTTCCGTCGGAACGGTGGTTCTGGCGATCATTCTTTCCAACACATTGTTTGCCACGACGCTTTATCGAATTACGAGCGCGTCTTCTGTGAGTGAGCTGACGACGGGACGCACGGATATGTTTGAAGAATACTGGCGCGAGATCATCTCGTCTCCCGGCACGATGCTGTTTGGAAAGGGGCTGTCTGCGCAGCTCTTGAAAAAAGGAACGCACAATCTGTTTCTGGAAATTCAGTATTATGTTGGAGCCATCGGCTTGACGCTCTACCTTTTCTACTTTGGAGCGCTGGTTGTCCGGATGCAGAAAAAGTCTGCGGCAGGCTGCTATCCGTCCAGACTGTTCAGCAACAGCCCCTTGATCGTATTCATTGTGCTGTTTTCTTCGTTGCAGGGAATGTTCTCTATTTCCGTTTATACGCTGCTTTACCTCGCTGTTATCGCAATCGCGGTTCCGCAAAAAGACTGTCTGCAAGGAAAGAGGGCGGTTAAATAATATGAACCTATCTTATATAGTTGGATCCATTATTTATCGTGTTATTGGAAACCACCTGCCGAAATCCGATGCTGTGATTAATCTTGGCGGTAAACAGATTCGTGCCTTCGCCGCCAGATTGATGCTGTCGAAGGTTGGAAAACACGTGAACATCGAAAGAAAGGCGCACTTTTCACATACAGCAGAAATTGGAGATTATTCTGGGATCGGTGAGAACTGCAGGCTCTATGGTCGGGTCGTTATTGGCGATTATGTCATGATGGGGCGCGAGTGTTTTATTTACACCTACAATCACGAGACATTACGAACCGATATTCCTATGCAAAAGCAAGGTGGGACGGCAGAAAAGCCGGTTTACATCGGAAACGATGTTTGGATAGGAAGCCGTGTCACAATATTACCCGGCGTCACCATTGGAGATGGAGCCATTATCGGAGCGGCCGCAGTCGTTACAAAGGATGTCCCTGCTTACGCTGTGGTTTGCGGCAACCCGGCAGGCGTCGTGAAATACAGGGTGAGAGTGGAGCAAGGGGAGGAGAAAGCTTGAGCAAGGTATTATTGTTTTCCCGCAGCGGCTTTTCAGATGAAAACGCAAACGGGATCACGATGAAAAACCTGCTCTCTGCGTGGAGCTGTGCGGAAAAAGCGGAATTCTACTGCGATGTGGAGCCGCCGGACTTTTCTGCCGCGGACGAGTATTTCCGTGTGACAGACATGCAGATGCTGAAGGCACTGATCGGAAAACGGACAGAGCATGTTTTTCGGGCGGATGCCGCGCGGGAGCGGGCTGCGCCGTCTGCGCAAAAACCGGCGCAGACACATGCCGCCAGGATCCCGCAGTGGTTAAAAAAACGCAAATATCATTTTGGGCTGAAGTGGCTGCGGGAGATTTTGTGGCAGCTCAGTCCGTGGGGGCACGGGGAACTCAGACGCTGGATCGACGCGGTCGCGCCGGAGGTCATTGTGTATATGGTTGGGGAAAGCCTTTTTATGGACCGGCTTGTGCTGCGGACGCTCGGAAGGACCTCCGCCAAGCTGGTGCTTTATAACGCGGAGGCCTATCGCATCATCGACCTCAAAACACGCAGCGGCATCGAACGCGCCTATTATCGCCGGGCGGCGCAGCGCTACCGGGCGCTGCATGCGCAGGCATCGCTCGTCATTTTCAACTGCCTGCCGCTTCTGGAGGGGTACGCGGCGCTGTACCCGCCGCGCACCGGGCAGATCATCGCGTATAACAGCGCGGCCTGCACCTGCACGCCGTACCGTGCGCATGACTCGCTGAAGCTGTCGTATTTTGGAAATCTCGGCGTCGGCAGGGTGACGCCGCTCATACAGGTCGCGGATGCGCTGGGGGAGATCGAGGCGGGGCTTTGCCTTGACGTCTACGGAAACGCAAAAGGCGAGGACAAAACGAGGCTGGAACAGCATCCGCACATACGGTATCATGGATTTGTTTCCTCGCAGGCGCTTCGCGGCATTTCGGACAGAGCGGATGTCCTGATCCATGTCGAGAGCTTTGACGAGGCGATCGTCTCCAGGCTGCACTATGCTTTTTCGACAAAGCTTGCGCAGTATTTATGTGCAGGACGCCCCATCCTTTGCTATGCACCGGAGGGCAGCACATCATCAGAGTATCTGCGGCGGGAAAACGGAGCGGTCACAGCCGCAAATCCGGACGAACTGAGGCGCGGGCTGGAGAGGCTGCTCCGGGAGCCGGACTTCCGCGCCGGCTATGCCGAGCGCGCAAGGCAGCTTGGCATGAAAAATCACGACCGCGAAACAACGGCGGCGCGTGTGCGGCGGGAGATCGAAGCCCTGTAGCACACGCGGCACAGAGGAAGACTTGCATGAAAAAACTTCGCCGAATGGATGGCAATGCAGCGGGTGACGCCGCGGTGCTGGCACTGGTCAGGGCAATGACGATGTGCCTGAGCCTCGTAACGACACGGGTGCTGTCAACATACCTCTCGACATTCGCATACGGAACGTATGCGCAGATCCTGCTGATCGTCTCGACAACGGCCTCTCTGACGATGTTCGGGCTGATCGATGCCATCAACTTCTATTACTGCGGCGCAGCGGAGCCGGAAAAGCGGGAGGCATACGCTGCGACGATACTGACGCTGCAATGCTGCACCGGAGCGGCTGCGGGCGTGCTGATCCTCCTGCTGGCGGAGCCGATCTGCGGATACTTCGGAAATCCGGAGCTGCGGCGCTATCTGGCGTTTGCGGCGGTGCTGCCGCTGCTTCAAAACGGCATTTCCATTTTGCAGGTGCTGTTTGTTTCCGTGGGCAAGGCGCGGCAGCTTGCTGTCAGAAATCTGGTCATTTCGCTGGCGCAGCTGGCGTGCGCCGTCACGGCGGGCATGTACCTGAGACAGGTCGGCCTGATCCTTGCGGTCGCGGCTGCCTTGAGTGTGGGGCAGATCCTGTTTTTTCTGTGGTCGCTCAGCCGCTCCGGCCGCCGGATCCGGCTTGCCGCCTGCGATTTTCACCTGACAAGGGACATTTTGAAATACAGCATACCGATGGCGGTATTTACGCTTGTCAATGCGCTCAACCGCGACATGGACAAGTATCTGATCTCGGCGGTTTCGGATACGCAGACGCTTGCGATCTACGCCAACGCCGCCAAGGTGCTGCCATTTGACATTCTGCTCATAGCGTTTATGACGGTGCTGCTCCCGCACATCACGCGGCAGATCGCAGCAAAGCGATACGGCGATGCCGTGGAGACGTACAGAGCGTATCTGGAGATCTCCTACATTTCCACCGCGCTGCTGGCGTGCGGCGTGCTGGCGGCGGCGCCGGAGGCGATGCGGCTGCTGTATTCCGAGAAATATATCAGCGGACTGCCGGTTTTTCGCATCTACATCGTCAGCGATATTTTCCACTTTGCGAACATTACGCTGATCCTGACTGCGTCCGGAAGGACGAAGCTGCTGATGCGGCTTGGCTTTCTTGGGCTGGCGGCGAACTTCGTTCTGAACATCCTGTTTTACAGGCTGATGGGCTTCGCCGGGCCTGCGCTGGCAACGCTTCTGGTGTCGCTCGGTCTGGGAATCACGATCCTGCATTTCAGCGCAAAGGAGCTGCACACCTCTATACGCGGGCTGTTTGACTGCAAATATCTCCTGACATTTGCGCTGGAATGCATCGGGGGCACTGCCGTCTTTTCCGCCGCCAGACGGTGGCTGGAGACGACGCAGATGCACTATCTCGCCGTTATGATCGCTGTCTGCGCGGGATATGTGCTGTGCGTGGGGCTTCCGAACGCAAAGCGTTTCCTGCACGATCTGAAAAAGATATCCACGCTCAAGGCGTGAGGCCGCCGGCTGTAAAAATGCTGGCAGCGGCTGAGCGCATCGGCCGCTGGGTGTCTGCACGAATTGAGGGCATATTCCGGCTTGCGCATAAGGACGGGCCGTAGGGCGCGGCCTGTATAGGAATCATTTGAAAGGATGTTGGGCTTGTGAGCTTATTTGCTGGAAAAACGCTGCTGATTACCGGCGGCACCGGGAGCTTCGGTCACGCGGTCCTGGATCGGTTTTTGACGACCGACATTCGGGAGATCCGCATTTTGTCCCGCGACGAGAAAAAGCAGGACGATATGCGCCACACCTATCAGGAACGCTTTCCGCGCCATGCGGGGAAGATCAAGTTCTATATCGGCGATGTGCGGGATTACAACTCCATCGTAAACGCATTCCGCGGGGTGGATTATGTGTTTCACGCGGCTGCGTTAAAGCAGGTGCCGTCCTGCGAGTTTTACCCCATGGAGGCGGTCAGGACAAACGTGGTCGGCTCGGACAATGTGATCTCCGCGTGCGTGGCAAACCATGTGCAGAAGGCCATTTTTCTCTCCACGGACAAGGCGGCGTATCCCATCAACGCGATGGGCATGACCAAGGCCATCATGGAGAAGAACGTGATCGCACGCTCCCGGCAGATGCTGCCCGGAGACCCTGTGCTGTGTCTGACGCGATACGGAAACGTCATGGCCTCGCGCGGGTCGGTCATTCCGCTGTTCTGCCAGCAGCTCGACGAGGGAAAGCCCCTGACCGTCACAAATCCCGCCATGACCCGCTTTATGATGACGCTGGAGGATGCGGTGGAGCTTGTGCTCTACGCCTTTGAACACGGCGAGCAGGGCGACCTGTTCGTACAAAAGGCGCCTGCGGCAAGCATCGGGACGCTGGCGCAGGCGGTGCTGGAGCTGAAGGGCTCGGCGCTGGGTGCGGCGACCATCGGCACACGTCACGGCGAAAAGCTCTTTGAGGTGCTCGTCACGGCGGAGGAGATGGCGCGCGCCGAGGAGCTGCCGGGCTTCTTCCGCATCCCGGCGGACAACCGCGATCTCAATTACGACAACTATTTCAGCAAGGGAAACCCGGAGTTCGGCAAGCTCGAACAGTACACCTCCCACAACACGCACCGGCTGGACGTGGAGGAGATGAAGGCGCTTTTGCGGAAGCTGAAGCTGTTTGGAGGGACGTGCTGATGAACGTACTCATCACCGGCGCAAACGGATTTGTCGGTAAAAATCTGACGCAGCGCCTGTACACGATCCGGGACCGCAGGGACAGAACGCGCCCTGCGCTGCAAATCGATGAGATTTTTCTCTGCACACGGCAGACCACGCCGGAGGAATTGCAGGAGTTCTGCCGGAGCGCCGATTTCGTGGTGCATCTGGCGGGCGTGAACCGGCCGCAGGACCCGAAGGAATTTGCGGCGGGAAACACGGAGCTTACGCGGTCGCTGCTCGCGCAGCTCCGGCGGAGCGGGAACCGCTGCCCGGTGCTGCTGGCGTCGTCCGTTCAGGCGAGCCCGACGGGGCGCTATGCAGACAGCCCCTACGGCATGTCCAAGCGGGCGGCAGAGACGCTGCTGCAAAGCCACAGTGAGGAAACGGGTGCGGAGGGGCTGATCTACCGGCTGCCGAACCTGTTCGGGAAGTGGTGCCGCCCCAACTACAATTCCGTGGTCGCGACATTCTGCCACAACATCGCGCGCGACCTGCCCATCACCGTTTCCGACCCGGAGACGGAGCTGGAACTGAGCTATATTGACGATGTGATCGACGAGATTCTTGACGCGATGGAGGGCCGGCCACACCGGGTGTCGGCGTCCTACTGCCGCGTTCCTGTCAGCCATCGTGTGACGCTCGGCGAGATCGTCCGCCTGCTCCGGAGCTTCCGAGAGCAGCCGCAGACGCTCCTGCTTCCGGAAATTCCGGAAAACAGCTTCGCAAAGAAGCTCTACAGCACATATCTTTCCGATCTGCCGCCTGAAAGGATCGCATTTCCGCTCAAAATGAACGCGGATGCGCGCGGCAGCTTCACGGAGCTTCTGAAAACCGCTGCCTGCGGTCAGATCTCCGTCAACGTCACAAATCCGGGCCTCACCAAGGGACAGCACTGGCACAACAGCAAGTGGGAGTTTTTTATGGTGGTCGCCGGACATGGCCTGATCCGGGAGCGGCAGATCGGCTCGGACGAGGTGATCGAATTTGAGGTGAGCGGCGCGCATGTTCAGGCTGTTCATATGCTGCCGGGCTATACGCACAGCATCATCAATCTGAGCCGGACGGAGGCGCTGGTAACGCTCATGTGGGCAAACGAGCCCTTTGACCCCGACCATCCGGATACCTACTTCGAGGAGGTGTAAAAAATGGGAAAGCTGAGGCTGATGACGATTCTCGGCACGCGGCCGGAGATCATCCGCCTGTCCGCGACCATCCGCTGCTGCGACCGGTATTTTGAGCAGATCCTCGTTCATACCGGTCAGAACTACGACTACACACTCAATCAGGTGTTTTTTGACGACCTCGGCCTTCGTGCGCCGGACTATTATCTCGACGCCGTGGGCGACGATCTCGGCGCGACGATCGGGAACATCATCGAGCGCTCCTACAAGCTGATGGCGCAGCTCAAGCCGGACGCGGTGCTGGTCTTGGGCGACACCAACTCCTGCCTGTCCGTGATCGGCGCAAAGCGGCTGCACATTCCGATCTTTCACATGGAGGCGGGCAACCGCTGCAAGGACGAGTGCCTCCCGGAGGAGACGAACCGCCGCATCGTGGACATCATCAGCGACGTCAATCTCTGCTACTCGGAGCACGCGCGCCGCTATCTGATGGAGTGCGGGCTTCCGAAGGAACGCACCTTTGTGACGGGAAGCCCCATGGCGGAGGTGCTGCGCGCAAATCTCGGAAGCATCGAACAAAGCGACATCCACAGGCGGCTGGGGCTGACAAAAGGGCGGTATATCCTGCTCTCGGCCCACCGGGAGGAGAACATTGACACCGACCGCAATTTCTTCCGGCTCTTTACGGCGGTCAACGCGCTGGCGGAGGCATACGATCTGCCGATCCTCTACTCCTGCCACCCGAGAAGCAGAAAACGCCTCGAGGCCACCGGCTTCCGGCTGGACAGCCGTGTGATCGCGCATGAGCCGCTGGGCTTTCACGACTACAACTGCCTTCAGATGAACGCCTTTGCGGTCGTTTCCGACAGCGGAACGCTGCCCGAGGAGAGCAGCTTCTTCCTCTCTGTCGGGAAGCCCTTCCCGGCAGTCAGCATCCGGACATCCACGGAGCGCCCGGAGGCGCTGGACGCGGGCTGCTTCGTACTGGCGGGAATTGACGCGGAGCCGCTGATACAGGCCGTAGAGATGGCTGTACGGATGCAGGAGGAGAGCACCTTCGGCACGCCGGTGGCGGACTATGCCGCGGAAAATGTGTCGATGAAGGTCGCCCGCATCATCCAGAGCTACACGGGCATCGTGAACAGGATGGTCTGGAGGAAGGACGGCGTGTGAGGCACGCACAGAAATCAGGGTATTACGGGAAACCGGTACTATAGAATCCGTATTCAGGAAGGAGGGAATCACAGTGAAACGCATTGTTGCATGGATGCTCGTCTGCATTCTGATGATTGGACTTCTGTCAGCCGCTGTTTACGCAGCGGGCGTCCCCAGCCCGGATGAAAAGGTGGAGATCGTCACCGACCCGACAGTCCAGTCCCCGCAGACCGGCATGAACGGAGGGCTTCTCATGGTCGTCATCGGAATGGCAGCCTGCCTTTTCGCGGCGTCGGCCGCGTTCAAGAAGGCTTTTGCCAGATAATCGCCCGGCAAGCCGGCCGGCGTCCTGAATCGGAACATTTGGGACGCCGGTCTTCTTTGGATTCTGGATGGGAGGCAAGCATTCGATGCCTAAAAAAGCGGGAAAATACATTCTGATCGCCGTGGGCACGCTCTGTGTGCTGATCTGCGCGGCGTGCGGTGTGTTTCTTTATCAGTATTACCGTGGGGCCGGAAGCGAGGCTGCGCTGACCCAGCAGGTCAGACCCGCGCCCGCGACGCCGCAGCCGCCGCAGGCGGATAAGACGCATCGGCAGGAGGCGCCGCAGCAGCCGGCGCCGGAGCAGGAGCCGGAGGAGCCGCCGCAGCCGCAGCCGGTGGAGATCCCGGTCGATTTTGCGCAGCTTGCGGAGGTCTCGCCGGATATTTACGCATGGCTCGCGCTGCCGGATACGCAGGTCGATGCGCCGGTTTTGCAGCATCCCGGCGACGATCTGTACTACAACGCGCACAATGCCCACGGGGAATATTACATGTGCGGCGCGGTTTTTTCACAGGAGACCTACAACGACCGCAGCTTTGACGCGCCGGTGACGATCCTCTACGGGCACGGGACGGTCCTCGGCCAGCCGGGGCCGTTTCACGAGCTTAACAGCTACGCGGAGCAGGACTATTTTGACACGCACGATCAGATGATCGTCTACACGCCGTCGGCCATGTACGTTTACCGCGTGTTTGCCGCGTTCGTGCATGGCTCGGAGCACCTGCTTTATTATTACGATTTTTCAGATCCCGTGATCTTTACGGGCTTTTTCAATACGGTGCGCGAGATCGCCGACCCGCAGAACAGCCATTTTGACGAGGACGGTATGCCTGCGCCCGGAGACAAGGTTCTTGCGCTCTCCACCTGCTTCGAGCAGGACAAGAGCCGGCGCTACCTTGTCATGGGACGGCTGGAGACAGTGCATCCGGCCGCGGCCGGGACGGAAGGGGAGAAGTGAGCCGATGCCGCAGGATCGGGGACAAAAGCTGAAACAGAAAGACCCGGAGCAGCCGCAGGCGGCTGCTCCGAAGCAAAAAAAACGGCGCAGCCGCGTGTGGCGCGTGCTCGTCTGCATATTGGCTGTTCTGGCCGCTGGGATGAGCGCGCTGGCGGTGCATGTGTATCTCAGCGGAAAAAATCTCCGCAAGGGCGCCGCTGCGCCGAATCTGGAGGCGTTTGCGCCGCAAACGCAGACGGAGGAAGAAACCGATGCCCCGCAGGACAAACAGCCGCCGAGACTGATTCTACAGGACGACAACTCCGTTCTGGCGGACGGGAAGCGATACCGCTTCAACGACGAGGTGCAGACATTTTTGCTGCTCGGCATCGACTCCAACACGCCGGAGCAGTCAGACGGGAGCTGCAATGTCCATGCGTTCAGCGACGTCGTCATGCTGGCGGCGATGGACTTCCGCAGCAACCGCATCTCGCTGATCTCCCTTTCGCGCGATACGATGTGCGAATTTCAGCGCCTGAACCCGGACGGGACGGAGCGCGACCGCGCATACGGGCAGCTGGCGCTGGCGTTTTCCTACGGAGAGGGAAAGGAAAAAAGCTGCGAGATCACAAAGGATGCAGTCAGCCGCATCATGAGCGAGCTGCCGATCAGATCCTGCTCGGCGCTGTATCTCAACGGGCTGCGGGCGCTCAACGACGCGGTCGGCGGCGTGCGCGTCACGATCCTGGAGGATCTCGACTATAAGGACCCTGCCATGCAGAAGGGTGCGGAGGTGACGCTGGACGGCAGGATGGCGGAGCGGTATATCCGCGCCAGAGAGCGCACACCGCAGGGAAACCTGAACCGCATGGAGCGTCAGAAGCAATACGTGAAGGCGCTGATGAAAAAGACGATGGAGCAGATCAAGAAAAATCCGGAGAGCATTCTGGACATCTACAACAGCATCAAAAATGAGGTCGTGACCGACCTCACGACCGGTGAAATGCTCTATCTTGCCACGGCGGCTGCCAACATGACGATCGCGCCGGAGATCCGGACCGTCCCGGGCGAGGTCAGAATGAGCGCAGACAACTATGTGCAGTACGACATCGACGAGGCGGGGCTTCTGGAGCTGCTGTTAAGCGTGTATTACATCGAGTGCGAAGAATAGTACCCAATGCAGACAAAAGGAGCTGCCTCTTAGTGAGACAGCCCCTTTGTGTGTCAGAAAATGTGGATCAGATGAGCATGATGAGCTTGAAGATCCAGTTTGCGCTGATGCCGGCGACGAGGCCGCCGATCGTGTGGTACAGGATCGATCTTCCGCTGAGCTCGCGGTAGCCGAGCTCCTCGAGCATGGCGATGTGGGTGCTCAGATAACCGCTCCAGCACATGCAGATCGCCGTAAACACAGCGATGTCGTTCGCGTGCGCCAGTCCCTCGGACACCAGACGCGGAACAACGGAGATCGCCGCACCGGCTGCGCCGAGCGACATGATCGGCACGGAGATCGACTCCGGCGAGGAGAATCCGAACAGAGGCGTCAGGATAAAGCTGAGCTTTTCACCGACCCACGGTAGGAAGGCCACGCCCTCATAGGCGCCGCCGGTGTAGCCGCCGGCCGGCTCGGAGAAGGTCAGAAGCATGACGACCGAGCAGATGATGAGCACGCCCGGAATGATATCCAGACCGATCTTGACGCCGGACTTGCCGCCCTCAAGCAGGGAGGAAAGGATGCGGCCGCCGATGCTGCCCTCGCGGACGAGGCGCTCGCGAACCATGTCATAGCCGTCGGTGCATTCGCCGGAAACGGCAGGCTCCTCGGTCCCGAATTTCTTTTTCGTGTAATGCGACATGAGGCGCGTACTCACGATCGAGCCGATCACCGCGCCGACAAAGCCGATTGCGGCGGCAGAGACAAAGCTCTCGCCGACCGGCGACTTCACGCCGACCATAAACGCAATGATGACAAGACCCATGCCGAAGCTCGTTCCGATGTTGGTCAGCGGCGGAACCTGATACTTTTTGAAATACCGCTTAAACGCATTGTTGTCAGCGAGTGTCAGAATCGCCGGATTGTCCGAGAAGAAGCAGGCGAAAATGCCGACCACGGACGCGCCGGGCAGGTCATAAACGGGTTTGATGAGCGGGGACAGGATGCGGTTGAGAAGGGACGTGACGCCGAACTCATTGAAAAGCTCTGCGACGGCGCCGGCCACGACGGAGATCGCCATAATGTAGAACACCGTGGAGATCAGAAGATCGTAGGCGGTATTCATCAGGGTGCTCATCAGATTGACCGTGCCCATTTTGTGCCCAAGCACAGCCCAAAAGCCGAAGAACAGAAGCAGAAAGACAAAGGCCTCCACACTGACGGCTTTTTTGACAAGGGGTCTTTTCGTAAGCGCTGCTTGATCCGGTTTCACGTTGGTCATAATTTTCTCCTCGCAAACAACAATAATTGGCAGTATGCCGAGTTTATTGACAGGAACCCTGCGGGATCCTGAGTCAAACAGGGGACATTGGGGCTGTCATATCGGAGCCTTGCGCGGGTCAGGCGCGGGCGGGCGCCCACGACAGAAGCGCCAGATTGAGGTGCGGCTGCTCCGTGGGGACGCCGTCTGCGGCGTTTTGCTGAAAATACTTGCGGAGATATGCCTCGGAGGCGGAGTCCGCCATTCCGAGGATGCGGAAGTAAACGATGCAGCGCGTCAGAAATTCCTCCGGAGAGAGCCGTGACGTGGAAGAAGAGGCGTCCGGGTCAGCCCGTCGCGGCAGGCTTCACCAAACGCTCGCAGCTCAATCGACCTCCTCAGCGTCTACGAACAGGTGCGTGACCTGCACGGGGATGGGCATGTGGCTTTGCTTGACGGCGCGCAGCACCATGTCCTTGAGATCGGCGCAGCAGGGCTTGTCCATCGTGACGACGGTGACGCTTGCAACGTCGTTGAGGCTGAAGATCTCCGCCAGCTTTACCGTGATGTCAAAATCGTTTTCCGGGCAGCAGATCAGCGGCACGCGGCCCTTGGAAAGCGTATCGTGGAAGCCCGGATAAGAAAACGCGGAGCAGTCCGCCGCCACAAGCAAGTGGCCGTGATGGTAATAGGGCGAGAGCTTCGGCGCCTTGTAGAGCTTGATCGGCCACTGCACCAGATCGCTGCTTTCGTGCAGCAGTGCATCGGGATCAAACTCACGTACCCGCTTCCACGGATCAAAATTCTTCTCGAGCATGGCGTTCCTCCTCAGCGAATATAGCGGTCAATGGCCTTTTTGAAATCGTCGAGCGTCTGTGTATCACCCGATTGCACCGCGTCCACAACGCAGTGGTCAAGGTGGTCCTTCAGGATCACCTTGGCGATGGATTGCAGCGCGCCGATGACGGCGGAAAGCTGCATCAGCACATCTGAGCAGTCCTCTCCGCTATCCACCATCGCGCGGACATGCTGCAAATGACCGGAGGCGCGTGCCAGCCGGTTTTGGACGTATTTTGTGTTTTCATGGCGGTGCGGATGGCCGTGGCTGTCCGCATCGTGGTCGTGTGGATGCGAATGGTCGTGCGCAGGAACCTGTTCCAGTTCGTGGCCGTCCATGTGCATCACCGCCTTTCGCTCTTTGTATTCTACAAAATTTCGCGCCGTCCCGCAAGCCTCTCCAAAGACGATTTTTTTCCAGTTGCGGAAAAAACGTGACTTCCGGCGGGGCTTATGCGGGGAAATACGGCGGATTGCGCCGTTTTTGGGGCAAATGCGCGGGAAATACTGGCGCTTTAGATGAAAATAGGGGCAGCTTTTTGTGCAAACGGTGAAAAATCAGAAATGCTTCCGCGCAAGGGGAGAAGGGTCCTTCGGCGTTCCGGGAAACGCACGCAATTTGTGCTCGGAAACAGGCAGTATCTACCGGAATGCGCGGAAAACGTTGCATAAAAATGCCGCAGGCCCAAAAACAGCGCCCCTTTCGTTGTTTTTCCTCCCTTTTTTTGGCTTTTTACGCCATTTTCGGATACGATCAGTATAGCGCGATGGATGGGGGGAGAAAAAGCTCCCGGGGAGGTTCCTGTGGGAGAAAATGTGAATACATACAAATTTGAGATGTGTTCTTTGGCTGTTTTGCCCGAAATTGCAGAGAAACAGAACCCCATGGGGAGGTTTTGAAGTGTGGAAAGGGACTCGCTTCTGCGCCGGAAACCCCATGCGGGGATAGAAATTCGAGAAAAAAACAGCGCAAAAAAATCCCCCCGGGGAGCTTCCGCAAACGCTTGCGGTCTGATACAATACAACCAACACAGATCATAACTGATCCCAATCCAATCCTAAAACGAAAGCGCGGCGTTTCTTGGGGAAGAAAACGCCGCGTTTTTGCGCCGAAAGAATTATCAGGAGGTAACAACATGCATTTGGAACACGATCACGACTGCTGCCATACCCACGAGCACACGCATACGCACACCCACGAGCATACGCACACCCACGAGCATACGCACGACCATGAGCATACGCATGACCATGAGCATGCACACGAGCACGACCACGCCGCCACGCCGCGTGACGAGCTGGTTGCGCTGATGCGCTACATGGTCGGGCACAACGTTTCGCACACGGACGAGCTCAAGGAGCTGGCGCACAAGCTCTCCCACACCGGCGACAGCGAGGCCTGCGAGCAGGTGCTTGATGCCGTGCGGGATTACGAGACCGGCAACCGCAAGCTCGCGGCGAGTCTGGAGCGGCTTCAGAAATAAGCACGGCTGCGGCATTTTGCGCGCAGAAAAAGGGGATGGCGGGTGTCATCCCCTTTTGAATTTGTCAAAAGGCATTTTTGACAAGCGCTCAGACGCGAGCCGCGCTGCTGAGTTCGCGCCTGAATGGGAGGCGTGATGCGCTCAGAACTCCGGCAGGCTGGCAGCCGCCATCGACTGGCCGACGCGGCGGAAGTTCTCATCCGGCAGCATGACGCGGAGCTTCTGCGCAAGCTCCGGATATTCTTCGCTTAGAACACGCTGGCATTCCGCGACGATCAGATCGCCGCCCACGCCGGAGGCCACACGCCCCAGAACGATCAGATTTCGGATGTCGTAGAGCATTTCGTACAGGCAGAGCGTATGGCCCAGATACACGCCGATGGATCTGAAAATATCGAGCGCGCCCGCGTGGCCGCTTTCCGCCAGCTTCTGCACTTCCTTGAGCTTTTCCGCAGGCGTCAGGCTTTCCAGCAACGCAATGCCAGCCGCCGGAGCCAGCTTTATGACGGCATCCTGCGAGAAATATTTGCAGCCCACGCCAAGGTCGCCCGACCACTCGTCGCGCATGGCGTGTTCGTTCAGGTCGGCCGGCGCAAAGGCAAGCTCGCTGATCCAGCCGAGCAGATTGCTTTCGCGGTTGACATAACCGACTGCCTCGCTCGTGCCCATCGCAAGCCCCATCACGCAGCCTGCGCCGAGGCTCATCGACCCTGCGAGCGCGGACACGTCGCCATCGTTGGCAACGACGATGGGCACATCGCCGAGCTCCTTTGCGGCGCGGTCGAAGATGGTCTTGACCTCCTCGCGGCGGCTGCGCGGCACCTTGAGGAAGATAGAGGAAACCATCGGTGCGTTGCCGATGAACACGCCTGCGGATGACACGCCGATACCATCCACGCGCGGCATTTTGGACGCCGCCGTTTTGAACGCGGCCACAATGCCGTCATACTGGTATTGCGGGTCCTCGCTCGTTTTGGGGTGCCAGACGACCTCCTCGGAGTAGACGGTCTCGCCGTCCACGACGGCAGAGACTTTGCGGTCAGAGCCGCCGGCGTCAAAGCCGATGCGGCAGCCGTTCGTGTGGCCGCCCGCTTTTTTCGTCTGTTCGTGCGCGGCAGGGAAGTGTGTCTCGTCAGAAATCACAATTTCAAACGGCCGCTCATAGACATCCTGCATAAAGCCGACGTCAAATTCGCGCTTCCCGCCCGCGCGATATTCGTCCTGCATCCGCTTTGCGATCAAGTCGTCGCCGCAGAGATACACGCGCCAGCCGCCGACCGACCAGAGGAGCATCTTCACAAGGCGCTCGACAAAGCGCGCATTCGCCTCGGCAAATTCCGCGCCGCGCAGCTTCGTTTCAAACACGGAAACAAGGCCGTTTTCACGCTCCACGGCGATTTTGAACGGGCGGCTGGCTTCCTTCAGATACGCCTTTGCCCACACGCCGAACGGAATGAAGTCCGCATCGAGCGCGGGCAGGTTTTTGATCGAATATTCAATGCCAAAATACTGCATAATGTTCCTCCTGCCTGCCTCTTCGGCAACGATTTTCTGCATTTCGTCCCATTTTTGTTCCATATCTGCGACCAATTTGAACTGCGTGCGGGCGCGGTCGAGGTTCTGCCCGTCACGGTGAACGGCGAAATAATGATCGCCGTCCAGATAGTCCGTCAAAAAGCGAACGCCGCACTCCATCGTCATGGTCTTTGCGCCCATCGGCAGCATTTCGAGCTCCTTTGCCGTCAGGCCGGGGCAGGCGCGGACATAACCGCGCGTAAAGACGCGGAAGCGGTCGAGACTCAGCTCCACCTTGGAGAGATCAGTCTCGTCCTCCGCAGCGGTTGCCGCGCCGAAGCGGACGGCGTCACCGAAGTCATAGAGGCTCGAGCCGGGCATGACCGTGTCGAGGTCGATGACGCACAGCGCCTTGCGCGTTTTTGCGTCCAGAAGGACGTTATTGAGCTTCGTGTCATTGTGCGTGACGCGCAGTGGAAGCTCGCCTGCGTCCAGCGCGTGCTGGATCGCACCCATTTCTGCCTGCCGCGCCAGCGCAAATTCAATTTCAGGCTGAACCTGCGCGGCCCGCTGCATGGGGTCGCGCGCCAAAGTCTCCAGAAACGCCCGATAGCGGTCGGGCGTGTTGTGGAAATTCGGAATGGTTTCATGGAGCGTTTCCGCCGGAAAATCGGAAAGCAGCTGCTGAAAGGTGCCGAAGCCCACGGCGCTCTGGTAAAAATCCTCGTCCGTCTCGGGCTGCTGGAGGCAGAGCGTGTCCTCCGCGAAATCGCAGACACGCCAGTATCCGTCCTCTGCGTGCAGATAGCTTGCGCCGCCGGTCGTTCTCACGAGCGTCAGGACGCCGCGCGGGTCGTGCGCTCTGGCGCGCAGAAAATCCGTGACGGAGGTGACATTTTCCATCAGCCCCGCGACATCACGGAAGGTGTGATGGTTGATCTTTTGCAGGATGTAGCGTCTGCCACGCTCCGTTTTGACCAGATAGGTGGCGTTGATATGTCCGCAGCCATACGGCTCACAGGACACGGGCGCGGCGTCCAGCCGGAAGCTGCGCAGGATCTCCAACAGGGTTTCGTTCATTTCCAAAGCTCCTCTGTATCTGTTCACTCAAATCTCCTCCGCGCAGATGCGGAGCAAAACGCTTTATGCCGACCAGTGCTGCGCACCGGTGAGGCGGTCGAGGACCAGTGAGCCGAGTGTGACGGCGTCCTCGATCGTCAGGTGGTGCGGTGCGCTCTCGTCGAGCAGAAGGCGGCCGGAGGCAGGAAATTCCTCGTCCGCAAACCAGACCTTCAGCCACAGGGGATAGTGCGGGGCAAAGTCGAAGCGTGCGCAGAGGTCGGCATTGGACGGCACGAGCTCCGCGCCGAGCAGTCTGCACCGGCGCACCAGCTCCTCCGGCGCAAGCGCGCCGAGGTCGCGGCGGATGATCAGCTCCGCATTGCGGTCAAGGCCGCTGCCGCGGATCAGTCCGTCCTTGTGCTGGGAGAAGGTGATCGTTCTTCCGGTTGGCGGCGTGCCGTCGCTCAGATGGAGGTAGTGCAGCAGCGTCAGCGTGTGCCACTTGGAAAGCGGCGGCTGGATGTCGCACTCGGGCAGCCGGACGGAAACCTCCTGTCCCAGCGTTTTCAGCCGCAGCGCGCCGCCTGAGAGCCGGGCACCCGTTTTTTCCGCAAGGTCCTGCGGCGTGCGCTCCGCCAGCCATGCGCGCGCCGTGGCGAGCATCCCCTCAAATTGACGATTTTCCATGCCATCACCTCTGGGAATATCTTATCATGCCGCCGGACGGTTTGCAATCGCGGCGAAAAGCGGACAGCGCGGACGGACAGCAAAAAGCCGCGAGCCTTCCAGGTGCCGGGGTCCAATTCCCCGTACAGCTGAAAGCCGCAGCCTTTCTGGTAAAAGAATACACGGACGCGCCACAAATGTCAATATACCAACCGAAAACAAAAGGATATGTGCCCCAAAAAGACACATATCCTTTTCAGACTGTCAAAAAACCTCGTAGAGTTTCGCCGCGCACGGCGATGCGCCCCACGTGGTTCCCCCTCGCGGCATAGCCGCTTCGGCC
>URLO01000041.1 GCA_900548625.1 uncultured Eubacteriales bacterium | reverse complement strand
GCTTACCCCTAATACCATTTTCAGCATTACCGGACGCGATTGGATTATTGAAGCGTTTAATTAGGTTTTAGTATGAGGTGCTGTTTTTTATTCGTCTGTCTTTTTCAGCTCTGCGCTGCGGTAGTAGTATTGCAGGATGGCGCGGTAGTCATAGCCCTGCCGCGCCATATAGTCGGCTCCGTACTGGCTCATACCGACGCGGTGACCGTAGCCGAGGACATGAAACGTCACGCCGTCCTCGTCAGCGGAAACACGGAAGCAGGTGGAATTGAGCCCGAGGAGCCGCCGCAGCTCTGTGCCGGTGTAGCACGTCTGACCGATCTTCATGGTGTTCACGCCGCCGCCTTCTGTGTATGTCACATCGGAGAACCACGCGCTTGGGCTTCCGGTGAGCACTGCACCGCCGAGCGCGGCGCGCAGCTCCTCCGGCGTGAAGCGCTTTTCCGAGGCGTAACGGAGGGCGTTTTCCTCGCCGTAGCTTTTGACCGACTGCAAATACGGCACCTCCGCGCCCCATACGGCGGCGGCGTCCTCCGTCCTGCCGCCGGAGCAGGAAAAATACGTTGCGTCGATCAGCACGCCGTCATACAAAAGTACCTCCCCGCGCGTGGCCTCGACTGCCGCGCGCGCTTTTTCTGCGTATGTGTCGTAATCCGCTCCGAACCGCTCGCGCAGCGCCGCCTCACTGCTCCACGCCTGACAGCACGCACTGTCCGCGCAGACATCCGCATGTTCATGCTTTGCGGACTGACGCCGTTTCTGCGTAAAGGTCCGCGCCGCGACGGCCTGCGCCTTGAGCGCCTCCGGCGCAAACTCGGGCGGCATTTCTGAGAGTACAACGCCTGTCAAATACGCAGAAAGCGGCAGCGTTTCGATCGTATCTCCGTTCAGAAGGCAGACCGTCTCCTCCGTGGAAGCCGGAGCGGCCTCCGGCTGCTCGTCTGCCGCTGGCAGCGCCAGTTCATGCAGGATCACGATGTCCCGCGCCTGCGGCGCTTCGCGGCGCACGCCGCAGGGCAGCAATAATATCGCCAGCAGCGAAGCCAAGCCGCTGATCAGGATCTGTTTCATGGACATGCCTCCTTTTGCTTTTCAGTCTATGCGCGAGGCTGCGAGAATATCCGCACCGGCGGGCAGTTCTAATGCGCGCGGCTCGTCCATAGACTGTGGCGAGGTGAGAACATGGATTTACAGCCCATCTTTTCGATCCTGCCGCCGGAGCTGAGCAGTGCGGCGGCACGTCTGGATACATCCCGGCTGGAGGAGCTTCGCCTGCGGACGGGGCAGATTCCTGCGGCGCTCGTCTGCGGGCAGGAGCGGCCGATCCCCGGCAGCCCGGAGCCGGTAACGAGCCGGATGCTCGAGGAGATCCTGTCGGCTGCGACCGGACACTCCTGCTACAGCGCGGAGGAAACTCTGCGCGAGGGCTTTGTGACGCTGCCGGGCGGACATCGCATCGGCCTGTGCGGAACGGCTGCCGTTCAAAACGGAAGCGTGCGCGCCATCCGTTCGGTGTCCTCGCTCTGTATCCGCATCGCGCGTCAGCTCCCGACGGCCCCGCCGGAGCTCGTCCGGCGGCTGCGCGGCTCGACTTTGATACTCGGAAGCCCCGGCTCCGGTAAAACAACGCTGCTCCGCGATTGCGTGCGGCGGCTCTCCAACGGAGGGCAGCGCGTTTGCATCGTGGACGAGCGCGGTGAGCTTGCCGCCTGCCTGCATGGCAGACCGCAGCTTGACGTGGGAACGCACACGGATGTGCTGACAGGCTGCCCAAAGGCGACCGGCATCCCGCTTCTTCTGCGCGGGATGCGCCCCGACTGGATCGCGGTGGACGAGATCACCGCGCCGGAGGACATCCGCGTAATGGAGCAGGCGAGTCACTGCGGCGTCCGCTTTCTTGCGACTGCGCATGCCTCTGGACGGGACGAGCTGCAAAAAAGGCCGCTCTACCGCGGTCTGTGCGAGCTGGACATTTTCAAAACACTGTGGCTTCTGACGCCGGAGAGGCAGGTCAGGGAAGAAAGGATGGATTGAATGTTGCGGGGGATCGGTGCGCTTTGCGTGGTCGCGGCAGCCTCGGTCATGGGCTTTGGCTTTGCAGGCGGCGTGCGGCGTCAGGAGCGGCAGCTTGCAGCCATGCTTGATGCGCTCACATTTCTGAAAAGCGAGATCCTGTACCGGAAAACGCCGCTGGCAGAGACGTTCACACTCGTCGCTGCCGCGGCGCAGGAGCAGGGGACACGCGCCTTTTTCCGCTGCTGCGCACACGCGATGCGCAGTGACCGTACCCTGCGCCCGATGCAGGTCTTTCAGACGGCGCTGGACAGGACGGCGGAGCTCAGCCTCGCGATGCCCGCGCGGCAGACGCTCTTGACGCTCGGTGCATCGCTCGGCGAGTTTGACCTTGACGGGCAGAGCCGCGCTCTGGAGCTTGCGCTTGCGCGGCTCTCCTCGCAGCTTCGCCGTCTGGAGGAGGGAAGCAGCGCACGCCGAAGGAGCTATGCGACCATCGGTGTCTGCGCGGGGCTGGCGGTCGCCGTGATCCTGCTGTGATGATCGACATTGATCTGATCTTCAAGATCGCCGCCGTGGGTATCATCGTCTCCATCCTCAATCAGGTCCTTGTCCGGACGGGACGCGAGGAGCAGGCGACCATGACCTCGCTTGCCGGACTGGTCGTGGTTCTGATGATCGTCGTTCAGCGCATCGCAGACCTGTTTGAGCTTGTCAAGACGCTGTTTCATTTCTGAATATGGAGAGATTTCTACAGATCGCAGCGCTCTGCGTCATCTGCGCCGTGCTCTCACTCGTCGTGCGCGGGCGAAGCCCGGAGTTTTCATTCTGCGCGGCCTGTGCCTGCTGCGCCGTCAGCCTGATCGCAGCAGCGGAGCTGGTTTCGCCGGTCGTTTCCTTTTTGCAGCGGCTTCAGCGGCTTGCGGGGTTGGAACCCGCGCTGCTGGCGCCGGTACTGAAGACGGTCGGTGTCGGACTTCTGACACAGATCGCAGGTGCATTCTGCAGGGACGCAGGCGAGCAGGCGCTCTGCAAGGTCGTGGAGCTGTGCGGGACGTTTCTTGCCGTATATGTGGCGCTGCCGCTGGCAAACGCCGTTCTGGAGCTGCTGCAAACGCTGATGGGAGGCTAGATTGAAGAAGGTCGTTCTACTGGTGCTGCTGAGTCTCCTGCTTGTGCTTCCGGCGCGTGCGCAGAGCATTGCGGAGCAGGAGGCGGGCATTCTCGGTGCACAGACGCTGACGGAGGGACTTGACGAGGAGGCACTGGAGCGTCTCGGCGGTCTCTCGCCAACAGCGCCTGCAGATTTCGCTGCGAGCTTGTGCCAAATTCTCGCAGATGCGCTCCATGACATCCGGTTGCCGCTTCGGGAGGCGGCAAAAACGTGCGGGATGCTGCTGGCGGCAACCTTATTATGCTCGCTCTGCACGCAGCTTGAGCCGTCCCTTTCCGCACAGGCCGTGCAGCTCGGCGGCGCACTGGCACTGACGGCGATCTGCGCCGGCGGGCTCAGGAGCATGATCGGCCTTGCCGCAGGGACGCTCGACCGCATCGGCACATTCGTTACGTTCCTGCTGCCCGTCCTTTCTGCGGCGCTGAGCGCCTCCGGCGGCATGACGAGCGCGGCTGCGCTCTACGCAGGCTCCATGCTGTTTATCGACGTGCTGATGCGCCTCATTCGATCGCTTCTGATCCCGCTGACCTACGCGTTTACGGCGCTTTCGGCGGCAGAGTGCGCCGTTGGAGGCGAAACGCTCCAGCGCCTGCGCGAGCTGACCGGATGGATCATCCAGACGGCGCTCAAGGGCGTCATGTATGTTTTTACGGCCTATCTCACGGTGACAGGGCTCATCGCTGGAAGCGCGGACGCGGCGGCGGTCAAGGCGGCGGGCTCTGCGCTCTCGACCGCAGTGCCTGTTGTCGGCTCGATCCTGTCCGGCGCCGCCGGAACGGTGCTGGCGGGTGCAGACATTGTCCGGAATTACGCGGGCGTTTTCGGACTGCTTGCCATTCTGGCAACGGGACTGGCGCCGTTTTGCCGCATCGGCGTGCATTATCTTGCGCTCAAGCTCACGGCGGCAGTCGGCGGAACGATGCAGTGCGGCGGACTTGGAGGCCTTCTCTCAAATCTCTCGGCGGCGATGGGCTATATGCTCGCCATGACGGGCTGTGCCGCGCTGATGGCGCTGCTGAGCACATGCTGGTTTATGAAGGCGGTGAGGCTGTGACGGAGGCACTGCGGAGCTATCTTCTGTCGGTGATCGCGGCGGCTCTTTTGTCGGCGGTGGGGCTGAGCCTTCTGCCGAAGGGAAGCGTCCGGCGCGTGCTCGGGCTTTGCTGCGGAATGCTGCTGGCGCTGTGTGCGCTGCGGCCCGTTCTCAGGCTTGACGAGGCAGCGCTTTCGCAGTCGCTTGCGCGCTTTCAGATGCAGGCCGAGGAGGCACGCACCGGGATCGAGGTCAAAAACCGCGAGCTCGTTGCCGCCATCATAAAACAAAGCACGCAGACATATATATTGGACAAAGCTTCCGCACTCGGACTGGAGGCGGATGTGGAGGTGACGGTGGAGCTTGAAACGGCATATCCTTACCCGTCCGCCGTGACGGTCACATGCGAGGCCTCGGCGGCGCAGAAGCTGGCGCTGCAAACCTACATCATCGAAAATTTTGCCATACCGGCGGAAAGGCAGACATGGAAAACAGGCGCGGAACAGACGGAATAAAGAACCTGCGCGGTCTTGTGCAGGTGCTCGGAAAATACAGATACGCCCTGATCGTGCTGTTGGTGGGCGCAGCGCTCATGCTGCTGCCGTCAGGAAGGAAGCCGTCTGAGACAAAGGCAGTCACCGCCCCGATGCAGGCGGAGATCCCGGATGTGGCCGCTGTCCAGTCGGAGCTTGCGGCGCTGCTGTCGCGCGTGGACGGCGCGGGCGAGGTCGCGGTCATGCTGAGTCTCGACTACGGCCCGGAGCGTTTTTTTCAGGCCGACGAGCAAAAAACCGCCGACGGAGAGCGAAGCGAGCGGTCAAGTGAGACGGTCTTGTACCATGAAAGCAGCGCGCAGCGCCTGCCCATCGTCACAAAAACGAGGAGCCCCGTCTATAAGGGCGCCGTGATCGTCTGTGAGGGCGCCGAGCGCCCAAGCGTCCGGCTTGCGATCGTGCAGGCTGTTTCCAGACTCACAGGGCTTGGAAGCGATAAGATCAGCGTTATGAAAATGAAACGTCAATAGGAGGAGAAAGGATGAAAATTTGGAAACGCAATGCCATCGTTGCAGCCGTGCTGGTGCTCGTCTGCGCAGGGATCTACCTCAACTGGTCGCACAACCATCCCGATACCGCGGCGGTAGATCTGACCGAGACGCTCGACGCGGCGCAGGTCATGGGGGACGGCCTTGTGATCTCGGAGCCGGCAGACGTGCTGGCGCAGGAGGCTGCGGCACAGGCAGCATCGCAGACAGCCGACTATTTTGCGCAGGTGCGTCTGAGCCGACAGGAATCGCGCGACAGCGCGGTGGAGCTTCTGGAGCAGACCATCGCCTATGACGAGGGAAGCGATGTCGGCGCTGCCGCCACGCGGACGCTCAACGAGCTGGTCTCAACCGCGCTCAGCGAGGCGCAGATCGAAAGCCTCGTCATTGCAAAGGGCTACAGCGACTGTGTCACCTACATCAGCGACGGCACGGTCTGTGTCGCGGTCGCGGCTCCGGCAGAGGGCCTTGCGCAGGCGGATGTTGCGCTCATTTCGGATATCGTGACGGGGCAGACGGACTATGCGCTTTCACAGATCCGCGTCATCGAGGTCAAATGACGCGCAGAGGGCGTGTTGGCTCGCGCGGCAGAGGTGCGCTCTGCCGCGCTTTCCGTCTTGCAAGAAGGCGGGATTTGTAGTATAATCACAAAATCAGCGCGAAAGCGTGCATTCGGCACGATTGGCAGTTGAAATTCCTGCCTTTTGTGGTACAATATACGGAAAGAATCCATTCTGCATGCATCTCATCGATACGGAGGAATCATCATGGCAGACAGCAAAGAATATTACACGCAGAAGGCCGAAAACGGCTCGATCCAGATCTCTGAGGACGTGGTGGCCTCCGTTGCCGCCATGGCAGTGCTCGAGCAGGAGGGCGTCTGCGGTCTGAGCGCGGGGCTTGGCAGCGACATCGCCGAAATGCTCGGCGTCAAGAGCGTTGCAAAGGGCATTCGCGTTACAAGTGACAAGGAAGGCCGCCTTTTCGTCGACTGCAACGTGGTTGCAAACTTCGGATACTCTGTGTTCGAGCTTGCAAAGACGGTGCAGGAGGCTGTGAAGTCGAGCCTCGAATCCGTGACCGGACTGTGCGTTGGCCGCGTCAACGTCAACATCTGCGGCATTGCGCTTCCGCGCGAGGCCAAGAAATAAGACTCTGATCCAGAGAGCTAGAGGAGAATGGTATGACCAGAACAAATGCCAGAGAGATCGTGGCGCAGCTTGTCTATGAGATGGGCTTCCGCGACGATGACGCCCGGACGCTCGTGCGCGAGCATCTTGACCCGGACTATTACGCCACGCTGAAGGATGAGTCCGATGCCTACGAGGAAAGCCCCTCCGGCAAGCAGGTGGAATACATCCAGTCCACGGTCTGCGGCATCCGCGAAAAGCAGGACGAGCTGGACGGCTACATTTCCAAATACGCCATCGGCTGGAATCTCGGGCGCATCTCCAAGACGGCGCGCGCCATCATGCAGCTGGCAATGTACGAATGTCTGTACGTTCACGACGTGCCGGTCAGCGCCGCCATCAACGAGGCGGTCGAGCTGACGCGGAAATACGAGGATGAGGATGTAGTGGCTTTCGTCAACGGGATCCTTGGCGCGTTCGCACGCGAGGTGTCCGCACAATGAGAGCGCTGGGCTTTGACACCAGCAACTACACCACCTCGGTGGCAGAATTTCACGGCGTGGGCGGCGAAAACTGCTCACGCCTTTTGGACGTGAAGCCCGGTGAACTCGGCCTGCGGCAGTCGGACGCGCTGTTTGCGCATGTGAGGCGTCTGCCGGAGCTGGTCGATGCGCTCTGCGGCAAGCTCCCGGCAGACACTGTCCGCGCCGTCGGCGCGAGCACGCGGCCGCGCGCCGTGGAGGGCTCGTATATGCCGTGTTTTCTGGCGGGCGAGTCGCAGGCGCGCAATCTGGCGCGCTTTCTGGACGTCCCCTTTTATCCCTTTTCGCATCAGCAGGGCCACATCGCTGCCGCGCTCTGGTCGGCGGGACGGATGGAGCTGATGCGCCAGCCGCATCTTGCATGGCATCTCTCCGGCGGCACGACGGAGCTTCTGCTCGTCACGCCGGACGGAAAAAATGTCCGCGCGGAAAAGCTCGGCGGAACAAGCGATATCTCCGCCGGCCAGCTCATCGACCGCACGGGGCAGCTTCTCGGCGTGCCGTTTCCGTCCGGAAAGGGCGTTGACGCGCTCAGCCGCGGCTGCGACCGGAAGGACTGCTTCAAGGTCAAGACGAATGCGCTGACGTTCTCTCTTTCCGGTGCGGAAAACAAAGTCCGACAATACCGCGAGGGCGGCGCTTCCTGCGAGGAGACGGCGCGCTATGCGCTTCTCACCGTCGTTCACGCCGTCACGGCCGTAACGCGCGAGGCGCTCAGACAATATCCGGGCTTTTCGGTCGTTTTCTCCGGCGGCGTTTCCGGCAATTCGCTCCTGCGCGAGCGCTGCCGCGAGTTTGACGCCGCGTTTGCTGAGCCGCGCTTTTCCACGGACAATGCGCTCGGCGTTGCCATCCTCACATGGATGCAGGAGGAGCCGTGATGCAGCAGACGATCTATGCGGTCTCTCAGGTCAACGAATACATCAAATCCATGCTCGACCGTGACGAGCTTCTGAGCGAGATCTTCATTCGCGGCGAGCTGAGTAACTACAAGGTCTATCCCTCGGGACACCACTACTTTACCCTCAAGGACGAGGCCGGTGCGCTCCGCAGCGTCATGTTTCGCTCCAGCGCGGTGCGCCTGCGCTTCCGTCCGGAAAACGGCATGAAGGTCATTGCCTTCGGCCGTATCACCGTTTTTCCGCGTGACGGCGCGTATCAGCTTTATTGCGGCGACCTGACGCCCGACGGTGTGGGCGATCTGCACGTCGCCTTTGAGCAGCTCAAGGCAAAGCTCCAGCAAGAAGGGCTTTTCAGCCGCGAGCACAAAAAGCCGCTCCCGGCCTTCCCGCACCGCATTGCCATCATCACCTCGGGTGCAGGCGCGGCGATCATGGACATGCTCCGCATCCTCGGCAAGCGGTATCCACTGAGCAAGGTCATGATCCTGCCGGTGCGCGTGCAGGGAGCAGAGGCTCCGGCAGAGATCGCGGGCGCGATCCGCTATTCCAACAAATACCAGATCGCAGACGTCATCATCACCGGCCGCGGCGGCGGCTCGATGGAGGATCTGTGGGCGTTCAACGACGAGCGCGTGGCGCGCGCCATTTTTGCATCCGAGATCCCGATCGTCTCGGCGGTCGGGCATGAGCCGGACGTGACGATCTCCGATTTTGTTGCCGACGTCCGCGCTGCCACGCCGTCAAACGGCGCGGAGCTGGTCGCGCCGGATCGGGAGGATCTGCAAAAGCGCCTTGTCCAGATGCAGGCGCGGATGCAGGCGGCGATGGAGCGGCAGCTCAAGCTCTCACGGCAGAAGCTGGATGCGCTTTCCGAAAAGCGCGTGCTGCAAAGCCCGATGAACTACGTGCAGGACAAGCGGATGCTGCTGGAATACAGCCGTGAACGGCTGACGGCGGCCTCGCGGCACCTGCTTCAGGGAAAAAAGGAGCAGCTTGTCCGGCTGACGGCAGCGCTCGACGCGATGAGCCCCCTCAAGGTGCTTGCGCGCGGCTACAGCGTTGTACGCAGTGCGGACGGTTCGATTTTGCAGGAAAGCTCCGGCGTTGCACCCGGAGACACGATCACGGTCGATCTTCGCAGCGGGGGCCTCCGCGCGGAGGTGCGCGAGGTTTGGGAGGATAGACATGAGTGAACAATCGAGGAGCTTTGAGCAGTCGATCGACCGGCTTGATGCGATCGTCCGCAGTCTGGAGCAGGGGAATGTCCCGCTGGAGCAGGCGCTGAAGCTGTTTCAGGAGGGGACAGGCCTCGTCAAAAGCTGTGATGAAATGCTCACGAAGGCGGAGCTGGAAGTTGTCAAACTGATGAAGGGCGCCGATGGCGCACCGGTGGAAACGGGGTATGTAAGAGATGAATGACTACAAAATGAGAACGGAAACCTACCGCGAAGCCGTGGAAGCGTATCTGGAGGGCTGCTTTGCCGACCAGAAATGCCCGCAGCAGGAGCTGCTTCAGGCCATGCGCTACAGCCTCCTCGCAGGCGGAAAGCGCATCCGCCCGATCCTTGTACTGGAATTCTGCCGCATCTGCGGCGGCGAATGGAGAAACGCGCTCCCGTTTGCGGCCGCCATCGAAATGGTGCACACCTACAGCCTCATCCATGACGACCTGCCGTGCATGGACAATGACGACTATCGCCGTGGACGGCTCACGAACCACAAGGTCTTTGGCGAGGCAAACGCCGTTCTGGCAGGCGATGCGCTGCTGACGGCGGCGTTTGAGACGGCTGCCAACGCGCCCGCCGACGCTTGGACCATTGTTCGCATCATCCGCATTCTTTCCGAGGCCGCAGGCGCAAACGGCATGCTCGGCGGGCAGGTGCTCGACCTGGCGGGCGAAAAGATCCGGCTGGAGGCCGACGCCATTCACACCATCCATGCGCTCAAGACCGGCGCGCTCATTTCTGCGGCGTGCCGCATGGGTGCGGCGGCTGCCGGAGCCGGCGAGAAGGAGATTCGGGCTGCCGATGCCTACGCCAAGGCGCTGGGGCTTGCATTCCAGCTTCGTGACGACATGCTCGACGTGCTCGGTGATGCGGAAAAGATGGGAAAGGCCACCGGCATGGACGGCAGCAAGAATACCTTCGTATCGCTCTACGGCGTGGGTGAGTGCTCCAAGATGATCGAGCGCTATACCGACGAGGCCATCGATGCACTGGCGGACTTCACGGATACGGAATTCCTCGCCGAGCTTGCGCAGCGGCTCGCGCTGCGCGAATTCTGATCATCTCAAAATCTCTTTTACAAGTTCAGCCACAGCAGCTTGCTCTGCTGTGGCTGTTTTTGCAGACCGGACAACGTTGTCTATCGGAAAAACACGGCATTTCTCGCTTTGTGTCGTGTTCCAATGCCGCGTCCGGCGCTATGCTGAATGGGAAGGGAGGGCCGATATGGACCAACGTAAGATCGGCGCTTTTTTGAAGGCGCTCCGAAAGGAACAAGGGCTGACGCAGGAGCAGCTCGCAGAGCTGCTGCACGTCTCCGGCAGGACGGTATCCCGTTGGGAGACCGGAAGCAACATGCCGGACATCGGTATGCTCGTCGAGCTCGCGGAGCAGTTTGATGTGAGCATCCCTGAGATCATTCAGGGGGAAAGGAAAAGCGAGATGATGAATCAGGAAACAAGAGAAACAGCCGCCGCAATGGCGGAATACGGCCGCAATGAGCTCAGGCTCGGAAAACAGAAGGTGGTCGGCATTTTGCTGCTCTGCTTCGGCATGTTTATCATTGTGTCGGCGCTGGCTGTCTTTCCGAGCGAAAGCAGCTGGGGAAGCATCTATTCGGTTTTTGGGATGATTCTCTCTGTCGCCGGGCTTTATCTTGCCGTGCGGCAGATGCTTGTCAGGCGCGGCGTTCGCCTGCTTGTCGTTCTCGGGTACGTCTGTCTGCTGTCCGGCGTTTTTGCCCTGTCTGATTATGTCGCGGTCGCACGGTTTCATCAGGTACCGAGATTCTCTTACCGGGCCATCTACGATTCGCGGCAGCCCGATCAGGTGCTGTACAAAACCTTGTTTTTTGACGCGGTCCGGAAAAATCCCGGCACGCCGGAGGAAGACGTCTATCTCATCCGGAAATGAATTTTGCGGAACAGGCGGCGTGCGCATCACAGGCACGCCGCCTGTATATTTTCTGCCCTGCAAGCAGTGTGCAGCGCTCGAGACGTTCGTTTTGGTACGAATTCACAAAATATTTATGAATACACGCTTGTATATGCAGGGAAAACATGCTATGATACAAGGGACAATGGCGCAGTATCCTAGTCGGCTTTGCCAGTTTTGAGGAAGGGCCTAAAAATCCTTTAAAGGGCACATCTATGAATCCCGTGGTGTCTGCTTCTTACGCCCAGTTTGGGGTGGATGCTGGGGGAAGGCAACTTATGCCTGCGGACACAGGGCGGCCTTCAATGGCATGAAGACGTCGAACCCTATGTCTGTGGAGACCGGATCGCGTGCAGAAGCGTACTCCCTTCGCGGTAAGCGACTTCTGTACGGTACCGGATGAACCTGCAATGCGGTGCTACCCGGCTATAAGCCGTGAACGCTGTGTGCAGAGTAGCCTGCCTTGCGTGAGCAGCTCAGGGAAAAAGAGCCAAGCGTCCAAACTCATGGCCTTGAGCGTTGGACGTTTTCTTTGGAAAGACTGCTTGCAAAAGAGGATAGAAACTGGAAAAATCCGTTGTGGAAATCACCTAGGCTGTCCGTCTGGGGCAGAAATGGGATTGCGGTACGGACTAAGTGGCAATCGGGTATCGGTCATGGAGACAGACCGGCTTGGGCGCGAAAGGGAAACCGCCTCCTTCGGTGACGAGAGGTTCGCTCATGGGGAAAACAAACCCGACCTAAGCCGTAAGATTAACCATTTTTGCCGCCATTGTTGTTTTTTGAAAGTCTCAATCCCATCGCCTGCGGCTGATGACGGATCTTTTCCACCAAAGCTGCGTTGCTTCGAGCTTGAAATACACAAAGTATTCCTGCGCTCTCGCGCCTTGCCTTGGCGGAAAATCTCGCGCCATCGGCTCTTGCCGATGTGCTCTCGCCTTTCATTATTTTGAGTCGGCGCCATCTTCGTTCGGAGCTGTGCATTGGGCTTGAACGCTGGTGCGGAGCACGGACGCTGCAATTTGGGATGCAAATCCCTTTACATGAAAATATACCGTTTCGGGCGGGCAAGCCGCGCAAAACGGAACAATGAGATTTCGGGCGCTTGCGCCCTTTTATTTTGCAATGACTCTGGAGGGAGCCGTTTTGAGTCAGCCAAAGAAAAAATCCGGCAGGAAAATGCCAAGGCCGGACTACAAGTGGATCATTCTGATCTTCGTTCTCACCATGCTCATCTCGGGAACGATGTCCTTCGTTTCCTCTGAGCTGCTCGGCCGCGCCAATCTGGCGGTCTCGTTTCTGATCCTGATCGCAATCGTCCTGATCGGTATTATCTTCGACATCATCGGCGTGGCGGTCACGTCCGCCGAGGAAACGCCGTTCCATTCAATGGCGTCGCGCAAGGTGCCGGAGGCGGCGGAGGCGCTCAAGCTCATCCGCAACGCAAACCGTGTCTCCTCGTTCTGCAACGACGTCATCGGCGACATCTGCGGCGTTATCTCCGGTGCAGCTTCCGCGACCATCGCGGCAAAGGCCATCGCAGGCCGCTCGGCAAACCCGTTCGTGGAGCTGCTGCTGTCCGCGCTCGTTGCGGCGCTGACCGTCGGCGGCAAGGCATTCGGCAAAACATTTGCCATTCACATGAGCACACCCATCGTACAGACAACGGCAAAGGCGCTGACCTTTTTCAAGACGCTTCCCGCGAAGTTCCGCAAAAAGCGCTGAGCCAAATGAGGCTGCTATGATCTTAGAGAATATTCACAGCCGGGAGGATCTTCTCCGGCTGGACAAGAAGGGTGACGAGCAGCTCTGCCGCGAGCTGCGGCAGTTTCTGATCGACCACGTTTCTCAGACAGGCGGGCATCTCGCCTCCAATCTGGGGCTTGTGGAGACCACGCTCGCCATCCAGAAAACCTTTGACACCAGCCGCGACCGACTGGTCTTTGATGTGGGACACCAGTCCTACGTTCACAAAATCCTGACCGGACGTATGGACCGCTTCGACACGCTCCGCGCATACGGCGGCCTTTCCGGCTTCCCGAAGCCCTGCGAGAGCGTGCATGATGCGTTCATTGCCGGTCATGCTTCCAATTCCGTGTCTGTGGCGCTTGGTATGGCGCGCGCCAGAACACTCAAGCAGGAAGATTATCATGTCATCGCATTGCTCGGCGACGGTGCACTCACGGGCGGGCTTGCCTATGAGGGGCTCAACAACGCCGGCGCCAGCCGGGAGCCGCTGATCGTCATTCTCAACGACAACGGCATGTCCATCACGCCGAATGTCGGCGCGATCTCGCGCTATCTCGCCAAAATGCGCCTGCGGCCCGCATATCTGGAGTTCAAGCTCTGGTATCGCAACGTGACGGCGCACATTCCGGGCGGGCGCAAGCTCTATTCCTTCACGCACAAGCTCAAAAGCCGTCTGCGCCGCAGGCTCATCGGGCAGACGCTCTTTGAGGACATGGGCTTTACCTACCTTGGGCCGGTGAACGGCCACGATGTGGAGACGGTCAGCGAGCTGCTGCGTGCCGCAGCCGCACTGAAAGAGCCGGTCCTCCTGCATCTCAACACCGTCAAGGGCAAGGGCTTTGCCCCCGCTGAGAAAACACCGCAGAATTTCCACGGCGTCGGGCGCTTTGACCCGGTCAGCGGCCGTCCTGCGTCGGCAAAAGCGCCGACGTTCGCCATGGCCTTCGGCGCGGAGCTGACGAGGCTGGCGGAAACCGACACGCGCATCTGTGCGATCACGGCCGCGATGCGGCAGGGCGTCGGTCTCGATGCGTTTTCCGAGGCGCATCCGGCGCGCTATTTTGACGTCGGCATTGCCGAGGGGCACGCGGTCACCATGGCGGGCGGACTTGCCGCGCAGGGCATGATCCCGGTCGTCGCCGTTTATTCTACGTTTTTACAGCGCGCATATGACATGCTCCTGCATGACGTTGCGCTGATGAAGCTGCACGTTGTCCTCGCCGTCGATCACACCGGTCTTGTCGGCGCGGACGGCGAGACGCACCACGGCGCGTTTGACGTCGGTTTTCTGCGTCAGATCCCGGGCATGACGGTGTTTTGTCCGGCAAACTTTGCGGAGCTTCGGGCGATGCTCCGCAAGGCCGTATGGGAAACGAGCGGCCCGGTCGCCATCCGGTATCCGACCGGCTCCGAGGGACGCTATACAGCGTGTACGGACGCGCCGCTTCTCCGCGAGGGGACAGACTGTACGCTTGTCACATACGGTACGCTCGTCAATGCCGCACTCGGCGCGGCAGAGCTTTGCGAAAAGCGCGGTATCTCCGTGGAGATCGTCAAGCTTCCCCGCATTGCGCCGCTCGACATGCAGCCGGTTCTGGAGTCGGTGAAAAAGACGGGGCGCATTCTAGCGGCGGAGGAGACCGAGGATATGGGCTGCGTTGCCGCTGATATTTTTGCGGCGCTTGAGGAAGGCGGCATCCGTGCCGTCTGCGCGCGCGCAAATCTCGGCTGCGGCTTCCAGCCGCACGGAAGCATTCCGGAACTGCTGCACCGCGCCGGTCTGGACGCGGAGGGGCTTTTTCAAAAGATCTTGGAGGTCGTAGAACGTGAAAAATAAAGAACGTCTGGACGTCCTTCTGGTTTCCAGAGGGCTTTGCGAGACCCGAAGCAAGGCGCAGGCCGTCATCATGAGCGGCGAGGTCTATGTTGAGGGACAGAAGGCCGACAAGGCCGGTGCGGAATTTCCCGTGGAGGCACAGATCGAGGTACGCGGGCATGCGTGCCCCTACGTCAGCCGCGGCGGCCTGAAGCTGGAAAAGGCACTGCGCGACTTCGGCGTGGATCCGACCGGCTTTGTTTGCAGCGATTCCGGCGCATCGACCGGCGGCTTTACAGACTGCCTGCTGCAGCAGGGCGCAGCCAAGGTCTTTGCCATCGACGTTGGCTACGGCCAGCTTGCATGGAAGATCCGCTCCGACCCGCGTGTGGTCGTCATGGAGCGCACAAACATCCGCTATGTGACGCCGGAGGAGCTCGGTGAGCCGCTCGATCTTTCGGTCATCGACGTGTCCTTCATTTCGCTCAGGATCGTCCTGCCCGCCATCCAGAAGCTCCTGAAGCCGACCGGTCAGGTGCTGTGCCTCATCAAGCCCCAGTTTGAAGCGGGTAAGGAGAAGGTCGGGAAGAAGGGCGTCGTCCGCGACCCGGCCGTTCATCAGGAGGTCTTGCAGGACTTTGTGGCGCTTGCGGACTCGCTGCATTTTACGATCCGCGATCTGACCTTCTCGCCGGTCAAGGGGCCGGAGGGAAACATTGAATTTCTGGCGCATCTTTCGATGCAGCCCGGAGAAGACCACCATCCGCCGCTGGATACGCTCGTTGAACAGGCGCACGCGGCGCTGAAAGGATAACACATGAAGATCGTTATGACGCCGAATCCTTACCGGGACAAGCAGTTCCGGGTAGCGGAGCAGGCAAAAAACATTCTGGAGCAGGAGGGCGTGACCGTCCGGATGTGCCTCCCGTTCGAGGTCGATCGGAACTATGAGCTGCCGCAGCATCTGCATTTTTCCGATCTTCGGAAGGAACTGCGCGATGCGCAGATGCTCATCTGCTTCGGCGGGGACGGGACGATCCTGCACGCATCCAAATTTGCCACCGCGCACCGCATCCCGGTCCTCGGCGTCAACATCGGGACGATGGGCTTCATCGCGGAGCTGGAATCAGGCGAGCTGGAGCTTTTGAGAAAGATCCCGAAGGGGGACTACACCCTTGAGCCGCGCAGTATGCTCGATGTCCGGGTCACGAACGCAGCGCAGACGCTCTATCGTGAGACGGCGCTCAACGACGTCGTCATCACCAAGGGTGCCATCGCCCGCGTCATCCAGATCGGCGTATCGTGCGACGGCGTGGACGCGACGGCCTTCTCGGGCGACGGCATCATCGTCTGTACGGCGACCGGCTCGACGGCATATTCCATGTCCGCAGGCGGCCCCATCATGGAGCCGTCGGCAAAAAACATGTTGATCACGCCCATCTGCGCGCACGCGATGCTGGCAAAGAGCATCGTGGTCGGGCCGAAGCGTGTCATAACCATCCGCACCGGCAAGATCGGCAGGCACAACGCCTTCTTGTCGGCAGACGGCGGGCGTGCCTTCCGGCTGAGTCCGGGCGATGTCACCACCGTCACCTCCTCTGAGCAGATCACACAGCTTGTACGCCTTAAGGACACCAGTTTCTTTGACATCCTCAATCACAAATTCATTGACAGACAGAGGTATTGATATGAAGTCGAAACGACAGGAGAAGATCTTGCAGCTCATTCTCGATCATGACATCGAAACGCAGGAGCAGCTTCTCAGGGAGCTGCGCGAGGCGGGCTTCCAGACCACGCAGGCGACGATCTCCCGGGACATCAAGCAGCTTCGCATCATCAAGGAGCTCGGCTCGTCGGGCGCCTACCGCTACAGCGTTTCCTCCAAGCCGGTCGAGCATACATTCTCGGCCAAGCTCAACATCATTTTTAAGCAGTGCCTGACCAGCGTTGACCATGCGCAGAACATCCTTGTCATCAAAACGATGCCGGGGCTGGCTTCTGCGGCCTGCTCGGCGCTCGACAAAATGAACATTCCCGAAATCGTCGGCACGCTGGCTGGAGACGACACCGCCTTCATCGCCATGCGTGACGTGCCTTCGGCTTCGACGCTCTGCGCCGAGCTGCGCGAACAGATCACACACTGAGCGCCGCTTCGGCGCACTGTTCTTTTACGGAGGGATCAATTATGCTGAATGTGCTGCACATTGAGAATATCGCCGTGATCGAGCAGGCGGAGATCTGCTTTGACTGCGGCTTCAATGTGCTGACCGGCGAGACCGGCGCAGGCAAATCCATCGTGATCGATGCCATTTCCGCCATTCTCGGCGAGCGGACGTACCGTGACGTCATCCGGACCGGCGCGCCGCGTGCGTTTGTCAGCGCCGTCTTTTCCGGCATTCCCGAGCTTGCGTGGTTCGGGGAAAATCAGGTCGAATACGGTGCGGACGAGCTTCTCATCCAGCGTGAGATCTATCCCGATGGGAAAAACGTCTGCCGCGTGAACGGCAGGCCGGTCACGGTCTCTATTTTGAAGCGGCTCGGCGTCCAGCTCATCAGCATCCACGGCCAGCACGATTCGCAGCAGCTTTTCGACGAGACGAGCCACCTTGCCTATCTTGATCTGTTTGCGCATGACGGCGGGCTGCTGGAGGAATACGGGGAAAAATATGCCCGCGTGCAGGAGCTGACAAAGGAGATCCAGCGCCTTTCCATGAACGAGAGCGAAAAGCTCCGGCTGGTCGAGACGCTGCAATACCAGATCGACGAGATCGAGCGCGCGGCGCTCACACCCGGGGAAGATACGGAGCTGGAAGCGCGCCGCCGCGTGCTGCAAAACGCCGAAAAGATCACAGACGCACTGCAAGGCGCGTTCGCCGCGCTCTATGGCGACGAAAGCACGACCGGCGCGGCAGAGCTCTTGTCCGGCGCAGAGCAGGCTCTGGCGCGCGTGGAGCGCGTGGACGAGGGCGCAGCCGCGCTGCATCAGCGCGTTGCCGATCTCATGTATGCGGCGCAGGATGCTGCGGAGGAGCTGCGCGACCGTCTGGACGGGCTCAGCTACTCGCAGGAGGAGCTTGAGCAGCTCGAATCGCGCCTTGACACCATCCACCGCCTCAAGCGCAAGTACGGCGGCTCCTGTGAGGAGATATTGGCTTTCCTGGAAAACGCGAAAAATCAGCTCGACGAGATCGAGTTTGCATCCGACCGCATCGAGCGCCTGGAAAAGCAGCGCGCCGCAGCCGAGCAGGAGGCGCTTTCCACCGCGAAAAAACTCCGTGCGGTGCGCGAGGAGACAGCTGCGATGCTCGAGGCACGGATGCAGTCAGAGCTTTCCCAGCTCGACATGCCGAAGGTGCGTTTCGTCTGCCAGTTTGATGAAATCGTGCTTTCACCGTCCGGCATCGACAGTGTGCGCTTTTTGATGTCCGCCAACGTCGGCGAAGCGCTGAAGCCGCTGAGCAAGGTCGCCTCCGGCGGCGAGCTGGCGCGCATCATGCTTGCCATGAAAAACGTACTTGCGGCGGAGGACTCGGTCGGGACGATGATCTTTGACGAGGTGGACGCAGGTGTCAGCGGTCGTGCCGCGCAGAAGGTCGCAAACAAGCTCTGGTCGGTCGCAAGGGGACGTCAGGTGCTCTGCGTGACGCACCTGCCGCAGATCGCGGCGATGGCAGACACAGAGTTCACCGTTGAAAAGCGCGTGGAGAACGAAAGAACCTATACGAGCGTCCTGCGTCTGGATGCGCAGGGCCGCCGTCAGGAGCTGGCGCGCCTCATCGGCGGTAGCATGATCACGGATACCACGCTGGCAGGAGCGGCAGAGCTGCTCCGTCTGGCGGACAAAACGAAAGAAGGATAAAAACATGAAACTGAGGAAACTGCTCATTGCGCTGCTGGCAGCAGCGCTTCTCTGCACGGCTGTCGGAGCCGCCGGATACTCGGATCTGCCCGACACGCATTGGGCAAACAAGCAGGCCGCATATCTGCAAGGTGAGATCAAGGGTTACCCTGATGGAACGTTCCGCCCGAACAACACCGTCACGCGCGCGGAATTTCTGACGATGTTTGCCCGCGTCGCCTATCCGGAGGAATATCAGGCGCAGGAGGCCTCTGCATGGTGGCAGCCTGCCTATGCGGTCTGCACGGCGCACGAGCTGCTTGCGGACATAACCGGCAGTCGTGCGGAGCCCATGCCGCGGCATGAGATCGCGTCGCTGCTCGGCCGTTTTTGCAGCGGCTGGGGCGGCATGAACGAAAGCACGTCGGCAGCGATGCCGCTCAACATCAACTGGAAGGAACAGCGCCTTGAATCGCCGGAGCGTCAGCCGATCTTCTCGGATACGGCAAAGTACGAGCGCTCCAGCGACAACATCCGCTTCTGCGCCAATCAGGGCCTTCTCACAGGCTATCCGGACGGCAGCTTCCAGCCGGACAAGGGTGTGACACGGGCGGAGGCCGCCACGGTCATCGCGCGCCTCAAGGCGCAGCTTTCCCTGCGGGAAAAGGGCTGCGATTATGTCTGCACCGTGGGGCAGTACTGGCTGATGCAGTGCCAGACGGAGAAAACGCGTTCCCTTGCGCTCTATGAGCCGTACACGGGAAAGCTGCACGAGACGATCTTCAGCCGCGGCAAGACGGCGGCAGATGCCGAAGGCCCGCTTGCCACGACGCTTCTGATTGGCTCCGACGGGATGTATGTCTGGGGCGAGGCCGGTCTTTATAAGCGCAGCGGCGATGCGTTGGAGCAGATCACGGCGGATCCCGTTTTTGACCTCTGCTGGTCCGGCGATACACGCCTTTATTATCTGAGCTGGGATGCGGGGAAGGAAACGCCGTCCTATTTCGGCGGAGGCGTTTATTACCCGTGCGCCTCGCAGGTCAAGCTGCTCACGCTTTCCGGCAGCGGTGCAAAGACGGCCTTGCTCGCAAGCCGCGACGCGCAGGATCCTATGATGAACCTGACGAATATTTACGTGGAGAACGAAAAGATCTATACCGCAGGCTCGTACTTTATGGGCATGGCGGACTACCACGCCGCGCTCTTTGAAGTGAAAGACGGAAAACTCTCGCTTCTATTCGGCGCATACTGATTGACAAATGCAGAGAAATCCGCTATACTCACAGCAAGCGTTATATCGTTACAGTGTTGAAGGGAAGAAGTAGCCCGCATCCCCGCTGCAAAGAGAGCCTTCGTTCGGTGCGAGAAGGCCGGCGGCGCGTGTGAATACATCCCGGAGCCGCCCTCCGAAAAGCATGTTGCGCAGTAGGAGTGTGTCGGGTGCGCCCGTTATCGCGCAGGAGCGTGCTTGCGCTCCGTGAGGCCGTTTTCGTGAGAAACCGGCAAAACCAGAGGTGGTACCGCGTAACAACGCCCTCTGTCCGTGATTTCGGACAGAGGGCTTTTTGCTGCAAAGGAGAGATTTGCCATGAAGACATGTCTTGGCTGCGGCGGAAAGATGCAGAACATCGGAAGGTTTCCGCTGCAAAAGGGGAGAGCCGGTGCGTTTCTGGGTGTCTGGAACAATGTGCTCGAGGGCGCGCTGGACGTCAGCGCATTTTGCTGTGAAAACTGCCGGAGACTCGAGTTTTATTTGACAGACGAGGAAAACGGCCCCTCTGAGCAGGACCGCATCGCGCAGGCAGAGTGCCCGTTCTGCTATACGATGCACGACCTCGACGACGCGGTCTGCCCGCACTGCGGCAGGCGGCTGATGGACTGACAAAGGAAAAAATATCATAACAAGGAGAACAACAACATGGGTATTTACGAAGAACTGCAGGCGCGCGGCCTCATTGCACAGGTCACGAACGAGCCGGAGATCCGCGAGATGGTCAATAACGGCAAGGCAAAGTTCTATATTGGCTTTGACTGCACGGCAGACTCTCTGACGGCGGGCCATTTCATGGCCCTGACGCTCATGAAGCGCCTTCAGATGGCGGGCAACCAGCCGGTCGCGCTGATCGGCGGCGGCACCACCATGATCGGCGACCCCTCCGGCCGCACCGACATGCGCAAAATGCTGACAAAGCAGGACATCGACCACAACGCCGAGTGCTTCAAGCGCCAGATGGAGCGCTTCATCGACTTCGGCGAGGGCAAGGCCATCATGGTCAACAACGCCGACTGGCTGCTGAACCTCAACTACATTGAGCTTCTGCGCGATGTGGGCGCTTGCTTCTCGGTCAACAACATGCTCCGCGCCAAGTGCTACGAGCAGCGCATGGAAAAGGGCCTGAGCTTCCTGGAGTTCAACTACATGATCATGCAGTCCTACGACTTCTACTACCTGTTCCAGAACTACGGCTGCAATATGCAGTTCGGCGGCGACGATCAGTGGTCGAACATGCTCGGCGGTACGGAGCTGATCCGCCGCAAGCTCGGCAAGGATGCGCACGCGATGACCATCACGCTCCTGACCGACTCGCAGGGCAACAAGATGGGCAAGACCGCCGGCAACGCCGTCTGGCTCGACCCGAACAAGACCAGCCCCTTCGATTTCTATCAGTACTGGCGCAACGTCGGCGACCAGGACGTCATGAAGTGCATCCGTATGCTGACGTTCCTGCCGCTGGAGCAGATCGACGAGATGGACAAGTGGGAGGGCAGCGAGCTCAACCGCGCAAAGGAAGTGCTCGCCTTCGAGCTGACGAAGCTCGTCCACGGTGAGGAGGAAGCCCGGAAGGCGGAAGCTGCCGCCAGGGCACTTTTCGCACAGGGTGGAAGCGATGAGAACATGCCGACGACTGAGCTGACCGAGGCTCAGCTCACAGATGGCAAGATCGCCATTCTCGATCTGATGCTGGCCTGCGGCCTTGTCCCGTCGAAGGGCGAAGGACGCCGCCTCGTCCAGCAGGGCGGCGTGATGGTCGATGATGAGAAGATCGACTCCATCGACGCCTGCTTCACGGCCGAGCAGCTCAAGGCCGGTCTCAAGATCCGCAAGGGTAAGAAGGTCTTCCATAAGGCCATTCTGAAATAATCGCAGCGAACAAGAAAAGCGCCCCGAAAGGGGCGCTTCAGACTGTCAAAAAACCTCGTAGAGTTTCGCCGCGCACGGCGAAATAAAAAGTGAATCGGTTTTGTCTGGCGGCGTGTACGTCAGAC
>URLO01000040.1 GCA_900548625.1 uncultured Eubacteriales bacterium | reverse complement strand
CTATGTTCTCTTTACAGCTGTCCCCTCTGTGTTTCCCTTCTCTCTTCGCCTTCCTCCTCAAAAACTTATTCCCGCTCGTGCTTGCCCTTCATAATCGACCCTTCTGCGGCGCACGCCGTGTTTTCGTTTCTTTGCACAGGTTGATTACTTTTTCCATTTTTCCCATTTTCTCATCCATTCGTTGTGCATTTTGCACGACTATGCCGTTAAGTTCTCGTTAAGATTCAGCAATACGCCTTTACGAGTCCAATTTAATGTGCTACTGTAATAAACGTATTAAGGGGATCACCCTGGAGAAGAAAAGGAGAGTATGTATGAAGGAGAAGAAAAAAATCAGCCTACCGATCAAGATTTTTATCGGCATGGCGCTCGGTATCATCGTAGGCCTCATTTGCACGTTTATCAAAAACACTACTTTTACTGGCTCATGGCTCAAACCAATCGGCGACATCTATATCAATCTTCTGAAGTTCCTTGTTGTTCCCGTCGTTCTGTTCTCCATCGCCGACGGTGTCATCTCCCTGAAAGATCTCAAGCGCGTTGGTTCTGTCGGAAGCAAGACCTTTGTTTATTACATTTTTACCACAGCCCTAGCCGTTGTCATCGGCCTGCTTCTCGTCAACTTTGTTAAGAATATGAGCGTGGAGATTTTCCCCGAACTTCCATCCGAAAGCATCACCGAGACTGTTGTCGAATACAACGAAGCTCAGGCCACGAAATCCGCGAAAACAACGGACGATCTCAAGGCCGCTGCAGAGGCCAAAAAAGATCCTGTAAAGATGGTCATGGATTTGATCGTCAGTCTTTTCCCGAGCAATATGCTCAAGCCGATGGCCGAAGACGATATGCTCAAAGTCATTGTGATTGCAATTTTCCTCGGTGCCGGCGTACTGGCAGCCGGGGAAAAGGGACAACGAATCGGAGAACTGATCAATTGTGGACAGGCCGTCATCATGAAAATCATGATGATGATCATTAGCTTCACGCCGATCGGCGTCTTCTGCCTGATGTCTGACGTCGTTGCAAAGAATGGCCCGGCTGTTTTGGGGAGTTTAGCATTGGTCATTTTGGTCGCCTACATTGGCTATATCCTGCATATCGTGCTCGTATACGGTCTATCCGTCCGTTTCCTGTCCAAAATGAGTCCGATCAAATTCTTCAAGGGCATCGCACCTGCCATGATGACCGCCTTTACGACGACCTCCTCCAACGCAACGCTGCCCGTCAACATTGAGTGCTGCAACAAGATGGGCGCGGAGCCGGAGATCAGTGCATTCGTCCTGCCGCTCGGCGCAACGATCAACATGGACGGAACCGCCATCTATCAGGCCGTTGCAACCGTTTTTATCGCCTGCTGCTATGGCCGTGACCTGACGCTCGGTCAGATGGCGATGATCGTTCTGACAGCAACGCTCGCCTCTATTGGCACGTCGGGAACGCCGGGTGCCGGTATGATCATGCTGGCCATGGTTCTGACATCCGTTGGTCTTCCCGTCGAGGGCATCGCGATCATCGCGGGCGTTGACAAGATCTTCGACATGGGTCGTACCACGCTGAACATCACCGGCGACGCGACCTGCGCCCTGTTCATCTCCCGCCTCGAGCGCGAGAAGAAGGCCAAGCTCGCTGCCAAGGCAAAGTAATAAAAATCGATCAATCAAAATCAATGGGCCTGCCGCAATGCGGCAGGCCCACTTTTTATACGCTCAGGAACGCTTTCGCTCAAAGCTCCGTCTCGACGAAGTTCTTCATGACCTCGGCGCAGCGCGGGCAGAGGCCCTCCTCGTTTGCCTGCTCGGAGTGCATCCAGCAGCGCGGGCACTTCGTGCCGGGGGCTTCCGTGACCTCGATCGTGAGGCCTGGGAAATTCGTGCCGCTGCCGGTGACGGCATTTTCTCTTGCGCGCTCGTCTGCAACAGAGACGTTCGACACGATGAACAGCTCCGCGAGGTTCATTTCGCGGACCGCCTTGAGCGCCTCGGCCGCCGGTGCATCGAGTGCCGAGAGCGTGACGTGCGCCTCAAGGCTCTTGCCGATGCGCTTGTCTGCGCGGGCACGCTCGAGCACGCCGTTGACATCGCTGCGGACACGGATGGCGGTATCCCAGACAGCCATTTCCTCTGCACTCAGGGCGTAATCTGCATACGGCTTCGACATGACGTTCAGCAGGACGTTGCGGGCGTCATCCTCGGCACGGTGCGGCATCTGGAGCCAGATCTCGTCGCAGGTGAAGGCGAGGATCGGCGCAAACGCCTTGGTCATGGCATCGAGGATCAGCCAAAGCGCCGTCTGTGCGCTGCGACGGGTCAGGCTTTCCTTTGCATCGCAGTAGAGGTGGTCCTTGATGATGTCAAGATAGAGGCTCGAGAGCGTCACGACGCAGAAATCGTTGATGGCATGGGAAACACCATGGAACTCGTAGTTGCTGTAGCTCTCCTCGCACTTGACGAGCAGCTCGTTGAGCTTCGTGATCGCCCAGCGGTCAAGCTCCGGCATATTTTCCGGCGCGACCAGCTCGTTCGGGTCGAAGTCAACCAGATTGTCGAGGCAGAACTTTGCCGTGTTGCGGAACTTCAGATAGTTCTGGCTGAGCTGCTGGAAGATGGAATCGGAGCAGCGGACGTCGGCATGATAGTCCGCCGAGCCTGCCCACAGACGCAGGATGTCTGCGCCGTACTTGTTGATGATCTCCGCCGGATCCATGCCGTTTCCGAGCGACTTGTGCATCTGGCGGCCTTCGCCGTCCACGGTCCAGCCGTGCGTGAGGCACTGCTTGAACGGTGCGCCTCTGTCCAGTGCGCCGACCGCCGTCAGCAGAGACGACTGGAACCAGCCGCGGTACTGATCGGCGCCCTCGATATACATATCAGAGGGCCAGAAGCCCTGATCCTTCTGCATGGAGGCAAAATGCGTCGAGCCGGAGTCGAACCAGCCGTCCAGCGTATCCGTTTCCTTCTCAAAGGTCTTGCCGCCGCAGTGCGGGCAGGTGAAGCCCTCGGGAACCAGCTCCATGGCTTCCTTCTCAAACCAGATGTTCGAGCCGTGCTCCGCGAAAAGCTGCGAAATGCGCGCGATGGATTCATCGTTGCAGATGGGCTTGCCGCAGTCCTTGCAGTAGAACACCGGGATCGGCAGACCCCAGCGGCGCTGGCGGGAGATGCACCAGTCGGCACGCTCGCGGATCATGGAGATCATGCGCTCCTTGCCCCAGGCGGGGTTCCAGTACACATTTTCGCAGGCGGCAACGGCCTTGTCCTTGAACGACTCGACCGAGCAGAACCACTGCGGCGTGGCACGGAAGATGATCGGGCTCTTGCAGCGCCAGCAGTGCGGGTAGGAGTGGACGATGTCCTCACAGGCAAACAGCGCGCCGCTCTGACGCATATCCTCGAGAATGACGGGGTTCGATTCGTCGGTCTTCATACCGGCATACTTGCCCGCGTAATCGGTGTGGCGGCCGCGGTCATCGACCGGAACGACCAGCTCCATGCCGTAGCGGCGGCAGGTCTGATAGTCGTCCGCGCCGAAGCCCGGCGCAGTATGGACGCAGCCGGTACCGGAGTCCATCGTGACGTAATCAGCCAGCACCAGACGCGAGGTCTTCGGCAGGAAGGGATGGTCAGCCAGCATGTTCTCATAGAACGCGCCCTCATGGCGCTCGACGACCGCATAGTCCTCGACGCCGCCCACACGCATGACCTTCTCCATCAGCGCCTCGGCAACGATGTACATCTCGCCGTTTGCGTTATTGCGGACAACAACATAGCTTTCCTTCGGGTTGAGCGCGATGGCGAGGTTGCCGGGAAGCGTCCAGATCGTGGTCGTCCAGATCACGAAGCTGAGCTTCTCATGGTCGAGGTGCGGCAGCTTGCCGAGATCGTCGCGCATCTTGAACTTGACATAGACCGTGGTACACGGATCGTCGTGGTACTCGATCTCCGCCTCCGCCAGCGCCGTTTCGTCCTTCGGGCACCAGTAGACGGGCTTGAGGCCCTTGTAGATGTAGCCCTTTTTGAACATTTCGCCGAAGACCTTGACTTCCTCGCTCTCGAAGCCCTTGTTCATCGTCTTATAAGGATGCTCCCAGTCGGCGATGACGCCGATGCGCTTGAAGCCCTCCATCTGACGGTCGATGTATTTCTGCGCAAACTCCTGGCAGGCCATGCGGAACTCGGGAACGGGCATGGTCTTGTGGTTGAGCTTGTTCTTCTTGATGATGGCAGACTCGATGGGCATACCGTGGTTGTCCCAGCCGGGAATGAACGGCGTGTAGTAGCCGCGCATCGCATACAGGCGCACGATGAAGTCCTTCAGAGACTTGTTGAGCGCGTGACCCATGTGGATGTCACCGTTGGAGAACGGAGGTCCATCATGCAGGGAAAAACGGGGCTTGCCCTCGTTCTTTTTCAGCAGCTCGCCGTAGACGTCGAGCTTCTTCCACGCCTCCAGCATGGCAGGCTCGCGCTGCGGAAGACCCGCGCGCATCGGGAAACCGGATTTGTTCATGTTCAGTGTCTTTTTGTATTCCATCTTGATCCTCCAAATGAAGTATAATCACAAAAAAACGCCCCGAGTCAAAGACTCAGGGCGGCGTGTGCCGTGGTACCACCTGAATTCCCGCAAAAGCTCCGCGGGCGCTCATGCCTCTGTAACGGGAGGACCCGTCCGAGCCTACTGGCTGCCGTTCGGTCGGATGCTCAAAGGGGATATTCGGGTCACTCCTGCCGCTGCCTTCCACCGACCGGCAGCTCTCTGTGCGCACGAGTGACCGTACTCGTCCTTATCATCGCATGTGTATGTGATCGTTTTGTTTTTCCCTGCCGGTCAGACCGACGTGGGATCGTAATTCTTGCCGAATTTCAGATTTGTGAACTTGATCGTTGCGCTGTTGTCCGGATGAGACGCAGGCTGCGTCGGAGCGACCGTGGGATCCGGTGCAGGCTCCGAGCCGACCAGCTTCTCCAGATTCTCCGAGATCTCCGAGGCGATGTCGGACGCGGACGCCGACGGTGCGGGCGGTGCGGACGGCACGATCATCGGGGGCGTCTCCTGCTTGCTCCAATCGTAGGGCTTCTCACGCACGGGGGGCTTGGGCTGCTTCGGCTGCTCCTCGACCTTGAGATCCATGCTTCTGAGCTTGTCCAGCAGCTCCAGATGGCCGCGGATATCCTGCTCGACCACATTGATGAAATTCTGCGCGGTCTGCTTGGCGCGCGTCAGGCGCTCCTCTTCCTCGGCAACACTCTGCTGGAGATCTGCCGTCTGGCTGCGGACGCTGCCCTGCGCATCGTTCATCATGCCCGCGCACTTGGCCTGCGCCTCGGCGATCATCTTGTCACAGGTCTGCTGGGCATTGGCGATGGCGCGCTTCATCCCTGCCTCCTGCGAGCGGTATTCCTCCAGCTTCTCGACAAGGATCTTCATCTTGGACTTGAGAACGGCGTTCTCCTTGTACAGCGTGATATAATCCTCGGTCAGCGGCTCAAGGAAATCATCGACCTGCTGCATATCGTATCCGCCGAACACAGCCTTGGAGAAGGTTTGCTCCTGAATTTCCTGCGGTGTAAACATGAGTGCTTGTCCCTCCTGCGAAGTCAATTAAAGGTAAAGGCCGTTATTTTCCAGTTCGTCGATCAGATCGCCGACGATATCGACATTGTACGGCGTGATGATATAGGTACTGATGGCGATCTTCTTGATCTTACCGTCGAGCGCGTAGGCGCAGCCGGACAGGAAATCGACCAGACGGCGGGCAACGTCCTTATTCGTCGCCTCAAGGTTCAGCACGACCGCATGCTTGCTGCGCAGATGCTCGGCGATGTCGGAGACATTGTCAAAGCGGTCGGGCTTGACCAGCACGACCTGCATCTGGGCCGTCGTGTGGATGTTGACCACCTTGCTGCCGCCGGGCGTGCGGCGGGAGCTGCTGCCGCTCATGGTGTCGTCGTCCATATCGTCAAAAGATGAAGAGAACGAAGGAGCCGGGGCCGGAGCGGCGGAGCTGCGCGACGGACGGGACGCCTTGGAGCGCGGTTCGTCATCGAATTCGTCGAAATCGTCGTCATCCTCGCCATACGGCTTTGCCAGCTTCTTGAGTTCATCCATAAATCCCATAATCTTGTATCCTCCAATATCTGTGTCTGTCAGACATTATAATTTCTCGGGCCAAAAATCGCAGTACCCACGCGGATCATGGTCGCACCTTCTGCGATGGCATCGGCATAATCGCCGCTCATTCCCATCGACAGGCATTCCATGTCTACATTATCGTATTTTTTCTCGCTTATGTCAACAAAAAGGTTGCGCATTTCGGCAAAATATCTTCGATTATCGCCCGGATGGAGGCTAATTGGCGGGATCGCCATGAGTCCGCGGAGACGGCAGTGCGGGAAATCCGCCATTTTTTCCACAGTCTGCCAAATTTCTTCCTGTGAAAAACCGGATTTGCTCTCCTCTGCGCCGATGTTGACCTCCAGCAAAATGGGCTGCACGATGCCGAGCTTCGCGGCGATCTTCTCAATGCACTCGAGAAGCTCCATCCGATCGACCGACTCGATGAGATCGACCCTTCCCACCACCTGCTTGACCTTGTTGGTCTGCAAATGGCCGATGAAATGGACGGGCTTTCCCGTGTACGCGCCCTCTGCGAGCTTCTGCGTCAGCTCCTGCACGCGGTTTTCTCCGCAGCAGTCCACGCCCGCCGCGACCGCCTCACGTACTGCCGCCGCGTCGTTCATCTTTGTTGCGGCGCAAAGTAGCACCTCCGACTGCTCACGTCCCGCCGCCTTCGCGGCCTGCGCCATAGTTTCCCGGATGACTCTGATATTCTCTGCAATGCTTGCCATCCTTATCCGACCACCTTTCCGTTATACAAATTCTTTGCACTCACGATGACCTCGTCGCCCGGCCAGAGATTTGCCGTCGAGGTCAGGTCGAGCTTCACCTCATAGCTTTCGCCGTTGTCGTGAAGGATCTCGATCTTTTTCCAGACCGCCGTCGCGCCCTCGAGAATGTAGACGCCCGGCTGGCTGTTTTTGTCCACATGCACCGCCACCTTCGGCACGCGCAGTCCTTCAAAGGACTCGAAAACCACGTCCGCCGACTGCTGCCGCAGGAGCGTCACATTCTGCATATAGCGGTCGGAGGAGAGCACCAGCAGACGGAAGCCCGCCTGATTGTCGCTGATGCGGGAGACCTTCATCTCGATCTGCTCATAAAAATCGCGTGCAAACGAGACCTTGACCGTATCGCCGGCCTGAAGCTCGCCCAGCTCACCGGCAGGGATCGCCGTCACGTAATACCACGTATTTCCGGCGATGAGTTTGCCCGCCGCATGTTCCGGCGGCGTTTCGGGTTCGAGCGCGTTGTAGTCGTAGACGCTCAGATTCTGAAGGCGTTCGGGCGTCAGGACGCGCTCATAGCCGTCCACAGCACTGGAAAAATAGCCCGCCGCAGGCGCGCTGACCACGCGCGTGTCCGCCTCGGCCTCATTTTTGAGCGTGTCCAGCTCATTCTGCACCGCCGTCATCTGCGCGGCAATGACCGTGGTCGCGCCCTCGTCGGAGCTTCGGCGCAGAACAAGTCCCTTGAGCTCCGGCGAAAGATCTGCGATGGAGTTCATGTCGCGGCGGCTGATGTACTTGGCGAGTGCCGTCAGGTCGCTCACGATCTCGGTGTCGAGCGCGGCCTGATCCGCGAGGCTCGACGAGGAGCGGTAAGCGTATCCAAGCTGGTCGAGCTGACTGCTCAGCTCCGTGATCCGCCGCTGGCGTTCCTGCGCGTTGTCCGTCAGGTAGCCGGTTGCGACCGGTTCACCGGCGGCAACGCGCGCCCCCTCCTTTGCCGTGACCACGGTGATGCCGTACTCCGACTCGATCACCGTTTCACTGCGCACAACGTAGCCCGTGGCGTAATAGCCCGAGCTTGCCGCGTACTCCATGACGGTCACGGTCGTCAGCGGCTCATGGATCGAGGTCGCGACGTTGTAGCCGAAGTAGGCCGTGATCGCCGCGAGCAGGATCCAAAGGATGATGGTCGTATAATGCTTGCCCTGTTTCATAATGGCTCCTTTGCCTGTGCGCAGGGAGCCGCCAGGCTCATTCCTGCGTCAGAGGAAGCGGCGACGACGGGGTGATCGTCGAGACCGCATGTTTATAGATCATCTGCTGCTTTCCCTCGGATTGCAGCAGAACGACAAACGGATCGAAGCCCGTGATGACGCCGCGCATCTGAAAACCGTTCATCAGAAAAACGGTCACCGGCATGCGGCTTTTGCGGGCCTGATTGAGAAACTGATCCTGATAGATTTCATTGTGAGACATGGGTATTGACTCCTTTTCTGTTTGTAATACCCATATCGTAGCATGTCTACCGCGCGAAAAAAGGAATATGCGCGGCGGCATCGGCAAAAATCGCTGCAAAATCGAGCGGAAGCGTCTGCGAAAGCCAGTGTATCCGCTCGTTTCTCCGGAACCATGTCAGCTGGCGCTTGGCATAGTTGCGCGAGCGCTGCTGGATGAGCCGGACGGCCTCAAGCATGTCCGTTTCTCCGCGGACGGCGGCGGTCAGCTCCTTGTAGCCGATGGCCTGCATCGCGGTGGCCGTCTCGGGAACGCCGCGGCGCAGCAGCGCACGCACCTCGTCCGCAAGCCCCTGCCGCATCATTTCCTCCACGCGCAGATCGATGCGCGCATACAGCGCGGCACGGTCCTCAAACGTCATGCCAAGCCACACCGGACGGTAGCGCGGCGGCTGCTTTTTCGTCTCCTCGTTGTGCTCGGTGATGGTCATTCCGGTCTCCTGATAGACCTCCAGCGCGCGGATGATGCGCCGGCGGTCGGCAAGCGGAAGCCGCGACGCCGTCTCCGGATCGACCTCCGAAAGCTCGCGGTGCAAAGCACCGATGCCCTCGGTTTCCGCTCTGCGCTCCAGCATTTCCCGTTTTCCGGTGGACGGAACCGGCGCAAAGCTCCGCCCGGCGATCAGGCTGTCAACATACAGCCCCGTCCCGCCCGCGATCACAGCCGTTTTTCCGCGTGAAAGAACGTCCTGCACGCACGCGTCCGCCATTTCCACATACCGGCCGACGGAAAAATCCTCGTCCGGCTCTGCAATGTCGATCATGTGGTGCGGAATTCCCTGCATTTCCTCGTCGGTCGGCTTTGCCGTGCCGACGTCCATGCCGCGGTAAATCTGCATGGAGTCGCAGGAAATCACCTCGCCGCCGAGCTGCTTCGCCAGCTCCACGGCCATTTTTGTCTTGCCGGAGGCCGTCGGGCCAACCACGCAGACGATGCGGTCATATGCTTCCATTTCCGGCCCTCCGTTTTGTAAAGATCTTTCTGGTCATTTCTGTGTATGCCGCAGCCTTCCGAGCAAATTCGATGCGGTGAGAGACCCGCCCGGATTTATGTGCGCTTAAACTGCTTCTCCAACTGCTTTCTCGTCAGCGTAACACATACCGGACGCCCATGCGGGCAGTATTTGATGTCGTCGCGGGTGAGCACCTCACGGATGAGGGCGTCGCGCTCGCGGGGCTGGGTGTGGTAACCGGCTTTGATGGCGGCTTTGCAGGCGACGGTGTGAAGAAGCTCGTCGCGGAGCGCCTCGGGGTCGAGGGTACGTCCCTCCAGAAGCTGGCCGGTCAGCTCGGCGAGGGTGGTTTCGGCATCCGCGGGGTCCATGTCGCAGGGCACGCGGCGCAGGAGGACGGTGCCGTCGCCGAAATCCTCGATGCCGAAGCCGCAGCGCTCAAGGAGCGCGGCGTTTTCCAGTGCGGCAGAGGCTTCCTCGCGCGTGAGTCCGGCGGGGATGGGCGCAAGGAGCGTCTGAGACATGACAGGCGCGGACTGCTTGCGGAGCTTTTCAAACAAAATGCGCTCGTGCGCGGCATGCTTGTCGATGAAAATGAGGTGCTCGCCCTGCTCGACGAGGAGATAGGTGTTCAGCGCTTCGCCGATCACGCGCCATGGCTCCTCCTCGATGGGAAGCGCCTCCTGAACGGGCGTTTCGGGCGCGGTGTTTTCCTCGGGAGCGTTTTCCGCCGCCGTCTCCGGCTCCGCGTGCTCACGGGGAAGAACCGGCTCCGGGCGCGTAGCGGCCATGCCGGTCAGGAGCTCCGCCTCGAGCGCGTCCGGAAAAATGTTCACGGGACGCGCGGGACGCACGGAAGCGGGCGGCTCTGCCCGCTCGGGCGCAGGCTCCGGGGCGGGCTGCGGATCTAGCCGTTTGGGTCTTTGGATCTCCGAGGCAAAGGCGTCTTTCGGGGCGGTCTGCGCGGCGGCGCGGTATTCCGCCGCCGTCATGGTTTTGAAAAAGTCCTTCTGCGGAGCCGCCGCGGCTGTCTGCGGCTTTGGCTCCTGCTTTTCCGGCAGGCGCATTTCCGGCGCGCCGGGGGTCTTATTGAGTGCGGAGAGAACGCCGTAGTGGACGGCGTCAAAAACGCTCCGCTCCGACAAAAAGCGCACCTCGGTCTTGGCGGGATGCACGTTCACGTCCACGGCCTCGACCGGGAGCGTGATGTGCAGGACGCACGCCGGGAAGCGGCCCGCCATCATCTGGTTTTTATAGGCCTCCTCCAGCGCGGCGCAGAGCGTCCGCGATTTGATGAAGCGGCCGTTGACGAAGAAGAATTGCAGACTCCTGTTTCCGCGCGTGGCGGTCGGCTTTGTGACAAAGCCGCTGACCGCAATCTTTTCCCACCGGCTTTCCACCGGCGTCAGATCGTTTGCAAGCTGCCGCCCGAGCACCTGATAGATCGCGCCGCGGCGGTCGCCGTCGCCCGCGGTGTGGAGCTGCTCAACGCCGTCCTTGAGAAAACGGAAGGATATCTCCGGGTGTGACAGCGCTTCGCGCTGCACGGCGGTAAAGACCGCAGAGGCCTCGGCCGTGTCGGATTTCATGAATTTCATACGCGCGGGCGTGTTGTAAAACAGGTCGCGCACCAGAATGGTCGTTCCGTCGGCGCAGCCCGCAGGCTCCTCCGAGCAGACGATGCCCGCCTCGAGATACAGCGCCGTGCCGGACGCACTGCCGCGCGTTTTGGTCAGAAGGTCGATCTTCGAGACAGAGGCGATGGCGGCAAGGGCCTCGCCGCGGAAGCCGAGCGTTCCGATGGCGGCAAGGTCGTCCTTCGTGCGCAGCTTGCTCGTTGCGTGGCGCAAAAACGCAATGCGTGCATCGTGCGGCTCCATGCCGCAGCCGTCGTCGGTCACGCGCATGAAGGTCATGCCGCCGTTTTGAATTTCCACGGTGATGGACGACGCGCCCGCGTCGATGGCATTTTCGATCAGCTCCTTAATGGCGGAGGCCGGCCGCTCAACGACTTCGCCTGCGGCGATGAGGTCTGCGACATGGGCGTCGAGCTGTTGGATCTTCGGCATGGATGCGTCTCCTTTCCGGTTGGGTCTCAGGGTAGTACAACGATCCCGAATGTGATCGCGTTGATGATGGCGTGGACGGTGATGGACGCCCAGATGGTTCCCGCTTTTTCATACGTCCAGCAGAGCGCCGCCGACGCCGGAACATAGGCAAGGCAGCTCAGCAGCACCGCTCCCAGCGGATGCAGGCCGAAATACTGCCAGTTGTGCATCATGGTGAACACAAAAATGGCGGTGATATACGCAAGCGGACGCGACGCCGTCCGAATCGAGCCGAACACCAGCCCCCGGATGAGCGTTTCCTCAATGATCGGCGCGAATACGACCGACACCGCGAGCATCACATATCGGTTTTGAAGCACAAGATTTGTCACCGTCTCGTTGTTGTAAACGTCGATGGTGCCGCCGAGCTTTGTCACGGCAAACTGCACCGCAAACGTCCCCGCCTGATAGAACACGAAGCCGAGGATGCAGGCCTGAAGGAACTCCCAGAAATTCGCGCCGAAAAAGGGCTGGCGCAGAAAATTGCGGAAGATCACAAGCACCGCCGCCAGATTGACGGCAAAATAGGCAATGTTCAGCGTGATCGCATCCAGCGGCAGCTTCAGCCACGCAAAGAGCTGCTGCAGCAGCACGCTCAGCACGACCAGATAAAACGGCAGATAGCACCATCCCGCGATGAGCTCCGCCCTTGTGAGCCGCGCGTTAAAATAGCGTGCGGAGGTGCGTCTTGCCATGAGATTCTTCCTTTCCTGTCAGTCTGCGGCGCTCAGAGCATCTGCTTGAGCCGGTAAAGGACGTTCATCGCCTCGATGGGCGTGAGCGTTTCGACCGTGACGGCCTCGAGCGCGCGGCGGATCTCCTCGGCGCCCATGTCGAGCATGGAGACCTGATCGCTTTCCGGCGCGGCCTGCTTCCGGGGTGCCTGCGGCGTGTCCGATTCGAGTTTTCTGAGGATCTCCCGCGCACGGGAGACCACCCGGTCGGGCAGTCCCGCGAGCTTTGCCACCTCGACACCGTAGCTGTCGTCGGCGGCTCCGGGGACGATCTTGCGCAGGAAGATCATGTCTCCCTGCCGCTTTTTGACGGCAATGTTGAAATTCTGCACGCCGGAAAGCTCCTGCGAAATGTCCGTCAGTTCATGATAATGCGTTGCAAACAGCGTCTTTGCGCCAAGGCGCCTGCGGTCGGCGGCATATTCCAGAACAGCGCGCGCAATGGCCATGCCGTCAAAGGTGGAGGTGCCGCGCCCGATCTCATCGAGGATCAGCAGCGACCGCGCCGTTGCATTTTTCAAAATATCCGCGACCTCCGACATCTCGACCATAAATGTTGACTGGCCGGAGGCAAGGTCGTCGGACGCGCCGATGCGTGTGAAGATCTGATCGACCACGCCGATGCGCGCGGACCTTGCGGGGACGAAGCTGCCCATCTGCGCCATGAGCGTGATGAGCGCGACCTGACGCATGTAGGTGGATTTGCCCGCCATGTTGGGGCCGGTGATGATGGCGATGCGGCATCCCTCCTCGCCAAGGCGCGTGTCATTGGGGACGAACAGCGCGTTTTTGAGCATCTGCTCGACCACGGGATGACGTCCCTCGGTGATGGAGATCTCACCGGACAGGTCGATCTCCGGGCGGCAGTAGTGGTTATGTACCGCAACGGCGGCAAGGTCTGCCAGCACGTCCACTGCCGCGACGGCCCGCGCCGTCTGCTGCACGCGCGGCGCAGCATCGGCAAGCGTCTGGCGCACCTGCTGGAAAAGCTCAAATTCCAGCGACACGATGCGGTCCTTCGCCGTCAGGATGGTGTTTTCCAGCTCCTTGAGCTCCTGCGTGATGTAGCGCTCGCCGTTTGCAAGCGTCTGCTTGCGAACATAGTAGTCCGGCACCATATCGACCTGCCCCTTGGCTACCTCGATCGAGTAGCCGAACACGCGGTTATAGCGCACGCGCAGGTTCCGGATGCCGGTTTTTTCTTTTTCCTTCGTCTCGATCTCAAGCATCGCCGCCGCGCCGTTTTCCTGAATATCGCGCAGACGGTCGACCTCCTCGCTGTAGCCCGTGCGGATCATTTTGCCCTCGCGCACGGTGAAGGGCGGGTCGTCCACGATGGCACGCGCGACAAGCTCCCGCAGATCGTCCAGCGTATCGAGCTGCTCGCAAAGCACCCGCAGCATCGCGGCATCCATTGCGGAAAGGCGCTGGCGGATCTCCGGCAGGCGCTCCGTTCCGCGGCAGAGCGCGACCATGTCGCGGCAGTTTGCCGTGCCGGTGACGATGCGCGTGATGACGCGCTCGAGATCGGTCACGTCCTTGAGCGCCAGGATCAGCTCCTCGCGGTCGATGTTCTTTTTGACCAGCTCGTCCACAGCGGAAAGGCGCTTTCCGATCAGCGCCGGAGACAGCAGCGGCCGCTCCATCCAAGACCGGAGCAGGCGCCCGCCCATGGCGGTGGCCGTCCGGTCGAGCACCCACAGGAGGCTCCCCTTCTTTTCCTTGGAGCGCATCGTCTCGGTCAGTTCGAGATTGCGCCGCGCCGCAAGGCCGAGGCCCATGAAGCGCCCCGCCAGATAAAACTCCAGCTCCCGGATGTGCGGAAGCGCGTTTTTCTGCGCGTCGCGGAGCGTCGCCAGCAGCGCGCCCGCCGCCGAGACGACCTCCGGCTCGGACTCCAGGCCAAGCTGCGCGATGCTTTTTCCGAACTGCTCGCAGACGAGCCGCTCGCACGCCTCATATTCAAATACGCTCTCGCCGTGGTTCACACAGCAGTGCAGCCGCTCCTGCAAAACGCCCTTCAGCATCTCGCCGTCGTCCGCGCCGCCGCCAAGCAGCACCTCGACCGGAGAAAAGCTCCCGAGCTCGTTGCAGACTGCCTCCTCCGCGTCTGTTCCGCGTGCGGAGGTGGCGTAGAACGCACCGGTCGAAATGTCGCAGAAGCACACGCCCCAGCTCTCACCGCTGCGGCAGATGCAGGCATAGTAGTTGTTTCTGGACTCCTCCAGCATTGTGCTCTCCGTCACCGTGCCGGGCGTCACGATGCGCACGATGTCGCGCTTCACAAGCCCCTTGGCAAGCGCCGGATCTTCCATCTGCTCGCAGATGGCGACTTTATATCCCTTTGCGACCAGCCGCGCGATATAGCTGTCGGAGGAGTGATACGGGACGCCGCACATCGGCGTCTGCTCCTCCTTGTCCTTGCCGCGGTCACGGGTCGTGAGGGTCAGATCCAGCTCCCGGGACGCAAGACGCGCGTCCTCGTCGAACATCTCATAAAAATCGCCCAGACGGAAAAACAGCAGACAGTCCGGGTTGCGCGATTTGATCTCGCGGTACTGCTGCATCATGGGCGTCAGCTCTGCCATATTCTAACCCTCTTTTCCTGATTTTCTGAATTATAGATTGATTGGCTGTGTCCTACCGGCTCAGAGCACGCTCTGCCCTGTCAGGCTCCACGTCGTACAGCCGGTGATCTTTGCCTGCACGAACTGCCCGATCAGGCTGTCCTGCCCGCTCATGCGAACAAGGCGTCCGCCCTCGGTACGGGCGGTCAGGAGCTCGCCGTCTCTGCCGTCGACCAGCACGCGCATCGTCTTTCCGACATACGCCTGATGGATCTCCTGCGAGATGCGGTTCTGCACGTCGCAAAGTCTGTCAAAGCGGCGATTTTTTTCCTCTTTCGAGGTCGGATCGTCCATTTTTGCCGCGGGCGTTCCCGGACGCGGCGAGAAGATGAAGGTAAACAGCGCGTCATAGCGCACGCGCTCGATGAGACGGATGGTGTCCTCAAATTCCGCCTCCGTCTCGCCGGGGAAGCCGACGATGACATCGCTTGTCAGCACCAGCTCCGGCATGAGCGACCTTCCGTAATCGACGAGCGAGAGATACTGCGCCGCATCATAGCGGCGGTTCATGACCCTCAGCACGCGGTCATTTCCGGACTGGAACGGCAGGTGGAACTGCTTTGCGATCTTCTCATGCGAGGCAATGGTGTCAAAGAGCTTTCTTGTCGCGTCCTTCGGGTGGCTCGTCATAAACCGGAGCCAGAAATCGCCCGGAAGCTCCGCAAGCTCTGCCATCAGATCGGCAAAGTCCACGCCAAGGCCGAGATCCTTTCCATACGAGTTGACGTTCTGCCCGAGCAGCGTGATGTCCTTATAGCCTGCCGCAATGAGCTCCTTGACCTCGGCAACGATCTCCTCCGGACGGCGCGAGCGCTCGCGCCCGCGCACGTAGGGGACGATGCAGTACGAGCAGAAATTGTTGCAGCCGTACATGATCGACACCCACGCCTTGAGCCCGTTCGAGCGCACGACCGGAAGCCCCTCCGCGATGACGCCGTCCGAGTCCTCGGTCGCAAAGACACGCTTTCCCGTTGTGAGAACGGTGTCCAGAAGCTCCGGGAAGCGCCAAAGCTGGTGGGGGTTAAAGACACCGTCAACGTGGCGATAGCTCTTTTTGATGCGCTCTGCCACGGCAGGCTGCCCCATCATGCAGCCGCAGAGGAAGATCTTCTGCGCCGGATGGCGGTTTTTTGTGTGCGTCAGCGCGCCGACGTTTCCGTAGACGCGGTCTTCGGCGTGCTCTCGGATGGCGCAGGTATTGATGACGATGCAGTCCGCGCCCTCCTCCTCGTCTACGATGGCGTAGCCGCAGCTTTGCAGCATCCCGCGGATGCGCTCGGAATCCGCCTCGTTCTGCTGGCAGCCATAGGTATCGACCATCGCACGGGGCGTGCGCCCCTGCGTCTTCCAGTACGCGCTGATTTTTTCACAGATCTCCTGCTGGGCGTGAAGCTGCTCCGGCGTGATCTCAACGGTTTTGCGTTCCACGGCATTTCCTCCGACGTTCCGATAATTTCGTGATTTTATATTATATCAGAATGCGCTGCGTTTTTCAACGAAAACAATTTATTTTGCCGCTTCCGCCCGCTTTTGCCGCTGCAAATTCACAAATTATTCAGATACGCCCTCCCTCGGCGCATTGCAAACGAAGCGCGGATGTGGTAAACTGTATAAAAGTATCGGCATGTCGGGAGGCATTTCCCGCGCGCCGGTTTCCAGCAGAAACAGCGGCGAAAAGCGCCGCAGAAAGAGGAACCAAACTATGGACCAAAATAACATGCGCGGCGAAAACGAAGAACTGAACGCTGCCGCGCCCGAAGAAATTTCCGAACCGGATAACACGGCGGAAGAAACCGTACAGCAGCCGCAGAGCAGCGAGAGCGCTCCCGCCGCAGAAGACGCGGCGCAGACGCCCGATGCCGAAGCAGCCCCCAAGCAGCCGAAGAAGGACATCAAGCTGACGGTCGCGCTGGCGGCTGTGATCGCGCTTCTGGCTGTCGCGGCGATCTTCGTCGCCTCCAAAATCAAAAACAACGCTGCGCAGGACGCGCCCGGCTCGACGCTGACCGAGCAGGAGAGCGTCTCCGGCCCCGTGACGATCGCGCACGAGAACGCCGCCGGCTTCACCTCCTACACCATGACCGAGGAGCAGGCGACGCCCGCCGTGCTTGACCAGCAGGTCGCCGTCTGCGGCGAGTGGACGCTCACCAACCGCGAGCTTGCCTACTATTTCTGGCAGCAGTATTCCAATATGTATCAGCAGTACGGCCAGATGCTCCTGTATATCCTGCAGGGCGGTGTCGGCCTTGATGAGCAGGCGCTTCCCGACGACCCCTCCACGACCTGGCAGCAGGCATTCCTTGACAGCGCCGTCTCCAACTTCGGCCTGATCGCCGCAGTCGTTCAGGACGCCGAGAAGAACGGCTTCGTTCTGGGCGAGGAGCTCCAGTCGCAGGTCGACAGCATGCGCGACACGCTGGAATCGACTGCCGCCGGTTACGGCTACGCCAATGCCGACGCCTTCCTTCAGGAGCTCTACGGCGCATCGGCAAATCTTGAGGACTATCTGGCATTCGTGCAGAACAACACCGTTGCATACGGATACATGACCGAAAAGGTCAATGCGATCGCCGTCTCCACCGATGAGCTCAGCGCCTACTATGACGAGCACGCCGCAGACTACGAGGCCAAGGGGCTTCAGAAGATCGACAAGCCCACGATCACCGTGCGTCACATCCTCATCACGCCCGATGATCCTGAGGGCACCGGCGAATTCACCGACGAGGCATGGGCCGCCGCCAAGGAAGAAGCCGACCGCATCTACGCCGAGTGGGAGGCCAGCGACAAGACCGAGGAGACCTTCTCCGAAATGGCCAACAAATACTCCTCCGACCCCGGCAGCAACACCAACGGCGGTCTGTATGAAAACGTCTATCCCGGCATGATGGTCGAGGAGTTCAATGCCTGGTGCTTTGACGATGCCCGCGGCGATGCCGACTATGGCATTGTCAAGACGAAGTTCGGCTACCACATCATCTTCTACGTCTGCGCGCAGGACGAGATCTACTGGCAGAGCGCTGTCAGAAGCGACTATCTGAACGAGCAGTGGAAGGTGCTTGAGGACGAGATCTGCGCCGCCTACCCCGTCGAATCCGATCTTTCGATGGCAGGCATTCTGAATATTACGCTTTTCGAGTCAGCGAGCACGGAAAGTGATGCCGCGGCCGGCGATTCCGCCGAGGCCGGAACGGAAAACACGGAGACCGAGCAGGTAAAGGAATAATCCCGTCCGAATCACTGCACAACATGCAGCGCACTTTTTGAGGTAACGATCGATATGAAAAAGAAAATGCTGTTTTTCGTCAATCCCAATGCCGGGCACGCGGAGATCCGCAGTTCTTTGATGGAGGTCCTTGAGATCTTCTCGACCGGCGGCTATGACATCACCATCCACCCGACTGCCGCGCCGCGGGATCTCACGCGGCAGATCGTCGCACGCGGTGCGGAATTCGATCTGATCGTCTGCACCGGCGGAGACGGCACGCTCAACGAGGCAGTCTCTGGTCTGATGCAGCTTCCGGCGGACAAACGTCCGCCGCTTGGCTACATTCCGGGCGGCACAGTCAACGACGTGGCCTCCACGCTTGGTCTGTCCCGCGATCCCGTGACCGCCGCGGAGGAGATCATCTCCGGGCATGAGTTTGCCATTGACATCGGCTCGTTCGGGGACGACCGCTGGTTTGCCTATGTGGCCGCGTTCGGCCTGTTCACCGACGTTTCCTATGAAACGCCGCAGGAGGACAAACGCGCGCTGGGGCGGCTTGCCTATCTGCTCGCGGGCGCGCGCTCGCTCGGCGACATCAAGCCCGTGCACATGCGCGTGAGCTGCTGCGGCGAAACGATCGAAGCAGACGTGCTCGACGGCCTTGTTTGCAGCACCACCAGCGTCGGCGGCTTCCGGCCGCGGACGACCGATCTTGACGTTGCGCTCAACGACGGTCTGGCTGAGGTTCTTCTGGTGCGGAATTTCAAAAATGTGATCGATTTCTCGAATGCCGCCGGCTGTCTGCTTCGCGGCAGCCTGCAAAACGAGTATTTCATCGCCCGTCAGGCGGACACCATCCGCTTTGAATTCGACGAGCCGGTCGCATGGACGCTCGACGGCGAATACGGCGGCGACCGCAAGGCCGTGGAGATCCGCATCAACCGTCAGGCCGTGCGCATCATCGTACCCTAACCATTCCATTTTCAGGGCGCTGCTTTGCAGCGCCCCAGACTGTCAAAAACCTCGTAGAGTTTCGCCGCGCACGGCGACGCGCACCACGTGGTTCCCCCTCGCGGCATAGCCGCTTCGGCCTGCGCTAAAAAAGTGCCACCGGCACTTTTTCTAAACGCTGCGGCCTCGGACAAAACACACTACGCCCGGCAAGTGTGGAATTTGTGCGCAAGCAACGCACAAATTATGCGCGCAGCCGGGTGCAGCCTTTTCAAACGCGAACCAACCCCCGCGGTTCGCGTTTGAGAGCTTGTCAAAAAAGACTTTTTTGACAAGCTCAGGACGCTGCTTTGCAGCGCCCGTCGCATATCCGAAAATCATCTGCAAGGAGGAATCTGTCATGTCCGACCTCACAAAGCGTGCGCTGGAGCAGTCGCTCAAAAATCTTCTGCTGCAAAAGCCGCTGCACAAGATCACCATCAGCGACATCGCCGACGACTGCGGCATCAACCGCATGACCTTTTACTATCATTTCAAAGACATCTACGATCTGATCGAATGGTCGTGCGAGGAGGATGCACGCAAGGCGCTCGAGGGGAAAAAGACCTATGACACATGGCAGCAGGGCCTTTTGCAGATCTTCGAGGCCGTGCAGGAAAACAAGGCCTTTATCCTGAACGTCTACCGTTCGGTCAGCCGCGAGCAGGTCGAAAACTATCTCTACAAACTGACCTATCAGCTGCTCATCGGCGTTGTCCACGAGCAGGCCGCCGGCATGTCCGTCCGCGAGGAGGATCAGGATTTCATCGCGACGGTCTACAAATACGCCTTTGTCGGGCTGATGCTCGACTGGATCAAAAACGACATGAAGGCAGACCCCTCCCTGCTCGTTGATCGCCTCGCCGCCGTCATCCACGGAAATGTCGCTGCCGCGCTCGAGCGCCTGCGCATCGACAAGCCCTCGCAGCCGTCTCCATCAAATCCGCCTGCGTGATAAAATTTCATACAATGCAAATGCCCGTGATAAAGCTTTTATCACGGACATTTTTCTGTTTATTGAACTTTTTCCTCAAAAATCGTATGCTATGACCATCAAAAGGAAACCATACTAAAACGAACCGAAAATCTACAGGAGGTAAATGTCATGTATTATTCGAGCGGTAACTATGAAGCTTTCGCACGTCCCAAGAAGCCCGTGGGCGTGGATGGAAAATCTGCCTACATTGTCGGCAGCGGTCTTGCTGCACTGGCAGCGGCATGCTATCTGGTGCGTGACGGTCAGATGAAGGGCGAGCGCATCCATGTGCTTGAAAAGGGCCCGACGGCCGGCGGCGCGTGCGACGGCTGGAAATTTGAAAACATCGGCTATGTGATGCGCGGCGGACGCGAAATGGACAACCATTTCGAGGTCATGTGGGACCTGTTCCGCTCCATCCCCTCCATTGAGACCGAGGGCGTGAGCGTTCTGGACGAGTATTACTGGCTCAACAAGGAGGACCCGAACTACTCTCTCTGCCGCGCCACCGTGAACCGCGGTCAGGACGCGCACACCGACGGCAAGTTCGACATCTCCGACAAGGGCGCCATGGAGATCATGAAGCTGTTCTTCACCCCGAACGAGGAGCTTCAGGACAAGCGCATCACCGACTTCTTCGACGACGAGGTGCTGAACTCCAACTTCTGGCTCTACTGGCGGACGATGTTCGCATTTGAAAACTGGCACAGCGCTCTGGAGATGAAGCTCTACATCCAGCGCTATATCCACCACATCGGCGGTCTGCCCGACTTCACCGCGCTGCGCTTCACGAAGTACAACCAGTATGAGTCCATGATCCTGCCGATGGTCAAGTATCTGGAGAGCCACCACGTCCAGTTCCACTTCGGCGTGCAGGTCACAAACGTCCTCTTTGACTGCAAGCCCGGCCGCAAGCAGGCCACGCGCATTGACATCCTTCAGGACGGTCAGCCCGACCACATCTCCCTCACGGAGAACGATCTGGTCTTTATCACCAACGGCGGCTGCGTGGAAAACTCCTCCATGGGCAGCCAGAACGAGCCCGCGGCCTTCAACGTTGAGCTGAAGGAGGGCGGCGGCTGGGATATGTGGCGCAAGATCGCCGCGCAGGACCCGTCCTTCGGCCATCCCGACAAATTCTGCTACGATCCCGAGCAGACCAACTGGATGAGCGCGACCGTCGAAACGCTCGACCAGCGCATCATCCCCTATATCAAGAACATCTGCAAGCGCGATCCGTTCACCGGCAAGGTCGTCACCGGCGGCATCGTCACCGTCAAGGACTCGAGCTGGCTCATGAGCTGGACCATCAACCGCCAGCCGCAGTTCCGCTCGCAGCCCAAGGACCACTGCCTCGTCTGGGTCTATTCCCTGTTCTCCGACAAGCCCGGCGACTTTGTGAAGAAGCCCATGCGTGAATGCACCGGCAAGGAGATCTGCATGGAGTGGCTGTACCACATCGGCGTGCCGGTCGATCAGATCGAGGACATGGCCTCGAACAGCGCCTACTCCGTCCCCGTCATGATGCCTTTTATCGACGCCTTCTTCATGCCGCGCTCCTACTGCGACCGCCCGAAGGTCGTGCCCGACGGCTCTGTGAACTTCGCCTTCCTCGGTCAGTTCGCCGAAACGCCGCGCGACACCATCTTCACCACCGAGTATTCCATGCGCACCGGCATGGAGGCCGTCTATACGCTGCTGAACGTCGACCGCGGCGTGCCCGAGGTCTGGGGCAGCGTCTATGATGTGCGCGACCTTCTGAACGCGACCGTCAAGCTGCGCGACGGCAAGAAGGCCACCGACATGGACATGGGCTTCATGGAAAAGATGGCCGTCAAGAAGGCCCTCGGCAAGATCGAAGGCACCGACATCGAAAAGCTCCTCAAGGCGTATAACGTCATCTGAGCCATCGCACCTCACAAAAAGTGAACACAGCAAGGGAGGGCGGAAGCACAAGCTCCCGCCCTCCCTTTGCGCTCTCGCGCCTATTTCACCGGTGCATTAAGTCGCTCAGCGCGCCGTCCACGGCGGTACCCATCTGCTGCATGGTTCTGCCCACGCAGGTCTTCATGGCTTTGCGCTTTTCCGCGACCGTCATGCCCACGAGCGCGCCGGCGGCCATGCCGGCAGCCATACCGCGCCAGAATGCGGTATCACACATATCGATCACTCCTTTGCTCACGCGCTTAGTCTGTCCACACAAGATCGCGTCATACGCGGCAATTTTTGCCGCAAATCGCCCTTGCTGAATGCCTCTTTTCGGCCTATAATGAAAATGAGAAAAAGTAAGCATGAAGGAGAACCATATGACCACGATTTATCTCATCCGCCACGCCGAGGCAGAAGGCAACCTCTATCGCCGCGCGCACGGCTGGTACAACAGCATCATCACCGACCGCGGCTACCGCCAGATCGCCGCGCTCGCAAAGCGCTTTGCCGATACAAAATTCGACGCCGTTTACTCAAGCGACCGCTTCCGCACGATGATCACGGCGCTTTCCATCTATAAAACACACGGCCTGCCGCTGCGCACCGTCCGCGCGCTGCGCGAGATTTGCGAGGGCGGGCTGAAAAACTGCTTCATCGAGATGTCCGCCTGCGTGGGAAGCTGCGTCGGCGGTCCGGCGATGGACAAACACGGCAGCGCCGTCCGCGGGACGGCGGCGGTCGACCGCTACGCGCCGGACGGCGATTTCGCCGTCGATAAACCCGACGCGGACGCGCTGGCCAAGCCGCACAGCTACATCGGCGTGCGGAGAACGATGCCCGGCTCGAAGGCGATCGAGGAAATCCTGCACCAGATGGGCAAGCACAAGCCCGAGGACGAGCAGAACTGCGGCAGCTGCGGCTACAACCCCTGCCGCGACAAGGCCGTCGCCGTGCTCACCGGCACGGCCGAGAGATCGCAGTGCCTGCCCTAAC
>URLO01000039.1 GCA_900548625.1 uncultured Eubacteriales bacterium | reverse complement strand
CGCTCTTCAAGAATGTGGACGTCATTCAGATCGGCGCGCGCAATATGCAGAACTTCGACCTTTTGAAGGCTGTGGGCCGTCAGGAAAAGCCCGTGATGATCAAGCGCGGTATGTCCGCGACCTACGAGGAATGGCTGATGAGCGCGGAGTACATCATGGCGGGCGGCAACGAGAACGTCATTTTTTTTTATATTGTTTTGGTGACCTTTGAGATCTACACGATCGCGGCTGTTTTTGCGGGCGTCGGAGAAAATGAGGAGCCGACGCTCGAAAAGCTCTGCGGCGCGGCAGAGACGGAGCTGAGGGCAAGGCTTCGCCGCGGGATCGCGCCGGAGGACTGCCGCGGGAGCTTTATCTGTGCGGCGGCGATGCTGGCGGCGAGCCATTTTCTGGCGGCGCGGACGGCGGGCGTCAAATCGTTTACGGTCGGCGCGGTGACGGTGACGTCCGGCGGAGAAGGAACCGACGCCGCCGATCTCAGAACGCAGGCGGAGCTGCTGATGCGGCCATTCTGCACGGGCGCGCTCGGTTTTCTGGGGGTGCGGGCATGAGAGAGCTGATCGAGCGAATCCTCGCGGCCTACGGAAGCGGGGTGACGATCGTATGCGCGGACGGAGAAAAGGCCGTCCGCGCCTTTCTCCAGCCGGTGACGGAAAAAAGCCGGGAGACGATGCGCAAAACGATCGGGATGCTCGGCGAAATCCCGGCGGGGCGCTTTTTGTACGTCGGCCCGGCGGAGCCGGCGCTGCCGGAAGAAGCGGAGGTCCGGTTTCGGGGCGAGCGCTACCGCGCATGCAGGGCGGAGACGCTGGTCGTGGCGGACGAGGCACTGTATGTGTGGGGGCTTTTGAAGAAGGAGGGAGGCGACGAGCCTTGGACGAGCTGATCGCGGCGCTGCTGCGGGCGCTGGAGAAGGCACAGATCACGGCGGTGAAGGCGTTCCCGGAGGGGATCATGCCGAAGCTGACGGGGCCGGTGACGGCGGTGGGCATTCGGGAGATGAAGGGCGGCGCAAACGGGGCGTACACATATCTTGGAATGCAGCCCGACGGAACGGGTGCGGCGCGGGCGCTGTACGGAAGGCGGCTGGAGGCGGAGGCGCTGATGCAGGTCTACTGCCCGCGGAGCCTTGGCGGGCGGGCGTGCATGACGGAGAGCGAGCGCGTCGCGGCGCTGCTGGCGGAGGAGCCCGCCGGCGTCCGGATCGAGTCGTTTTCCGTGGGGACGTGCGCCTATGACGCGGTGAGCGACTGCTTCCGCTGCACGATCACAGCAAAGACGCGCGCGTATCTCTATGCGCTGGCAAACGAGGACGGGACGGAATTTACGGACTTTATTTTGAAAGGTGAAGTGAAATGAGCATTACGTATCATGAGCGTCCGGGCGTATATTCGGACTATGACGCCTCAAGCGTGACCGCGACCGGCAGAACGGACCGCGTGATCGCGCTGGTGGGTCAGTCGGAGGCGAAAAGCGGGCTTTATACCGTGACCTCCTACGCCTCGGGACGCGAGACCTTCGGCGAGAGCAGCCAGCTCGGCAGGATGCTGAAGCTGGCGTATCAGAATGGCGCGGGAACGGTTCTCGCGTGCCCGGTCGCGGAGGACACGGAGGCGGCGTATCAGGCGGCGTTCGCGCGCATCTTCGCGGAAAAAAGCGCGAGCTTCTGCGCCATTGGCAGCGCGCAGGAAAAGGTGCAGCTGGCGCTGCGCGACGCGGTGGAGGAGGCGTCCGGCCAGAGGGGCGAGTGCATCGGTCTTGCGGGGATGGCCTCGCCCTCAATCGCGGAGCTGACGGCGCGCGCGGAGAAGCTCAACTCCGAGCGCATGGTGCTGATGGCGCCGGATGTGTATCTCTCCGGCGAGGAGGCCGCCGCAGGCGGCTGCATGGCGGCGGCTGCGCTGGCGGGCGTTCTGTGCGACCAGTCCGACCCGGCGACGCCGCTGAACGGACAGGTGCTTCTGGGCCTTTCGGGCGTGACGGCGGCGTATGAGGACACGGAGTATGACGCGCTGGCTGCGGCGGGCGTGACGGTGCTGGAGTGCGTGGGCGGCAAGGTGCATGTCATCCGCGGTCTGACCACGCGCACGAAGACCGGCGAGGTCAGCGACAAGACATTCCGCGAGCTGACGACGATCCTGATCGTGGACGACGTGATCCCCTCGATCCGCACGGCGCTGCGCGCCAGATTCACGCGCGCAAAAAACAACGCCCTGACGCGCAATGCCATTCGCAATCAGGTCGTGGTGGAGCTGGAGGACCGGATCGCATAGGAGATCATCGAGGGCTACGACCATCTGACGGTCACGGCCTCGACGACGGATCCGACGGTCTGCGTGGTCGAGTTTGAGTTCCGCGTGGTGCACGGCCTGAGCCGCATCTATCTCACCGCGCACATCAGCGTTTAAGGAGGTGGGAAGATGGCAGCAGTGAAGATTCCGACCTCGGCGGATATTTATCTGGAGGTCAACGGTGTGCGCGTGGCGGTCGTGCAGAGCTACAAGGTGACGGCAACGCGCTCAAGCAAGGCCATTTACGCATTCGGACAGGAGGCGCCGGTGGCGACCATCCGCGGACAGGGGCAGTACCGGCTGGAGCTGACGCGCATTTACGCGACGGACGAGGCCATCCGGGACGGCATTGACTTTATGCAGCTCGATGATTTCTCGCTGGTCGTGTGCAAGCCGGATCGCAACATCATCTATTCCGGATGCCAGTGGAGCCAGATGCAGGAGAGCGCGGAGGTCGGCGGAAATGTGATGGAGAAGGTCACGATCGAGGCGGCGCGCCGGACGGAGACCGGACTGTGATGGACGGGCGGCTTTTGCGGTTTCTCGGCAGAAGCGGAAAACGCGCGGCAGGCGGGTTGGAGCTGCGCCTGATCCCGGCAGCGGCGCTTTTGCAGGCGAGAAGCGAGGCGGAGCATCTGGCGCAGGGCGATGCGCAGGCGTTGGGGCTTTGTCTCAACGCCTGCATCCTGGCACGGGCGGCGTTCGACAGGGACGGACGGGCGGCGTTTCAAAGCGGCGCGGATGTGCTTGCGCGGCTTCCGGCGGAGACGATCGCGCGCCTGACGGAGCGGTATCTGGCGCTGTGCGCCGAGGAAGATCCGCTTTGCAGCGCGGAAAACCGTGCGGCGCTCGGCGCGGCAATGGAAAACGCGCCGTATGAGCGGCTCAAATGGCGCGTTCTGCGCGCGGTCGGCGTTCTGCCCTCAGAGGCGCGGGCGAAGGAAATGACAAACGGGGATTACCTTTACTGCGTGATGAATCTGGCGCTGGACGAGGAGCAGGAGCTGCGGCAGATGTGCCCGGAATGCCGCGCGGAGGCGGAGAAAAACACCTGCCTTTGCTGCGGCGCGCCGCTGGGCGAGGAAAATCCGAATTTTGACGAAGCCAGATTTGAGGAGCTGAAACGCGGTGGGGTATGTAGATGAGCTTTTGAGCGCACACGCGGCGCTGGCGGCGGAGCTGGAAGCGGAGCCGGAGGAGGCGCTTGCGCGCCATGCCGCACGGCGGCGCGGACAAACGCGCGAGGAGCAGGAGAAACCGGAAAATGATGCGTGCGGCGTGTCTGCGGAGGAAGCGCCGGAAACGGGCGCGGAGCGCACGGAGGAGCATGGTGCGGCGGCGCTTTTGCAGGAGCTGCTGCGGCTGGAGCAGACCGGCGCGCGTGCGTCCCTGCGCGCGGCGCAGCTGCGAAGCGAGCAGGCACTGGAAGGCGCACAGCAGACGCAGGGCGTGCAGCCGTCTGTGATGCGGCACAGCCGCTTTGAGGGAGGGCTTTGCGCGGACTTTTCGCAGAGCCTTGAGACGCAGGGCGTTTCCGGTGCGCAGACGCAGCGCTCGATGCGGGAGATCTCCCGCTTTTTTGAGCGGGACGCAAGAAGATACGGAGGATAAACGATGCTGAAGATGCAGTATAAGTCCTTTGTCTGGCCGAACAACCCGAAAACGTACACGCTCAGCTATGAGCGGCAGACGGCGGTGCAGAAGATCCCGATGGGCGGCTTCACGGTACAGGATCTGGGCGGGACATGTGCCGTTCTGCGCGGTGAGGGCGAGTTTTTCGGTCCCGGCGCGATGCAGAGCTTTCAGGAGCTGGTGCGCGTATTCCGGCAGGACGGCGCGGGCGCGCTCCTGCATCCGGCGTGGACGGGCGCGGAGGCGTATTTCACGCAGCTTCGGCTGACACAGGAGCCGAGAGAGAACTATGTGGCGTACCGGTTTGAGTTCTGTGAGGGCAGCGCGCGGCAGACGGGCCGCACATACCGTGTGACCAGACGCAGAGGACGCGGCGGAAAGATCTATTACACGGTCTCGGGCGGCGAGACCGCATGGGAGATCTGCGCGCAGCGCGAGCTGACGATGGAGGAGCTTCTGGCCATGAATCCGGAGCTCTCCAGCCCGACAGGGCTTGCACCGGGACAGAAGGTGCGGGTGCAATGACGGGATATGTGACGATGTGCGACGGGCGGCGGTCGGCGCTGCCCGCTCTTTTGCAGTGGGACATCAAGCTGACGGACGGAGACCCCTGCGACGGATTCTCGGTCTGCTTTCCCTATGAGCGGGCGCTTGCGCAGACGCTCAGGGGCGCGGTGTTTTTTACCGCAGAGGAGGACGGGGCGACGGTTTTTACGGGTGTGGTGGATGACTATGAGATCACGCTCGATGCAAAGGGGCTGCTTGCGGAAATGACGGGACGCGGCATGGCGGCGCGGCTTTTGGACAATCAGGTGCGGGCGGCGGAGTATCTCAGCGCGCAGCTTGCGGATATTCTGAAAAGCTATGTGCTGCCCTACGGTGTGACGAAGCTCCGCACGGTGCAGATGCCGGCGGTGGAGCGCTTCGTCGTGGAGACGGGGTATAGCTGCTGGCAGGTGCTGGCGGGCTTCTGCCGCCACAGCGCGGGCATTTTCCCACGGTTTTTGCCGGACGGGACGCTGGTGCTGGAGCCGGAGACGCCGGGAAAGACCGTGCGGCTGCGGCAGGCGCAGTGCATCCGCGTGCGGGCGTTGGACAGCCGCTATGGCCTCAGCTCGCGGCAGGTCATGGTCAACACGCGCACCGGCGCACAGACGGCGGCGGAAAATGCGCCGTTCATTGCGCTTGGAGGAAGCTGCGTCAAGGTGCACGGCATGACGGGAAGCAAGCTCCGCGCGACATGGCGCACGGCGCGGCAGCGTCTGGAGGACGACCGGCGCGGCAAGCGGCTGATCGAGGTGCGCGTGCCGGGAACGTTCACGGCGCAGCCGATGGACCGTGTGGAGCTGGAGCTTGAGAAAATGGGGATCGCGGGAACGTACACGGTGCAGGCGGCAGAGTCGGTCTGCGGCGCGGACGGCATGTACTGCATCCTGACGCTGAGGGAATGATATGTGGCTTTCAAAAAGGATCGTACAGGAAACGCCGGAGTTTGAGCCGGCAACGTTGGGGACGGTCTCCATCGGCGGCGAGGACGCGGCGGTGGTGACGGACGGGGAAAAACGCCATGCGCGGGTGATCTCGCCGGGCGGCTATTGCTGGCAGCCGGGCGAGCAGGACAGCGTGCTCGTCATCAAGGGAAACGAGCTGTATGTGCCGGGTGTCTTGCAGGACGGCGGGAGGGCTGCGCCGGGCGAGGTCGTGATCTACGCGGGCGCGTCGGAGGTGCGCCTCAAAAGCGGCGGCACGATCGAGATCCGGGGCCGCGTGGAGATCACGGGCGAGGCGTATGTGAACGGCAGAAAGGTGGTCACGGAATGACGGAAAATTTGCTGCGCGGCGGAGACTACGTGCCGGACGGCTTCGGCGGCTTTGTGCGGCTGCATGACAGCGAGGCGCTTTTGGCGTGCGCGCTGTTCAAGCTGACGTGCAGACGCGGCGCGCTGCCGTTTTTGCCGGAGCTGGGCAGCAGCCTGCGGGAGCTTGGAAAGGCAGCGCCCTCGGAGCGCGATGAGGCCGCGCGGCAGTATGCGGCGCAGGCGCTCGCGTCGATGGGGATCGAGGTCACGGCGGCGCGGGTGCGCATGATCTCGGACACGCAGGCGGATGTGCGGCTCACGATGAGCTGCGACGGAAACAGAGAAACAGTGGAGGTGCGCGTATGAAGGAGATCTCCGAGCTTTACGAGGGTATGCTGGAGACATTTGAGGAAAAAACCGGCTTTGCGATGGAGGACACGGCCGATCTGGCGGTGCGCCTGTACGCGGCGGCTGCGGAAATTCAGGCGCTCTATATCTACGCCGACTGGGCGCTGACGCAGAGCTTTCCGCAGAGTGCGGCCGGAAAATACCTGGACTATCACGGCCAGCTCCGCGGCATCACGCGCAAAAGCGGGCACAAGGCCGGGGGTATCCTGCGCTTCAAGATCGACAGCGCACGCGCCGAGCCGCTGCGCGTCCCGGCGGGGACGGTCTGCACGACGGCGGGGCTGGTGCGCTTTGTGACGACCGAGGATGCGCTCATCCGCGCAGGCGCGCTGTATGCCGACGCGGCGGCAGAGGCGGAGATCGTCGGAACGGCCGGAAATGTGCCGGCGGAGCGCATCACGAACATGACGAGGGCGCCGGTCGGCGTGACAGGCGTGACAAATCCGGCGGCATTTGCCGGCGGAAGCGGCGAGGAGGACGACGAAAGCCTGCGCGAGCGCATCTTAGACAGCTTCATCCGTCTGCCGAACGGCGCAAATGCGGCGTTTTATGAGCTGCGGGCGCTGTCGCATCCGGGCGTGGAGGCTGTGCGCGTGATCCCGCGCCATCAGGGCATCGGGACGGTCGGCGTGGTCGTCTCCGCCGCGGGCGGCGTGCCGGAGCAGGCGCTTTTGCAGGAAATTCAGGACGATCTGGACAGCGTGCGCGAGATCGCGGTCGATGTGACGGTCATGGCGCCGGAGCTGGAGCGCATGGATCTGGCAGTGCGCATCCTGCCGAAGCCCGGAAAGAGCTTTGACAGCGCGCAGGCGGCGGTGCGGACGGCGCTGACGGCGTGGTTTGACGGAGGACTGCTCGGAAAGCCGGTCTACCGCACACAGCTCGGAAAGGTCATCCTCGATACGGGGCTGGTCGAAACCTATGAGATCGCTGCGCCGACGAAGGATCTGCCGGGGAATGCAAGGCGGCTGCCGCAGCTCGGAACGCTGACGATCACGGAGGGCGTGTGATGGGCTATGCAGAGGAGCTGGTGCGGCTGCTGCGGCCGCTCGGCGTGTACAGCTTCCGGGAGGGAAGCTTCTCACTCGGGGAATTGCAGGCGCTTGGCGGCGCATTGGACGCGGCGCAGGCAAAGCTTTCGCGGATGCAGCGCGAAAGCATCCCCGCTACGGCGGAGGACGAGGGCCTTGACCGGATGGAGGCGCTGTTTCGCTACTGCGCGGGGCTGAAGGACACGCAGGCACGGCGCGCGGCGATCGCGGCGTTTTTGCAGTTCGGCGGCGACAGCTTTACGTTGCAGGCGCTCAACCGGTGCTTGCAGACATGCGGCGTTTTCTGCCGCGTGGCGGAGACGGGGCGGCCGGAGCATGTGCGGGTGTGGTTTCCGAGGCAGATGGGCATCCCGGCCGGCTTTGCGCAGATGCGCGTCATCATTGAGGACATTCTGCCGTGCCAGCTCGATATTTTCTACGATTTCCGCTACTGCACGTGGCAGGAAACGGAAAAATACGGGCTGCGGTGGGCAGACCTCGGGAGCATGACATGGATGCAGTGGATGCTGTATCACGAGGGCGCGTTTGAGGAAGAAGCATAGACGGCTGCCGCGAAAAAATGCAGAAAAGCACAAAAAATCTCCTCTGCCGAAAAAGCAGAGGAGATTTTTTACGGAAATTACGCCTTGCCGGCGCAGCCGAGGACGTCGACCAGCTTGTGGCGGACGAGCTCCTTGATGTTGGCGCGTGCGGGCTTGAGATACTCGCGCGGGTCGAACTTGTCGGGATGCTCATTGAAGAACTGACGGATGGTGCCGGTCATGGCCAGACGCAGGTCAGAGTCAATGTTGATCTTGCAGACGGAAAGCTCTGCGGCATGGCGAAGCTGCTCCTCGGGGATGCCGACGGCGTCGGGCATTCTGCCGCCGTTCTCGTTGATCATCTTCACATATTCCTGGGGAACGGAGGACGAGCCGTGCAGAACGATCGGGAAGCCGGGCAGACGCTTGGAAACTTCCTCAAGAACGTCGAAGCGCAGGGGAGGCGGGACAAGGATGCCCTTTTCGTTGCGGGTGCACTGCGCAGCCGTGAACTTGTATGCGCCGTGGCTGGTGCCGATGGCGATGGCCAGAGAGTCGCAGCCGGTCTTGGTGACGAACTCCTCGACCTCCTCGGGATGGGTGTAGGAAGCCTCGTGTGCGGCGACCTTGACCTCGTCCTCGATGCCGGCCAGCGTGCCGAGCTCAGCCTCGACAACGACGCCGCGGTCGTGTGCGTACTCGACGACCTTCTTGGTGATCTCGATGTTTTCTGCGAAGGGCTTGGAGGAGGCGTCGATCATGACGGACGTGAAGCCGCCGTCGATGCAGGCCTTGCAGGTCTCGAAGTCGGGGCCGTGGTCAAGATGCAGGACGATGGGGATCTCGGGGCATTCCGCAACAGCCGCCTCGACGAGCTTGACGAGGTAGGTGTGGTTTGCATACGCACGTGCGCCCTTGGAGACCTGAAGAATGACCGGAGCCTTTTCTTCACGGCAGGCTTCGGTGATACCCTGCACGATCTCCATGTTGTTGACGTTGAAAGCGCCGATGGCATAACCGCCAGCGTAGGCCTTCTTGAACATTTCGGTGGAAGTTACCAGAGGCATAGTGACATCTCTCCTTGTTTATTGAATATCTATAAAAGATTTTAGCAAAATTCATCTATTTTTTCAATAGACGAATTTACAATTTCCTTCCGATGTGCTATAGTCTGTTTTGTTCAAGTTAATCTAATTTCCATGGAGGTAATTACTATGTCCGAATCTTTGAAGGGCGCGCTGATCATCGGTCAGTCCGGCGGCCCGTCCTCTGTTATCAACGCCTCGGCCTACGGCGTCATCCGTACCGCGCTGGATGCTGACTGCATCACCAAGGTTTACGGCGCGTATCACGGCATCAAGGGCGTTCTGGAAGACCAGCTTCTCGACATGGACGCCGAGGATCGCGCAGAGCTTGACCGCCTGCCCTACACGCCCTCGTCCGCACTCGGCTCCTGCCGTTACAAGATCGCCGACCCCGATGTTGACGATACCGATTATAAGCGCATCCTTGAGATCTTCAAGAAGTATGACGTGCGTTATTTCTGCTACAACGGCGGCAATGACTCGATGGACACCTGCAACAAGATCTCCAAGTATATGAAGAAGGTCGGCTATGACTGCCGCGTCATGGGCGTGCCCAAGACCATCGACAACGACCTGTTCGGCACCGACCACTGCCCGGGCTTCGCGTCCGCTGCCAAGTATATCGCCACCTCCATCATGGAAGTTGCCCGCGATTCCCGCGTCTACAACATCGGCCAGATCACCGTCATCGAGTGCATGGGCCGTCATGCGGGCTGGCTGACCGCCGCCGCCGCGCTTGCAAACGCCAAGGAGCCGTGCTGCGACTTCATCTATCTGCCTGAGGTCGATTTCGACATGGACAAGTTCGTTGCCGACGTTTCGGCCTGCTATGAGAAGAACGGCAACTGCATCGTCGCCGTCTCCGAGGGCATCCACTACGCCGACGGCCGCTTCGTCTCCGAGGCAAAGACCGCCGCGACCGACGGCTTCGGCCATGCACAGCTCGGCGGCCTCGCCGCGCATCTTGCCAACGTCATGAAGGAAAAGACCGGCGCGAAGGTCCGCGGCATCGAGCTGAGCCTGCTGCAGCGCTGCGCTGCGCACTGCGCGTCCCAGACCGACATCGACGAGTCGTTCATGTCCGGCAAGACCGCCGTGGAGCAGATGCTCAACGGCGTGACCGACAAGATGGTCGGCTTCGAGTGCGACCGCACGAACGGCTACACCTGCAAGGCCAAGCTCTTTGACCTGTCCGACGTTGCCAACTTCGAGAAGAAGTTCCCGAAGGAATGGATCAACGCCGAGGGCAACAACGTCACCGAGGACTTTGTCAAGTACGCGCTGCCGCTCATTCAGGGCGAGACGAAGCTTGAGAAGGAAGACGGCCTGCCCCGCTTTGCGCGGCTGAAGAAGGTTCTCGTAAAGTAAGCGTTTTCCACAGCTGAATACAATAATATGATATGAAATGTGCGCGTGCCAAAGGAAGCTTTGACACGCGCACATTTTTTGCAGGGGCGGCCGGTTTTATACAGCCGCGGGAAAACGGCTGCGCAAGGCGCTCATACGCACAGAACGCTTTGCAGGACGCACAGGAGCGTCTGCGCGTTCTGCTCGGCGCGCTCTGCCATGCCGCCCAGCAGGCTGGCGTATTCACCGCCGCGCGCGGCATAGCGGCGGTACAGCTCCGCTGCACAGCGCTCCTCGCAGCAGGCCCGGCGGAGCGCCTCACTCAGGCTGCGGACGCACGGCGCCGCGGAGCGCTTGGGACAGGGTTTTGTGCCGGTCATCATAAAATAGACCGCCGCCAGCCTGCGCGCCTCCCGGCACTTGCCTTCGGCAAGGCGTGCAAGGCTCTGCCGCGCACAGCCGCGCGCCCGCGCCGCAAGCGTGCGGTAAGTACATGCCGCGCCGAGCTGCGCCGTGCAGAGTGCCAGCGCCGCTTCCCCGTCAAATACCGGTGCGTCCCGCCGGGAGAGCCGCTCGCAGGCGTTCGGCTCCGCTGCGGAGCCTGTCTGCGCTGCCATCACGCGGCTCCAGACGCGCTGTTCCTGCTTGGGATCGATAGAATTTGCCAATCTGACTCCCTCCTTCCGTCCATTCTATGACGCCCGCAGGGAAACGTGCCGCAGCAGAGCGCGGCGCTTGAAAAAAGGAGGAATTTTCATGAATTTTACGCAGAAAGTCCTTGTAATCGGGAAATGCCTGTGTTAAAATACACATTTGTTGAAGATTATCTCGAACGAAAGGGGCTCATGGATATGACCCAGGATAAAATCCGTAATATAGCAATCATCGCCCACGTTGACCACGGCAAAACAACGATGGTCGATCAGATGTTAAAGCAGGGCGGCGTATACCGTGACAACCAGGTCGTGGCCGACCGCGTGATGGACTCGGGCGATCTTGAGCGCGAGCGCGGCATCACCATTCTGGCCAAGAACACCGCCGTACACTATAAAGATTATAAGATCAACATTGTGGACACGCCGGGCCACGCCGACTTCTCCGGCGAGGTCGAGCGCATTCTCAAGATGGTTGACGGCGTTCTGCTGCTCGTTGACGCAGCCGAAGGCCCCATGCCGCAGACGCGCTTCGTGCTTCAGAAGGCGCTGGAGCTTGGCCACAAGGTCATCGTTGTCGTCAATAAGATCGACCGTCCCGACGCGCGCGTCCATGAGGTCATGGACGAGGTGCTCGAGCTGCTGCTCGACCTGAACGCGACGGAGGAGCAGTTCGACTCCCCGACGATCTTCTGCTCGGCGCGTCAGGGCACTTCGTCCTACAGCCCCGATGTCCCCGGCACCGACCTCACGCCGCTGTTTGACACCATCGTCAGCTACATCGACCCGCCCACGGGCGACCGCAACGGCGCGCTGCAGCTTCTGGTGTCCTCCATCGACTATAACGAGTTTGTCGGCCGGATCGGCATCGGCCGTGTCGAGCGCGGCACCATCCGCCAGAATCAGGAGGTGCTCGTCACCGACTATCACGACCCGTCGAAGAAGGAAAAGGCGAAGATCGTCGCCCTGTATGAGTTCACCGGCCTCGGCAAGAGCCCCATTCAGGAGGCGTCCGCCGGTGAGATCGTCGCGTTCTCCGGCATCTCCGACATCACCATCGGCCGCACCATCTGCACGCTGGAGCAGCCGGAGCCGCTGCCGTTTGTGAAGATCTCCGATCCGACGATCGAAATGACCTTCTCCATCAACGACTCGCCGTTTGCAGGCCGTGAGGGCAAATATGTCACCTCCCGCAACCTGCGCGACCGGCTGCAAAGAGAGCTTCTCAAGGATGTCTCTCTGCACGTCACCGAGGTCGGCACCGACGCCTTCAATGTCGCGGGCCGCGGCGAGATGCACCTGTCCATCCTGATCGAGACCATGCGCCGCGAGGGCTATGAGTTCCAGGTCTCCACGCCGCACGTCCTCAACAAGGAGATCGACGGCAAGCTCTGCGAGCCGATCGAGCGCATGGTGGCGGACGTTCCGGAAGGCTCCGTCGGCTCCGTCATTGACAAGATCTCGCAGCGCAAGGGCGAACTGACGACCATGACGCCGCTCGGAAGCCGGATGCGTCTGGAGTTCCTCGTCCCCACGCGCGGTCTGTTCGGCTACCGCAACGAATTCCTCACCGACACGCGCGGCGAGGGCATTATGGCGTCCGTGCTCGATTCCTACGCACCTGTCAAGGGCGACATCGAGCGCCGTCAGGTCGGCTCGCTCGTCGCATTCGAGACCGGCGAGGCAACGGCCTACGGCCTGGGCGGCATTCAGGACCGCGGCGTTCTGTTCATCGGGCCGGGCGTTGAGGTCTATGCCGGCATGATCGTCGGCCAGTGCAACCGCAACGAGGACATGTCCGTCAACGTCTGCAAGAAGAAGCAGCTGACCAATATGCGTGCCGCCGGTTCGGACGAGGCCATCCGTCTCGCGCCGCCGAAGGTGCTCTCGCTCGAGCAGTGCATGGAGTATCTGGCGGACGATGAGCTGCTGGAGGTCACGCCGAAGAATCTGCGTATGCGCAAGCGCATCCTCGACCACTCCGCGCGTATGCGCGCCACGATGAAGACGCGCCAGTAATATGGTTTGCAACGCAAAAGGGGCTGTCTCACTAAGAGACAGCCCCTTTGCAGACTGTCAAAAAACCTCGTAGAGTTCGCGCCCGCAGGCGCGAATAAAGTGTAAATTGGTTTTGTCCGGGGGCGTGTACCTCGGACAAAACACACTACGGGATGCAAGTGTGGAATTTGTGCGCAAGCTGCGCACAAATTATGCGCGCCGCATCGCGCAGCCTTTTCAAACGCGAACCCAGCACCGCGGTTCGCGTTTGAGAGCTTGTCAAAAAGACTTTTTTGACAAGCTCAAAAGGGGCTGTCTCACTAAGAGACAGCCCCTTTGAGTTTGTTGGCCAGACTGTGCTTCGGAGGGTGTGTGCGCGGATCAGGCGGTCTGCTTTGCCTCGTTTTCTTCCTGAAGCGCAACACACTGCATGACACCCTTCTTCTTCATATAGAAGTGCATCATGATGAAACGTGCGACCTGATCGACACCGATGACGATCCAGATGAAGAACAGCGGTGCATGGAAGACGTAGACGGCCAGAGCAGCCAGAGGAATGCGGAACAGCCAGATTCCGATCATGGCGATGATCATAGGCGCTTTCGTGTCGCCCATACTGCCATAGATGGTTCCCTTCATGGTGCGCTGGACATTCTGCGGAATGTAGATGAAGCCCATGACGATCAGGTAGTACTTGCCGATCTCGATCAGCTCGGGAATGTCGGTGACTGCTCTCATCAGAAGCGTGGGGAAGACGACCATGACGAAGCCGCCGATGCCGCTGACGATGGCGTTCATCCACATTTGCTGGCGGAAATACTCACGGAACAGGGGGCCGTTTTTCTGGCCCTTTGCCTTGCCGGCCAGAGCCGTCGCGGCAACGGTGAAGCCGATGACGGGCAGCTCGGTAAAGAGCTCGGCGCTGCCGCCCAGAGAGAAGCCGGCGTAAGCGTTGGAGCCGTAGGTCAGGATGATCTTACTCATGACGATCGCGGAAAGCTGCCATGCGCCGTCCTCAACAGCAACGGGGATGGCCTTGAGGAAGGTCTGCTTGATGGACTCTCTGTCTTTGAGCTTGAAGCTGGTCAGACCGGCCTCGCGGAAAGCAGGCTTGCGGTACAGCAGGAAGGTGCCGAGGCAGCCGCAGATGATCTGCGCGCTGATCGTGGCGATACCGGCGCCGATCAGATCCATGCCCAGAGCGAAGATGAACGTGTAGCCGCAGATGATGTTGATGACGTTGTTCAGAATCTGCATGAACATGGGGGTGCGGGTGTCGCCCATGGCATTGTAGCAGGCGCCGTTCAGTCTGTGGATGACGTTGAAGGGGATGCCGAGGAGCATGATGTACATGTAGCTGCGCGCAGCGTCCAGAATCTCGGTGTCCTTGACAAAGAAGGACAGGACCTGCGTCGGGAACAGAGCCAGAACCAGAATAAAGACGAATGCGATGCCAAGGGTGATGGTGATGATATTCTGATAGCCCTGCTTGAGCTCTTTGTATCTGCGCTCGCCGTACAGACGGACGTAGTAGACCATGGAACCGATGCGGATGCCGCTCCACACGACGTTCAGAAGGCTGATTACACGGATTACGATGCCCTGCGAGGTCACGGCCAGGCCGGTCAGACGACCGACAAAGCCCGCTGAAACGATTTCTGCCAGATAGGTGAAAATGGACTCCAGAATTACGGGGATGATCAGGGCGAAAATATCCTTTCGGATTTGCCGCTTATCCAGTTGTGCTGATTCTTTTGACATTGCTTCTTCCTCCCATTCTTTTTTGTTAGCTCCACGACGCATCAATTGCGTGAATGCCCAGAATATACATCTTGATGGCGGTCAACAGCACGGGGATGTTGTGCGCCTCATCGGGACCGTGCGCGCCGCCGTGTCCGGCAGGGAACGGTTTGACCTCATGGGGATTTCCGCCGCCGAAGCCGCAGCCGTGCTCAAAGGCTCTGGCATATGTGCAGGCGCCCATGACGTAGGGCCTGTCGTTGGAATCGGTCTCGTTGTTGTACAGATCCGTCAGCAGGCGAACCATGGGATCTGTCGCAGGTACGTAGTAGCCGGGATTCAGCTTTGTGATCTCCAGAGAGAACCGGAGGTCCTGCGCTGCGGATTTCAAAATGGGAAGCGCCGCCTCGACGGGGAAGCTGACGGGCAGCCGGATGTCGAAGGAGCAGACCAGCTCGTCATCCTGGGTGTGGAGCTGATAGAGGCGCAAAAGCGTGCGGCCGCTGACCTCGTCCTGACGGTCAAGACCGAGCAGCGCGGCATTGGTGTCGGCGCAGAGCTTTTTGAGCAGCGCGTCCGCGCTTTCGTCCGCCAGAAGCGGACCGTGCTTTTCTACCGCGCGAACGATCGGATTGTCCGAAGCGTCCTGACGGCTTTCCTCCGCGCATTCACCGCCGCGGCAGATCACACAGCGGTCATGGATCATCCGCTGGCGCTTGCCGCTGCTGACGACGGAGTCAACACAGGGGTGCTTCCTTGCGGAGAGCGTGAACTGGATCTGGCCCTTTTCGCCGTTCGTGACCGGGAAGTCGTCGTCCACGGCAAGACCCCAATCGGGCTGGCCCTCTTTTTCCAGATAATAGCGCATGTCGTCCATGCCGCTTTCTTCATTGGAGCCAAAGACCAGACGAATGTCGTTGTTCAGGGGGACCTGCTTCTCTTTGAAAAATGCGAGGGCGTACAGCGTGGCGATCAGGGGGCCCTTGTCGTCCACCACGCCGCGTCCGACGATATAATCGCCCTGAACGGTGCCGCCGAAGGGCGGGTAGATATCGTCATCGTCCACCGGGACCACATCCGCGTGGGAGGCAATCACCAGCCGCCGGCCTTTGGCTTGCGGAGACAGCTTTGCCTCCACGCAGCGGTAGTCGTGATTGACAACGGTCAGATCCTTTTCCCGGCAGAGATCCGCGCAAAAATCAAGTGCGCGTGCGCAGTCGGGACCGTAGGGATAAGCGCCGGAATCGAACTGTGCGATGCTGGGGATCTGCACGAACTCGCACAATTTTCGGACGATCTCCTCTTTGTGCTGTGACAGGTAGCCATCAATTTCTTCTTTCCAGTTCATTTTTTCCTCCATCAAAATTTTGCTCGTCTTTAACAGTCGGATCTTCGTCGCGTGCATTGACATTTCGATGCATTTCGTTTATGATAAAAAATAAACCACGCAAGGAACATTTTATATATACAAAATTTATGCACGATAATTTTATATATATTAAAATCCCTACGCGTAGTATAGCGAGGAGGTCCTTGCTTTGCAAGAAGGAAACACGTTTTTTGACAGGTGAAAAATATACAAAAAATTTGACGAAAATTTTACTGCCATCAAAATTCGAAGGAGGAAATTATGACAGAAAACGAACAAATCGGAGCAAAAATGAAAGCACGTCGACTCCAGAAGGGGCTGACATTGAAACAACTCGGTGATTTAACGGATCTTTCGGTGGGCTTCCTTTCTCAGGCCGAACGCGGCCTGACCACCATCAGCCTGAACTCTCTTTACCGCCTTGCAACGGGACTGGACACGGATGTGAGTTTCTTCTTCGGCGAGGCGGAGGAGGAAAAAAAGGAGAACTTCATCGTTCGCGGCTATGAGCGCAACTGCCTTCGGACGTCTCCTGATTTCGTATACTACGCGCTTTGTCCGAACCCGGAGCACTCGGCGCTGTTCCCGGAGATCTATGAATTGCGTCCGGGCGCGGGCAGGGACAAGGACTTTTTCCAGAATAAGCAGGAGGAGTTTCTCTATGTTATTGAAGGAACGCTGAAAGCGTGGATCAATGACTGCGAGTATACGCTCTACCCGGGCGACAGCATGTGGATCCCCTCAAACTACAAGCACAAATGGCAGAATGAAACGCCGCACATTGTAAAGATCCTTTCTGTCGGGATCCGGCTTGACCATATGTAAGCGCTCTACAGCCGGAAAGAGGCGGCGCGCACTATTTACAAACGTGCGCGGAGCGGTTACACTAATGAGCGGAGGCGATTGCATGAAAAGCAGAAAGCATGTGCTGTGGAAGCTCTTTCTTTCCACACTGTATCTCAGCGCGTTTACATTTGGCGGCGGCTACGTGATCGTGACGCTTTTGAAGCGGAAATTTGTCGATGAGCTGCACTGGATCGAGGACGAGGAAATGCTCGATCTGGTCGCCATCGCGCAGTCCGCGCCGGGAGCGATCGCGGTCAACGGCGCGATCGTCGTGGGATACAAGCTTGCGGGCGTGCCGGGTGTGCTGGTCGCGATCCTCGCGGCGGTCTTGCCGCCGTTTTTCATCATCTCTGTGATCTCGTATTTCTACGCGCTGTTCCGCGACAATTTCGTTGTCGGCAAGGTGCTCGCCGGGATGCAGGCCGGCGTCGGCGCGGTCATCGCATCCGTCGTGTGGGACATGGGAAGCGGCGTCGTGAAGCAGAAAAGCGTCCTCTCCGACCTCATCATGGCCGCGGCGTTTGTCGCCGCCTGCGTGTTCCGGGTGAACGCGGTGTACATCATTCTGTGCTGCATCGCGCTTGGCGCGGCGCGGACGCTGCTTGTGGGCAGGAGGAAAAAAGCATGACCTATCTACAGCTTTTCCTGAGCTTTTTGCAGATCGGAGCCTTGAGCTTCGGCGGCGGCTATGCCGCCATGCCGCTCATTCAGGAGCAGATCGTCACGCGGCACGGCTGGCTCAGCATGGGCGAGTTCACGGACCTTGTCACCATCGCCGAAATGACGCCCGGTCCCATCGCGATCAACGCCGCGACCTTCGTCGGTACGCGCGTGGCCGGGATCCCCGGCGCGATGGCAGCGACGGTGGGCTGCATTCTGCCCGCCTGCATCCTCGTGACGCTGATCGCAAGGCTCTACCTCAAATACCGCGACCTCGCCGTTTTGCAGGGCGTGCTCGGCTCGCTCCGGCCGGCGGTCGTGGCGATGATCGCCTCTGCCGGCATCCTGATTCTGCTCAACGCCTTTTGGGGCGGCGCGGGCGTGACGCTTGCGGGCACGAATTGGGTCATGGCCGCCATCTTTGCCGGGTGCTTTGCGCTGCTGCGCGGCACGAAGCTCAGCCCGATCGCGGTCATGCTGCTGGGCGGCGCGGTGAATCTGCTCGTCTCCATCCTGCCGTTTTCAAAATGAGATGCGCGGCGGCCTGTGCACAGAAATGATTGGAGGAAACAGAAATGAAGGACTACATTTCGGCTGCAAAGCAGCTTGGGTTTACGGATGCGGCGCTGCTGCCGGTCGAGGCGCTCGTCGTCGTCCCGGAATACCGCGCCTTCTGTGAGCAGAATCTCTGCGGAAACTACGGCGTGCTTCCGGCCTGCCCGCCGATGAGCGGCACCGTCGAGGAAATGACGGCAAACATGCGGCGGTTCGGCACGGCGCTGATCTTGATGATCGAGACGACACCCGCCGACCTCGGGGACACAGCGGAGCAGAAGGCCGCAAAGCGGCGGCAGAACCTTCTGACGGAGCAGCTGATGGCCGCGATGTGCGCGGACGGCATGACGGAGCTTCTGATGATGGGCGCGGGCCCGTGGAAGAACGCCTCGTGCATGTCGGCCTACTGCGTGGACGCGCAGAAGATGGCGGACGCCGTCCACATGACGTGCTGGGCAAACGACGGCAGGACCCGCTATTTCTCGCTGATCCTGTTTTAGAGGACGGCTCGCCAAACGGCTCGCGTTTCCTGCGAAAAATAGGAAAAGTGCTCAATTTGCATCACGCAAATTGAGCACTTTCACAATAACTTGGCGGAGTGGGTGGGATTCGAACCCACGGTACCGTTGCCGGTACACCTGATTTCGAGTTAGAGTCGCTATCCGGACTTTGAAGGAAAACGGCGGAAACTCACGGACAATGCGAGAGTTTGCAAACCCTTGAAAAATCAGCATTTTTCCGCCCTTGAAGGTTGAAAATCCCGAAAGCCCAGACAGAGCAAGGAGTTCGAAAGAAATCCGGTTTTGGGGAGAAAAAAGCCCGTTGGGGAGAAGATGGGGAGAACTCGGGGAGAAATCACAGTCCAATGCAGATGATACCTACCGATACCGAACATCAAAATCAAGGTGGTTATCCGCATGACTGAAAGCATGAAATATTACGAATCCATACGTCGCAAATATCCTGAGGCGGTCTCGAAGGATCAGTTCTACCAGATCGCCCATATCAGCAAAGCAACGGCTCTGCACCTTCTGCAAAACGGTTTAGTCCCGTGCAAAGATACGGGCAAGAAAACTCGCCGGTACACAATCCGCACCGACGATATAATCTTCTATTTGATTGACCGGGAGCTTCACCCGGAAGTCTATCGCGCACCGGATCGCTGGTATCAGGAACGGTCTGGTCATTACAATTCGCGTGTCACCTATCGGAATGAACTGACGAGGCTGTCCGAAGAGGAACGAGCCAGCTTCCGAAAATACATGGAAGACGAGTTTTGTCAGTATGGTGATCTGCTGACCATCGTTGAAGTGGCTGAGGCAATCGGCTACTGCGATACTTCGCTTTATCGCTGGTGCAACGCCAAGAAGCTCAAATCATTCAATATCTCCGGAAAGTTCCTTATACCAAAGATCAGCCTCGTAGATTTCCTCGTTTCTCAGTACAGCTTCGACATTACACGGAAAACTTGGAAGCACACACTGCTCATCAAAGGATTTCTTGATAGACTTGATACAACAGAATAATTCGTACAGCAAAGCCCCGTTATTGCACTGCGCATAGCAGAACAATGACGGGGCTTATTTTTTTGTCAAATTGGAGGTCAAAGCAATGAACACAAACGATTTTGCCAAGGCATTTGACGCCTTGATGCAGGAAACGCCGTATTCCCATTTCGATAGTGGCTGCGAGGGCATTACACCGGAATGCCGCACCTGTCGATTTCACCGTCCTCACTGGAAATATCAGTCCTGCGTGTTTGCAGAGTGTCCCTACTGCTGCAATCCCGTTTCTACACTCAAAAATCAAAGTGGCACATCTGCTGCCGGAAAGGAAGTCAATCATGGATAACAAAATCGAAGTCTTCAAGAATGAACAGTTTGGAGAAATCCGAACAGCCCTGATCGAAAACGAGCCGTGGTTTGTGGCGGTAGACGTGTGCAGGGCTTTGGAGATCGGCAATTCGTCACAAGCCATTTCACGGCTGGATGCGGACGAGAAGATGATTACCCTCATTTCAAATGAGGGTAATAAACGAGGCAATCCCAACATGACGGTGGTGAACGAACCTGGACTTTACACGCTTATTCTGAGCAGCCGTAAGCCCGAAGCCAAAGCCTTCAAACGCTGGATCACACATGATGTCATCCCCATGATCCGCAAGACCGGCGGCTACATGACGGACTCCCTTCTGGAACGTATTCAGAAGGAACCGGCGGTCATTGTGGAGTTTGCTCAGGCGTTGATTCTGGAAAAGAATCGCGTGAAGGCTCTTGAGTGTGAGCTGAACACGGCAAAGCCCAAAGCCGATTACTACGACGCCTTCATCAATCCGGATGACTGCACCAATATCCGAACGACGGCGAAGGAACTGAAAATCCCGGAGCGCAAGTTCGTCCAGTTCCTTCTCAAAGAAAAGTACCTGTTCCGATCTCCTTCCGGGCAGCTTCTTCCCTACAACAAGGACAGCAATGCCGGACTGTTCATCGTCCGCGATTTTGTGACGTACTGCTACACCGGTTCTCAGACCTACTTCACGCCGAAGGGCAAGGAGGTCATCCGAATGAAGTTCCAGAAAAAGTGCGGCGAAGAGCTGCTTCCCAAGATAGCAAGGTGATTTTCGTGGCAGTCTATCGCGTAAACAAGAATCGTGGCTATACCGTCATGGCGAACTTCCACCTCCGAGACAAGAGCCTGTCACTCAAGGCGGTCGGGCTACTCTCAAAGATGCTCTCGTTTAATGATGGCTGGAAGTTCTCAACCAAGGGACTTTCTGCAATCTGCAAGGAAGGTCCGGATGCCATTCTCTCCGCGCTCCGTGAGCTTGAAAAGCACGGCTACCTTGTCCGGCACCGGCAGAGAGACGGTAAAGGCAGGATGAGCAGCACAATCTTTGAGATATACGAAGAGCCGCAGGAGTCCACGCCAGAACGGGAAATGCCACACACGGAAAATCCATGTGTGGAGAAGCCAGATGTGGATAATCCACGCGGGGATAAGTCCGCACAAATAAATACTGATCAAGTAATTACCCAAGAAAGAAATACTCTCTCAAAGAACTATCAATCCATCAATCTTGATGGGATGGACAGGATGGATGAGCGAAGCGAGTATGAAGAGATTATCAAAGAGAATCTTGACTACGACATTCTCTGTCAGGATCCGAAGTTCGATAAAGACCGCTTCCGGGAGATCATGGACATCATGCTGGATGCCGTCTGTTCCACTGCGCCGACCATCCGCATCAATGGCGAGGATATGCCGCAGCAAGTAGTCAAATCCCGCTTTCTCAAGCTGAATAGCAGCCACATTGAGTACGTTCTGGAAGCAATGAACAAGAACCCGTCAGACATCCGTAATATCCGGGCGTACCTGTTGACCGCTCTGTATAACGCCTCTCTGACGATAGACAATTACTATTCCGCCCTCGTCAACCATGATTTCTACGGGCAGGACAGATTGGCAGGGTCAAAGAAGTCCAAGACCTACGATTATAGCCTTTGTGAAGACACTCTTTAATGGCGTCAATTTGAGCAATGCTCGGAAAGGAGGACAGTGTAAATGAAAATCATCTATCGCCGGATTGTGCCGCCTTAGCGTCGGCAGCAGTCCCCATAATCATTCCAAGGAAAGGAGGTAAACACAGCAATGCAGGATGAAGTCAACACCAAAGTTGTTGCAATCATGATCAAGGGCGGCAAGATCTCAGCCGAGGTGCTGAAAAAGGCACTGGACAAGTTCGTGCAGGAGATCGAGAAGGCGCAGAAGCAGATGCAGCATCCCAAAACCTATCGCGGCAAGCAGTCCATCAAGCATCTGATGAGTCAGAACGCCGCCATCTCCAACATCGAAGTGACGGACGGCAACATCAAGTCCTTTGAGCGGACTGCCAGCAAATACGGTCTGGACTTTGCGCTCAAGAAGGACGTTTCTGTTGAGCCGCCCAGCTATCTTGTCTTCTTCAAGGGACGGGACGTTGATGTAATGACCGCCGCCTTCAAGGAGTTCTCCGCCAAGACGGTCAAGCAGAAGGAACAGCCGTCCATCCGGCACAAGCTGGATCAGGAGAAAGCCCAGAGCAAGGCGCAGCACAAGGAGAAAGTCAAGGTCAAGACCAAGGATCGGGGTGTGGAGCTGTGAACAAACCCGATGTGAAAAAGCTCATTCTTCTGAACCTTCCGTATGTCTTCGCCTTCTACTTTGCGGATAAGATTGCCGCCGTGTTCCGACTTGCACCCGGCACGGCGTTCATCGACAGGTTGACAAACGGATTTGCCGTGTTCGGCACTGCCTTCGCAAATCCGCTGCCCAGCTTTCATCCCGTTGATCTGCTCATCGGTCTGTCGGCTGGCGTGTTGCTCAAGCTGGCAGTCTACATCAAGGGCAAAAACCGCAAGAAGTTCCGGCAGGGCGAAGAATACGGCTCTGCCCGATGGAGTGCATAATTTTAAGTGTAAATGACACATACATGGACGCACAGGAGGTTATGCACATGACTGATTATAGCAAAATTACAGCCCTTTACTCCCGCCTTTCCGTGGGCGACGAGGACAGGGACGGCGGCGAGAGCAACAGCATACAGAACCAAAAAATATTTTTGGAGAACTATGCCAGAGGGCAGCACCTAACCAATATCCGGCACTACATCGACGATGACGAAAGCGGCAGGTTTTTTGACCGTTCCGCCTACTCCCGCATGATGGACGATGTGGAAAACGGGAAAATCGGTGTCTGCATTATGAAAGACCTTACCCGCTGGGGGCGCGACTATCTCCAAGTCGGCAACGCGATGGAGATATTCAGACGGAACAATGTGCGCTTTATCGCGGTCAACAACGGCATTGACAGCGAGAAGCCCGATACATTGGAGTTTGCGCCCTTTATCAATATCATGTCGGAGTGGTATGCAAAGGACATCAGCAAGAAAGTGAAAACGGGCATTAAGACCAAAGGCATGAGTGGAAAGCCGATTGTCACCGAAGC
>URLO01000038.1 GCA_900548625.1 uncultured Eubacteriales bacterium | reverse complement strand
CCAGCGTAATCTGGGCGTGCTGACGCCGATGGAAAAGCATGCGCTTTGCCTCGCCGCATAAAAAACGGCCAGCAGCGCTCGGCTGCTGACCGGGGAAATTTTATATTTTTTCTCTGTCCTCTTGATGGGGTGCGGTTCAGCAAGCTTTCGCGGGCGGTTTTGCCTGTCAAATCGTTTTTTGCGCTCACTGCGCGGCCTGTTCGCGGAAATAGCGGTCAACACCGTTGGCGATACCGGCGGCGAGCTTGTCCTGATACGCCTCCGTCGCCAGCAGCGCGTCCTCGGCGGGGTTCGTCATGAAGCCGACCTCCACGATGGTGACCGGAACGCGGCTCCAGTTGATGCCGGACATGGTGTCCGTCTCCCAGACGTAGAGCTTGCGGCAGCCTGCCGCCGCGCACAGCTCGTCGAGCACGGCGCTCGACAGGGCGTAGCTCTGCGCGTAGAGATCGGCGTTGTACGGGCTGGCAGCCGTCTGGCAGATCGTCAGCGCGCCCTCGGCGGCGGCGCTTTCCGAGCCGTTGGCGTGGATGCGGAGCAGCGCGTCGGCGTTTGCGTCGTTCGCGATGGCTGCGCGGTCGATGTTCGACAGATCCACGTCCTCGGTCGTGCGCGTCATGAGCACGGTGTAGCCGCGCGCCTCCAGCTCCGTGCGGAGCTTGAGCGAGATGGCGAGGACGAGCTTGCTTTCCGGCTCGCCGGTGTTGCAGCTGGCCGTGCCGCTCGAGACCTTGATCTTCGTCTCGGTCGAGCCAGGGCCGAGCGCCTCCGTTTCAAAATTCCCCTTGGCCTGATGGCCGGGGTCGATCACGATCACGCGCCCGGCTGCGGGCGCGTCGCTTTTCTCTGCGGGCTCCTCCGCAGCGTCAGTTTCCTCTGCGGGCGCAGCCTCCGGCGTCTCTGCCTCCTCGTCCGCGTGCGCACGCGCGTTGTAGTCCACTTCCAGCCTGCGCGTCGGCTGCGGTGTCTCAGGTGTTTCCTGCGGCTCCTGCGGTGCGGAGAGCTGTGTCTGCGGCGTCCCGGGCGGGTCAGGCGGCGCCTGCGCCTGCTTTGCGGCGCAGCCGCAAAGCAGCAGCAGCGTCAGAAGCGCTGTCCAAATGCGTTTTCCTCTCATTTTGCGTACCCATGCGCGCGCTCGTATTCGACGATCAGCCGGGAATTGGCGCGCTCATACTCGTTAAAAACGCTGTCGCTGAAATCCGCGGGATCGATCGTGCCGGAATACCAGCTGCACGAATCAAAATAGCGCTGAAGCCCCGCGTCTACGAAGCGCCGCCCGTGGCGGGCGTAGATCTCGTTGCGGGCCAGGCGGCACTGCTCGGCGTTGAGGCCGGTCAGATCGTCCTCGGTCAGATAGCGCGAGTCGCTGTCGGGCAGGATGTACTCGCAGTTTGCCGCCGAGAGCGAGCTGAGGTAGAGGCTGCGCGCCTCGCTCAGCACGAGCTGCTCCCACTGGCGATACTCCTCGCTGGCGTCCTGATCGTAGTTGACGGCGCTGTCGTTCTGGCTGGCCGACGGCGTGTAGCGCAGGCGGATGAGCCGCCCGCCGTCAAAATAGAGGCGGAACGCGTCCGCGCCCTCATAGTAGCAGAAAAAGACGTTTCCGCCCGTGTAGTAATACGAACGGGCGTAGTCGCTGCCGTCCACGCTCCTGAGCAGGATGACGGCGACAAGCTCATTGCCGGAGAAATAATACGTCGTTCCGGCGGACGGCGAGACGAGCCGGTACGCGCCCATGGCGATGCCCTCGCAGATGGCGTTGTAGCGCTCGCGGATGTCCAGCACCGCCGCCTCGATCTCCTCGCTCGTGAGCGGCTCCGCCGCATCCGGAAGCGGGCCGGGGTCATCGGCAGGAGCCGGGATGGGCGAGGCTGCGCCTGCCGCGCTGTCGGCGGCCTCTGCGGTCGCTTCAGCGGGTGTTTCCTCCGGGGCCTCTGCGGGCGCTTCCTCCGGAGCTTCCTCCGGCTGCCGGAGCAGCGGCTCATTTTCCGGCGGCTGCTTCTGTGCGGGCTTCCCGCCGTCCCAGTCGCGGTCGAGCTGGACCGTCTGGGCGCGGCTCGTTCCGGTGATGGCGCGGACAACGTCCTCGAGATGACCGGTGACGTACAGCGCGGCAACCACGATCGAAAACAGCATCGCGATCGACGACGCAGCAATCAGGAAATTCATCCAGAACTGCGATTTTTTGCGCCGTTTTGGCGCCGGTGGCGGCCACGGGCCTGACGAGCCGCCCGAGGCCGGAGCATTCATCATGCCGAGCGTCACCTCATCATCAAGCCGCTGGCCGCAAAAGCGGCAGTATCGTGCGGTATTCGGGACTTCCCGTCCGCATTTGGGACAAAGCATACTGCCCACCTCTTTCTGTGTGTTATTTGTGTGTTCCTGCGCCGTGGGCGCGGGTCAGTTGATGCGCGAGGAGTCAAATTCCGCCACCGGCAGGACATTTGACAGCTCGACCAGCTCATGCGGGTAGCCGCCGCTGTAATCGATAGACGCCGTGGGGCTGCGGAATTGCAGCTCCTTCGTGGCGGGGACGTGCAGCGAGATCGAGAGCGTGACGGTCGTGCCGCCGGTCCCGGATTCGAGCAGCAGCGCGCCGCCGTGCAGCCGGGCGATGTGCTCCGCCAGCGGCAGGCCGAAGCCCGCGCCCCAGCGCGGGTCGCCGGGCGCAAATTCGCGGTCATGGGCGGAAAATGCGTGGGCAAGCTGCTCCGGGGTAAGCCCCTCGCCGTTGTCATGCACGCGCAGGATGGCGGCAGAGTGCGTGTACTCAAGCTCCGCGGTGATGACGCCGTCCTTCGGCGTGAACTTCGCGGCGTTCGAGAGAATGTCCCAGACGGCGCGCTCCAGCCGCTGGCGGTCGATCCAGCCGCAGAAGGGCCGTGCGCCGCAGGTGTAGACAAGGCGGCGGCCCGATGCCTTCAGCAGCGGCGCGGCGCGGTCAAAGAGCCTGCGGAAATAGCCCGTCAGCTCCTCTTTTTCGCGCAGCAGGCGCATTTCCTCGAGCATGACGCCGCGCATGTCGGTCAGGTTGCAGGTCAGGCGCAGCAGCTGATAAAAGGCGCGGTTCATCGAGGCGGTCTGCTGCTGGATCTCCTCGTCCTCCATCGCCTCAAGGCGCGGGAACAGCGACGCTGCCACGCCGAACAGATTCGACAGCGGCGTGCGGATGCTCTGCGCGATGGCGACGAGCGCCTGCGGCTGAAGCTGTGCGTGGTCGGACGGGGAAAGCAGGTACAGCCGCCCCTTGCTCCACGGCACGATGGTCACGGCGGTCTGCGCAGCCGGGAGATTGAGCGTGGCGTGCGCCGCGGCGCCGCCCTCCGGGAGCGCCGTGCCCGCAGGGAGCATCTCCGCCACGTCGCGTCCGACGCGCACGCGCGCTTCCTCGGCAAGGCGGTTGCAGAAGAGCACCTTTCCGTCTTCCTCGTAAAATGCGGGCTGGCCAAGGTTGCCGGTCAGCCGTTCCAGTTCGGTTTGTTCTGTATTCATAGCATGGCTCCTTCTGCCGGCAGAGCGCGGCGGCCCGTTGTATGCTTGTGGAAATATATGTATTTAAATGATACCCTCTTTTGCGACAAAAAGCAAGCCCTTCGCGCCCATGAAGGAAAAATTCATATTTCATTTCTGCTTCCATTTTAGCGAAGAAAGGCCGGTTTTGCAATAGCGATGTCGGGCCGCGCCGCGTGGTCGGCGGCGCGCAAAAAAGGAGCCTCCCTTGCGGGAGGCCCCTCTTTTATGCTGGGTTTGAGAAATTCTCAACGAAGAATTAGAACAGGACCGCAGCGAAGATCTTGCCGCTCTTCGTCAGGAAGACAACGGTCTCGCCATCCAGATCGTAGATGGTGGTGGTGTCGTCGCGGAAGTTGTAGAAGGTGACATCAGCCATGTTGATGAACTCTGCACCAGCATCATAGGTGTAGACGCCAGCAACAGAAGTCTTGGTCAGCTTCTTGCCCGCAGTGATCTGGTCAGCAGCGATTGCAACGCCGGAAGCATCAACGGTGACCTTGTACAGGCCGGGCTTGTTGGTGTCGAACAGAGCCGTCTTGCAAACCAGAGCAGCGTCAGTCATCTTGCCATCCTCGCCGACAACCTTCACGTTGTAGGTGTAGCCAACGCCGAGCTCGTACTTGGCTTCCGCACCGGTGTAAACAACGGTGTTGAAGGTGTTCGCGAATTCGGGGTTGAAGACGAACACGAAGTCCGCAACGCCGTCGCCGTCCTGATCAACGAACTGGATCGTGGAGTAGGTCAGGTTCGGGAGCTTGTCAACGCCGGTGTAGGTCGTGTAGGTGCTCTTCGGAGTGGTGCCTTCCTGGAACAGGAACTTGGTCTCGTCGCCGACCTTGACAACAACGTCAGTCAGGTTGCCCGTGGTAACATTGTAGGTCAGGATGTACTTGAGGCCGTTTCTGATAACAGCGTTAGCAACAGTCGTGAAGCCCTCCGCCGGAACGGTCAGGTTGTAGGAACCATTCTCGTTCTTGACGTAGTTGACCATGCGGCCGTAGAAGTAGCGGGTGTAGAACATGGAGCCGGCCCACTGGAACTGCTGGCCGTAGCCCAACAGGAAGTTATCGTCCTTCTCAGCGATCCACTCCCAAGCGGTGACGGGCTTGTTGCCGTCGAGGGCGACCTTGTTGACAACAACGTCTTCAGCCTTGGAGCCGTCGGGCATCACGATGGTGGCGTAGACAGTGGCAATGCCCTTCTCGTAGTCGATGTACAGCTTGTCGAGGACAGCGTAGTTCAGAGGATCGGAGTAGGGAACAGTGCCGAGGACATTGCCGTAAGCGTCGTAGATGAAGGTGAAGCGGGCACCGACGTCAGCAACCTTGCGGTCAGCAGCGTAAGCGTACTTGACAGCGACAGGAGTCTCGGTCTTGGCAACGCCGAGCTTGGCAACATTGGAGATGTTGTCAACGGAGGTCAGCTGAGCAACCTCAGTCTTTGCAGTGTCGAGGATGACCGGAGTGAAGGTCGGGATGCCCTGCGCATTCTCGGTCTTGCCGTCGAAGATGCCGTTCACGCGGACGTATTCGCCAGCCTCGAAGCTCTCGGTGTAAACCTTGGTGAAGTTGACAGCAACAGGAGCCGTGCCCATGTTGTAGTCGTTGTTGCTGGAGCGGAACCAGACAGTCATGTTGACGGAGCGCGGCTCGGTGACGTGGCCCCTGGCGTCCTTCTTCTCAGCGTTGACCTTGGTGACCTGGCCGAGGTAGGTGTTGATGTGGACAATGATCTGTGCATTGACCTTGCCGAACTCGCCGCGAACAGCGTAGACCTCGGTCAGCTGGCCCTGTGCACCGTGCCAGTCGTTCGCCTTGTCGACAACGACCTCGGTGTTCTTCCACACCTTGGCAGTCTCGTCGTAGTAGGTTTTGGAAACGCCATCGGTGTAGGTGATGAACTCGCCCTTCAGGCCGGTGTCATCATAGATGTCGCAGCCAGCAACAGCGGTGTTGTAGGTAGCGAGAGCCGCGTCGGGATAGACACCAACGGTGTACTTGTAGTCCTTCGCATGATCATAGTCGGGCATGACAGCGGGAGCATGATCGGTGTGGAACCAGTACCAGACATGGCCCGGACGGCCGAACGCATCCTGACCATAGACACAGAAGAGGTTCCATTCCTTTGCCAGAGCCTCGCCGGTGTAGTAAGCCTTGGAGTCGTTGATAACGATGTTGTTCTTGTTGAGGTCGACGACCTTGCCGTACTTGACAGTGGAGGTGCGCAGAGCATTCAGCATGATCTGAGCAGCGTTGTCACGGGACAGGCCCTTGGTGTAGTCGAAGTCATTGCCGATGCCTTCCAGCAGGCCGACTTCACGAGCGAGGTTGCGGGCACGGACGGAGTAGCCGGTGCCGACAAGGCCCTCTTCCTTAGCGTCGAAGCCGAGGACGACCAGGACCATCTTCAGGAACTGAACGCCGGTGACTTCCGCTTCGGGAGCGTACTTCTTGTTGCCAACGCCAGCGATGATGCCGGTGTGGTAGCAGTAGGAGATGTAGCTCTGTGCCCAATGGTTGGACGCAACGTCGGTGAAGTCCACCGGAGCATACAGTTCCTTGATGTTGGTATCGCCATTGTCAAACATAGCGATGATCTTGGCAGCTTCTGCACGGGTGATCACGCGGCCGGGCTTATAGGAGCCGTCCTTGTAGCCGTTCAGAACGCCGATCGTGGACAGGATGTCAACAGCTTCGGTGTGCTTAACATCTTTGCTGTCGTTGAAGTCCGCGACGGATGCGCTCGCAATGGTAGCGAAGCTCAGAAGAGTAGCAACTGCCAGAACGAGAGCGAGAACCTTTTTGAAGTTCTTCATTGAGTTTTCCTCCTTGTAAAATTTAGTTGTTTCCCCTCCGCAGCCGGAGGCTCAACCACTATCTGTCGGTATCATAATGCAACAGCCCCAAAAGGTCAAGCGCCCGCGGGGGTTTGTAATGTGATTGTAACAAAAGGGGCTCTTGTGTTACAAACGCGCCGCCCGGTTTTCAGCACCGCCTGTAGGCGTGTTTCCGTTTTGGGGATGGGTCGATGCGACGCCCGCAGGCTAGTTTCGAGGCGCAACCGCGCAGCGCGCGGCTCTTAGCGCCGAGATAGGCATCGACCCCTACGGTATGGAATCGGAAATACTACCTCATGTAGGGGCCGATGCCCACATCGGCCCGGCAGGACGCACGATTCTAACGGAAAACACGGCGTTTTTTCGCATGACCCGCGTGGTTTTTCCAATACCATCTGTAGGGGCGGACGACTCTGTCCGCCCCTTGAATTGTTTCGATTTCGCATCGGATCTCCGTAAAAACGGACAATTCCGGCGGGCGGACAGGGTCGTCCGCCCCTACGACGCGAAATCACAATTCCACGGATTCGCCGGAAAACCGCCATAAAACGGGCGTTTCCGGCAGGTCGATGTGGGCATCGACCCCTACAGTGGGAAACATGGAAATGATGCGAATGCGCCCGGCGTTTGCGGAAACACGAAAACAATACGAATGCGCCGCCGCGGGCGCTTTCTCCCACGGCGGCGATGAAAACAAATGGTAGGCAACACCACACAATTCGGCAAACAGCTTCGGCGAGAGATTTTTCGTCAAGGCAAGGTTTGAAAGGCGCAGGAATACTGTATGTACCCGCAAGGGGCATGCCGCATCCGTAAGGCGTCTTCGACGCCAACGGCTGCGCAATCTTTCAAGCCTTTCAAACCGCAGAATTGGCGGAAAAGATCCGCCGAAGCGCGAAGACGCAATTGTGCGGTGCTGCCCTTATCCCGGCAGGACGAAGGTCGTGCCGCCAAGGTCGAAGCAGCGCACGCGCTCGCCCGCCTTCGGCATGTCTGCCTGAGAAAAGGCTGCGGCGCTGCCGCCGCCCGCCAGCGTCAGCGGCGAAGCGTGCTCTGCAACGTCTGCGTAGCAGTCGAGCACCAGCACCGCGTCCGCCCAGCCGTTGCCGTTGCGGTCAAGGACGATCACAACATCCTCGGCATCCAGAGAATCGAGCACGGAGGCGTCCGTCTCGCTGTAATTGCGGTAATAGCGCGTCTCGGGCGTGAGGGTCACGCCGTTTCCGGCGCAGATGCGCTCGAGCTTCTCATGGTCAAAGACGGTGAGCACGCGCTCCTGCACGGACGGCGCGGGCGCGCCGATGACCTCGCCATCGCGCAGATACAGATCGACGCTGTGCCCGACGAGCCACAGCCCGGACGAGACGGAAAATTCCTTGTGTCCCTCCAGCTTTGTCGTTCCGGCGGCAAGTTTTCCGCCCGCCTGCGTCAGATCGGCGTATTCGTTGCCGGTCAGGACGGCGGTGTAGCGCACGGCGTCAAAGCGCACCTCAAGATACGTCCGCTTGTTCATCAGCGCATCGAGGACATAGCGCGGCGTGCCGTCGGCGTTCTCGCCATCGACCGCGGGGCGCTGCATCGCGTTGTAGATCAGCAGGCACGCATCGTCGCGCGTGACCGGCAGGTCATACCGGCCGGAAAACGCATGGTAGAGCCCGTATTTTTCCGCATCGGCGTTCACCCGCTCCGACCAGCCCGCGCCGGTATAGCGCGCGCCGTCGCTCCCGGTCACGACCAGCAGCATTTTCGCAAGCTCCTGCGCCGTCACGTCGTCCTGCGGCCGGAAATAGCCGCCCGAACCGCCGACAATGCCGCGCGACGCGCAGTAGGCGATGTAATCCCTTGCCCAGCTCTCGGCGGTGTCGGCAAACGGCGCGCCGCCCGCATGGGCGAACGTGTCGGTGCACAGGCACGCGATGAGCTTTGCGGTCTCGGCGCGTGTGATCGGCGCGGACGGACGGAAATTGCCGTCGTTGTCGCCCACGATCAGCCCGAGATCGACCAGCATCCGCACGGCGTAGCCGTTTCGGATGTCGCCCGCATCGGCAAACGCAGGCGTTTTCTCAGCCGCTCCGGCGGGCAGCGCCAAGAGCAGCAGCATGGATAAGATCAGTAACCAGCAGGCCGTTTTTTTCATGTGCCCGCCTCCTTCCGCAGCATGTTTTTTCAGTCTGCATCCAGTATAAGCGGATGCGGAGAAAAGCGCAAGGGTCGGCGGGGCTTTGTAACATAATTGTAAAGGCCGCTGTGCCTCCTGTGGAAAACCGCGCGGTTTTTGTTGAAAATAGTCGAGTTTTACACTTTGCCAACAGCTTTGTCCACAGATGTGCACAGCTCGAACCGCGCGTGGAGCAGACTGAATGCCGCCGTAAACGGGCGCATAAAGTTCCACACCCCGAGACCGCGCAGGCCGTACTGCTCGAGAAGCTCGCATTTTGCCGCGCAGCTCCGCGCGTCCTCGAACCAGACCTCGTGCTCTGCGCCGTCCGCGCCGGTGTAGCGGAAATGGGGCGTCTGCGCCGTCTCGTCATAGGCGATCTCCGCGCCCACGCGCACCGCAAGCTCTGCCGCCGCCTCGTTTCCGAGCAGCTCTGCGCGTGACGCGCCGGCGCGGTACGGCAGCGTCCAGTCGTAGGCGTAGTTCGGAAAGCCCATGAAGATCTTTTCCGGCGGCATTTCGCGCACCGCATACCCGATCACGCGGCGCACCGCGTCGAGCGGCGCGACCGCCATCGGCGGCCCGTAGGTGTAGCCCCATTCGTATGCCATCACAAGCACAAAATCGGCGGCGGCCGCGAGCGTTCGGTAGTCGTGCCCCTCATAGAGCGCGCCGCGCTGCTCCGCGGAGGTCTTTGGCGCGAGCGCCGCGATCACGACCCCGCCGCGGCGGCGGACCGCCTGACGCAGCGCGCCGACAAAGTCGGCATACGCCTCGGAGAGCTCCGCGCCGAGATACTCAAAATCGACATCCACACCGCGATAGCCCTTTTCTGTCATCACCGCCGCCGTCTGCTCGATCAGCGCCTCCGCCTTCTCCGGATCGAGGAGCACCTGCGCGGCGCGCTGGGCAGAAAAGCCGCCGTCCTCCGTCAGCGTGGACAGGTGCAGCAGCGGCTCGGCGCCGTATTCCCGCGCCAGCGCCAGAAGCGCCCCGTCGTCGAGCGGCACAAGGCCGCCCTCCGCCGTGATGCCGTATGTAAACGGCGCGAGATACGAGGCGTCGGGCAAAATGCCGCGCAGCGTCGGCACGCGCACGAAGGGGTAGGCGTAGCCGCTCACGGCAAGCGGGCGCGTGCGCGCTGCCTCCAGCCGGATGACGAGCACCTGACCGGGGTAGATGCGCGTGCCGCCGCTCAGATTCGGGTTGTTCTGCCAGAGCTCGCGCACGGACACGCCGAAGCGCTGCCCGATGGCGTACAGGCTGTCGCCGTGCCGGACGGTGTAGGTCAGAAGCGGCCGCAAAATGAGCAGGCTCTGCCCGACCGCCAGCCGGTACGGCTCGCGCAGGCCGTTGTAACGCGCGATCAGCCCAGGCGCGATGCCGTAAAGCCGCCCGATCGCGTGGAGCGTCTCGCCGGAGTTTACCACATGGATCTTCAAAAACATCACCTCCCGTCAGCCTATGCGCGCGCGGCGCTTGATATCCCGCCCGCAGGCAGGTATACTATATATATACATGATATATACATATATAATATACAGACAGCATTTCGGAGGAGAAACCATGGAAAACATGCAGCTTCCCGCGGGCTGGGCGGCGCTTTTGCGCGCCGAGCTTTCCGCGCCGTATTTTGCCGGGCTCATGCAGAAGGTCGCCGCGGCGTATGCCGCCGGAGCGGTCTTTCCGCCGCAGGAGGACGTCTTTGCCGCCTTCCGGCTGACGCCGCCGGAGCGCGTGCGCGCCGTCATTCTGGGGCAGGACCCGTATCACGAGCCGGGGCAGGCGCACGGGCTTGCGTTTTCGGTGCGCGACGGCGTGAGGATGCCGCCGTCGCTCGTGAACATCGGAAAGGAGCTTGCCTCGGACGTGGACGCGACGCTCTCCACGGGCTGCCTGACCGGCTGGGCGGAGCAGGGCGTGTTTCTTCTGAACACCGTCCTGACCGTGGAGCAGGGCAGGGCCAACAGCCACAGCGGCTTCGGCTGGCAGCGCTTCACCGACGCGGCGGTCGCCGCGCTGGCGCAGCTTCCGCAGCCGGTGGCGTTCGTGCTCTGGGGCGCACAGGCGCAGAAAAAAGCCGCCGCGTGCAAGGCCTCGCCCCATCCGCGTCTCGTGCTCGAAGCGCCGCACCCCAGCCCCCTCAGCGCCTACCGCGGCTTTTTCGGCAGCCGTCCCTTCTCGCAGATCAACGCCTTTCTCGCCGCCCATGGCGAGGCGCCCATCAACTGGAATCTCTGAAAGCCGCCGCGCACAGCTGCGGAAAATTCCTGATAATTTGGAAATCCTGAGCGTTTTGTATTTACAAGACTTCACCGGACTGATATAATGCGAATACAGCAACGCTGTAAATCAAGAGAAAAGGGAGAAAAGCTATGGAAAACAACATGAATGACCAGCAGTGGGGCGGTCAGCAGTACGGTCAGCAGTACGGAAATCAGCAGTACGGTCAGCCGTACAGCGCAAATCGCCCGCAGCCCGTTCGCGGCTGGTCGTGGGGCGCCTTTATGTTCAACATTCCGTTCGGCTTCGGCAACAAGGCCTATCTGACGCTTCTGACGCTCGTTCCGCTTCTGAACGTTGTCTGGGTCTTTATCTGCGGCGCGAAGGGACACGAATGGGCGCAGAACTCCGGCCTGTATTCCACGGTCGAGGAATTCAACGCCGCCATGGGCAGCTGGGACCGCGCGGGCAAGATCACCTTCTTCATCACGCTCGGCATCTTTGCCCTGTACCTGATCCTCGCCATCGCCGGCGTTGCGGCGTTCGGCAGCATCATCAATGATCTTTGATCGACAAGCCCATAAAAATCAAGCGGGTGGATGCCATTTGGCATCCACCCGTTTTGAGCTTGTCAAAAAATACTTTTTGACAAGCTCTCAAACGCGAACCATGGGGCTGGGTTCGCGTTTGAAAAGGCTGCACCCGGCTGCGCGCATAATTTGTGCGCAGTTTGCACACAAATTCCACACTTGCCGGGCGTAGTGTGTTTTATCCGATGTACACGCCACCGGACAAAACCAATTTACACTTTATTCGCGCCTGCGGGCGCGAACTCTACGAGGTTTTTTGACAGTCTGAAGCGGGTGGATGCCATTTGGCATCCACCCGTTTTGTGTCTGTTTCGTATCAGCAGAGCTTTGCGCCGGCGGGGATGGCGTCATTGAGCATGACAAGATTCAGCTTTTCCTCGCCCTGTTCCTTGTGAACGGCGGAGAGCAGCATACCGCACGACTCCTTGCCCATCATCTTTCTGGGCGGCAGGTTGACGATGGCGACCAGCGTCTTGCCGAGCAGCTCCTCGGGCTTGTAGAACTTCGCGATGCCCGAAAGGATCTGGCGGTCGGTGCCGGAGCCGTCGTCGAGCGTGAAGCGCAGGAGCTTATCCGACTTTTTGACCGGCTCGCAGGCCTTGACCTTGACGGCGCGGAGGTCGGACTTGCAGAACGTGTCGAAATCGACCTGCTGCTCCTCCAGCGGCTCGACCTCCAGCGCGGGCTGGAGCGCGCGGAGCTGCTCCTGATGCAGCTTTTCCAGCGCCTCAAGCGCCTTTTCCGCGTCCACGCGCGGGAACACGGCCTCGCCCTTGTGAACGGTGACGTCCGCGGGGAGCGCGGCCCAGACCGCCGCGGCCTGCCATGTGGTCACGTCCTTGTCCGCGCCGATCTGCGCGAAGATCTTCTCGCAGGAGGCCGGGATGAACGGCAGCAGGAGTGTGGTGCAGATGCGGATGGACTCAAGGAGGTTATACATGACCGACGCCAGACGCGGCCCCTTGCCCTCGTCCTTGGCAAGCGCCCACGGCATCGTCTCGTCGATATACTTGTTGGCGCGCTGGACGCACTTGAAGATCTCCTCCAGGGCGTTCTGGAACTGGAACTTCTCCATCTGCGCCTCATAGCGCGCGCGCAGGCCGCTGAGCATCGCAAGGAGCTGATCGTCCGGCTCGCCGGAGCAGCGGTCGGCGGGCAGCGTGCCGCCGAAATATTTTTCGACCATCGCCGTCGTGCGGGAGACGAGGTTTCCAAGGTCGTTTGCAAGGTCAATGTTGATGGTGTTGATCAGCAGCTCGTTTGAGAAGTTGCCGTCGGCGCCGAACGGGAACGTGCGCAGCAGGAAGAAGCGCAGCGCGTCCACGCCGAACATCTCGGCGAGCACATAGGGATCGACGACGTTGCCCTTGGACTTCGACATCTTGCCGCCGTCCATGACGAGCCAGCCGTGGCCGTAGACCTTCTTCGGCAGCGGCAGATCGAGACTCATGAGCATCGCGGGCCAGATGATCGAGTGGAAGCGGACGATCTCCTTGCCGACAAAGTGCACATCGGCGGGCCAGTATTTGTCGAGATCGTGGTATCTGTCGTTCTCGAAGCCGAGCGCGGTCATGTAGTTGAACAGCGCGTCGATCCAGACATAGACAACGTGGCCGGGGTCAAAATCGACCGGCACGCCCCACGTGAAGCTGGTACGGGAGACGCAGAGATCCTCCAGACCGGGGTCGATGAAGTTGTTGACCATTTCGTTGACGCGGGACTTCGGCTCGAGGAAATCCGTCTCGGTCAGGAGCTTGCGCACGCGGTCTGCGTACTTGGAGAGGCGGAAGAAATACGCCTCCTCCTGCGCGTCGTGCACCTCGCCGCCGCAGTCGGGGCATTTGCCGTCCTTGAGCTGGCTCTCGGTCCAGAAGCTCTCGCAGGGGGTGCAGTATTTGCCCTTGTAGGCGCCCTTATAGATGTCGCCGTTTTCATACATCTTCTTGAAGATCTTCTGAACGGCGGCGACGTGGTAATCGTCGGTCGTGCGGATGAAGCGGTCGTTCGAGATGTTCATCAGCTTCCACAGGTCGAGCACGCCCTTGGGGCCGGTGACGATGTTATCGACGAATTGCTGCGGCGTGACGCCGGCGGCCTTCGCCTTTTCCTCGATCTTCTGGCCGTGCTCGTCCGTGCCGGTCAGGAACATCACATCGCAGCCCTGAAGGCGCTTATAGCGCGCCATCGCGTCGGTCGCCACGGTGCAGTAGCTGTGGCCGATGTGCAGCTTCGCCGAGGGGTAGTAGATCGGCGTCGTGATATAAAACGTTTTCTTGCATTGTTCACACATGTTGTTTCCTCATTTCCCGCCGCCGCCGAATGAAAGCGCGGCGCAGCATTATTTTTTAGAATACCCGTTTTTACGCCGTTTGTCAAATCGAATCGCCGCGTTTTCCGTGAAAATCGTGCATCCTGCCGGGCCGATGTGGGCATCGGCCCCTACAAATGACCGTTACAAATTGTGATTCCGCGTCGTAGGGGTCGATGCCCACATCGACCCGCGAAAAACCGCCGCGCTTTCCGTTTCGCGCCGTAGGGGTCGATGCCTATCTCGGCGCTAAGAGCCGCGCGCTGCGCGGTTGCGCCTCGAAGCTAGCCTGCGGGCGTCGCATCGACCCATCCCACCGCCCAAACGGGAATGCCCCGAGCGGGGGCGGTCGGACGTTATTGCATTGGGTTTCGATTTTGCATCGTAGGGGCGTCCGCCCCTACAACCGGTATTGGAAAATCGTGTGTGGGTCGAAAAATCGCCGCGTTTTCCGTTTCGCGCCTACAAATGGGTACGACAGACGAGACAATGGCCGCCGGTGCAGACAAAATATGCGCCGCCCGGACGGGCGGCGCGTGTTTTTTACTTGTTCTTGAGCAGGTCGCGGATCTCGGTGAGCAGGACTTCCTCCTTCGTCGGCTCGGGCGCCTTTTCGGGGGCGGGCTCGGCGGGCTTTTCCAGCTTCTTTTTCGCGCTGTTGAACGCCTTGACGATGCAGAACACGATCAGCGCCACCAGCAGGAAGTCGATCACGGTCGTCAGGAACGTGCCGATGCCGATGACGACGGCTTCCTTCGCGACCTCGCCCGCCTCGTTCAGAACGGCAGGGGAGAGCGTGATGTTGAGCTGCGTCAGGTCGATGTCGCCGATCAGCCAGCCGATGAGCGGCATGAACACGTCTCCGACCAGACTGGTCGTGATCTTGCCGAAGGCCGTCGCGATGATGACGCCGATGGCCATGTCCATGACGTTGCCGCGGGAGATGAATTCCTTGAATTCAGCGATGAATTTTTTCATGCAGTGGCTCCTTTCTCTGTTTCTGCGGAGGTTTGCGGTTTACATAACTATAAAAGCAGTGCCGGTCGCGCCGCTCAGTGCTTCGGGACGAGGACGGCCTTGCCGCCCATGTACGGCTGGAGGCACTTCGGGATGGTGACCGAGCCGTCGGCCTGCAAATGGTTTTCGAGGAACGCGATGAGCATACGCGGCGGCGCAATGCAGGTGTTGTTCAGCGTGTGCGCCAGATACAGCTTGCCGTCCTCGCCGCGCACCTTGATGTTCAGGCGGCGCGCCTGCGCATCGCCGAGGTTCGAGCAGGAGCAGACCTCGAAATACTTCTGCTGACGCGGGCTCCACGCCTCGATGTCGCAGGACTTGACCTTGAGGTCGGCGAGGTCGCCGGAGCAGCAGATGAGCTGACGGACGGGGATCTCGAGGTTGCGGAACAGCTCGACAGAGTACTGCCACAGCTTTTCATACCAGTCGTTCGATTCCTCGGGCTTGCAGACGACGATCATCTCCTGCTTTTCAAACTGGTGGATGCGGTACACGCCGCGCTCCTCCAGACCGTGGCTGCCGACCTCCTTGCGGAAGCAGGGCGAGTAGGACGTGAGCGTCAGCGGAAGCTGGCACTCGGGGAGGATCTGGTCGATGAAGCGGCCGATCATCGTGTGCTCCGAGGTGCCGATCAGATAGAGATCCTCACCCTCGATCTTGTACATCATCGCCTCCATCTCGGGGAAGGACATGACGCCCTTGACCACGTCGCCGTGCATCATGAACGGCGGGATGACATAGGTGAAGTTTTTTTCGTCGATCATGAAATCGCGCGCGTAGGCGAGCACCGCCTCATGCAGGCGCGCGATGTCGCCCAGCAGGTAGTAAAAGCCCATGCCCGCCACGCGGCCGGCGGCGTCCTTGTCGATGCCGTCGAAGCGCGCCATGATGTCCACATGGTGCGGCACCTCGAAATCGGGGACGGTCGGCTCGCCGAAGCGCTGCGCCTCGACGTTGCAGCTGTCGTCCGGGCCGATGGGCACGGAGGGGTCGATGATGTTCGGGATCACATAGAGGATCTCGCGGATGCGCGCGTCCATGTCCGCGACCTTCTGATCGAGCGCCGCGCGGCGCTCGTCGTCGGCCTTGACGGCGGCGTTGTTCTGGTCGATCTGCGCTTGCAGCTCGGCCTTTTTGGCCTCGTCGGCGCACTTTTTGAGCTGGCCGTACAGCGGGCCGTTGGCCTTGGAGAGTTTGTTGCGCGCGGCCTTGAGGCTTTCGACCTCGGCGATGGCGGCGCGGCGGTCAGCGTCGAGCGCCACGACCTCGTCCACCAGCGGCAGCTTCGCCTCCTGGAACTTCTTGCGGATGTTTTCCTTGACAACATCCGGGTTTTCACGGATAAAACGAATATCAAGCATGGGTCATTTCTCCTTATTCTTCAAGCAGTCCTTCGTAGACGGCAAGCGCCGCCTCGGACAGACGATCTTTGTAGCTCTCCACCGTGCCGATGGCCTTGGAGAACGTGACGTTCCCCTCGCGCGTGGTGCAGCGCAGCGCGGTCAAAAGCGCGTCATAGGCCTGTATCGTTTCGGCGCGCGCCAGCTTTTCCTCAGAAAGCTCGCTGCCGGAGTCTCTTGCCTCGGCAAGCTCCTTCTCCAGCGCCGCGATGCGCTCGGCCTGCGCGCTGCGCGCTTCGTCGGCCTCGGCAAGCTCCGCCGTCAGCGCATCGACCTGCTCCTGCAGCTTTCGGTTGTCGTCCTGCAAAAGCTCCGCGTTTGCGGCGGCATTCGTCAAGGCGCTGGAATTGCTCTCCTTGAGATCGGACATGGCGGCCTTCGCCGTGTGCATTTGCAGCACCAGTGAGACGAGCACCAGCAAAAACGCGACCGCGAACACGATCGTCATATATCGCAGGAACGCATTGCGCTTTTTCGCCAGCTCCTGCTCGGTCTGCGCGGCATCAAGCTGCTCCGCGGGCTTTTTTTCTTCACTCATAGCGGCCGGACCTCCTTTCACCGAGACGCTCAAGCAGCTCATAGAGCTGCTGCAAATCTTCCTCGCCGTAATATTCCAGCTCCACGCGGCCCTTGCGCTTGCCGTTTACGATGCGCACGCCGCGGCTGAGCCGCTTGGAGAGCGTTTTTTCGCACTCGGCAATGTAATCGACGGCAATGGGCTTCGGCTGCTCCTGCTTCGGCTTTTTGGTGAGATTTTTACACATATTCTCCGTCTGACGGACGGAAAGCTGCAAATTGATGACCTTCATCGCGACGGCATACTGCTCCGGCGCGGACTTGATGGCGAGCAGCGCCCGCGCGTGTCCGGCGGAAAGCCGCCCCTGCTCGACCAGCTCCAGAACGGCGGGACACAGCGACAGCAGCCGCAGCGCATTGGCAACGGCGGGCCGGGATTTTCCGACACGCTCGGCGGCCAGCTCCTGCGTCATGCCGTAGTCGGTCATGAGCTGCTGGTAGCCCTGCGCCTCCTCGATGGGGTTGAGGTCGGCGCGCTGGAGGTTTTCGATCAGCGCCAGCTCCATCGCCTTTTTGTCGTCGGCCTCGATCACGACGACCGGGATCTCGCTCAGCCCGGCCATCCGCGCCGCACGCCAGCGGCGTTCGCCCGCGATGATCTGGTAAAAGCCGCTCGGAAGCTGCCGCACCGTGAGCGGCTGGATGACGCCGTGCATCGCAATGGAGTCCGCGAGCGCCTGAAGCTCGTCCGGGTCAAAGTTTTTTCTCGGCTGTAAGGGATTCGGCTCGACCTTCTGAAGCGGCAGGAGCTGCGCGCCGGACGGCGGCTCCGCGGTCTGGAGCGCGGCCTCGCCGAGCAGCGCGCCAAGACCCTTGCCAAGGCCTCGTTGTTTCGTCATTTCGGTTCTCCTTTCAGGCTTTGCCGCGCGTTCAGCGGAGCTTTTTCAGAATTTCCTCGGCAAGCGCCAGATATGCCTGCGCGCCGCGGCTGTAGCGGTCGTAGGCAAAGACCGGCAGCCCGTGGCTCGGCGCCTCGCAGAGCCGGACGTTGCGCGGGATGGCCGTCGCAAAGACCTTGCCGGGGAAGTGGCGGCGCACCTCCTCCGCGACCTGCGCCGAGAAGTTCGTTCTGCCGTCATACATCGTGAGCACGACGCCGAAAATATCGATGCGCGGATTGAGCCTGCGCTTGACGGCGCGCATGGTGGTCATGAGGTCGGACAGGCCCTCGAGCGCGTAATACTCGCACTGGACAGGGATGAGCACGCTGTCGGCGGCGCAGAGCGCATTGAGCGTCAGCAGCTCCAGCGACGGCGGACAGTCGATCAGGATCGTGTCATAGCTGTCCTTCAGCGGCGCCAGCGCGTTTTTGAGGGCATATTCCCGGCTGTCTACGCCGACCAGCTCCACGCCCGCGCCGGACAGGGCGGCAGAGGAGGGGATGAGGTCGCCGAACTTCGTGTGGATCACGGCGTCCTTTGCCTCGGCGCCGTTGATGACGACGTCATAGCTTGTCACGGCGCTCGCGCCCTTTTCCACGCCGAGCCCGGAGGTCGCGTTTGCCTGCGGGTCAAAATCGCACAGCAGCACCCGAAGCCCCGCCTGATGGAGCGCCGCCGTCAGATTGACCGCCGTGGTCGTCTTGCCGACGCCGCCCTTCTGGTTGACAAGCGCCAGAATGTTTCCCATGCCGCACCTTCTCTCTCATTTTTTCAGTAGATTTCTATTATAATGCGCATCGGCCGGAATTGCAACCGATGTGCCGCGCAAAATATGATGTTTCACGTGAAACATTTTCCGCCGGACAAATTTGCCGCAGGCGTTCTCCCGGATGGGGAAGTGAACCGCATCCCGTCAAGAGGACAGAGAAAAACTATATAATTTTCCCGACTGGCAGCTTAGGCTGTCAGTCGCTTTTTTATGCAGCGAGATAAAGTAGGTGCTTTTCCATGGGCGTCAGGACACCGAGCTTGCGCTGTACTCGGCGAGTGTTGTAATAGCGGATGAAATTCTCAATCATATCGACCAAAGCTTTCTTGCTGTAGAACCGCTTACCGTAGTAGCGTTCCCGCTTGAGGATACCCCAGAAGCCCTCCATGGGGCCATTGTCAATGCAATGTGCAACACGGGACATACTCTGCGTCATACCCGCTTTCTCAATCTTGTGGTGAAAGGTTCGGTTCGTATACTGGAATCCCCGGTCACTATGGAATAAAGGATGAGCATCCGGGTTGTCCTTCATTGCGTTCTCAAAGGTTTGAAACACCAACGGATTGTCGTTGCGGTCACGAATCACGTAACTGACGATTCGGCGGTCATAGAGGTCCAGAATGGCGCTAAGATATACCTTGTGTACCTCAATGCCCTCATACCATTTGAATTCCGTTACGTCGGTAAGCCATTTTTCATTCGGTTTATCCGCATAGAACTGTCGGTTGAGCAGATTCTCGGCTATGTACTGTGGGCTCTTTGCTTGCCGCGTGCAACTGTGGCTGCTGTACTTGATGGTGGACTTAATGCCTTTGGCGCGGCAGATACGCAGAATGCGTTTGTCATTGACATATATATCGTGGTCATGCCGCAGTTCGTCGTTGATGCGCCGGTAGCCCTTGTCAGGGCTCTCCGTGTGAATCTGCTCGATCTTTTCCGCAAGTACCGCGTTCTCTACAGCCCTGGAACTCAGTTTGCCGGATGCCCACTTATAGTATGCCGAGCGAGAAATACGCAGCAGACGGCAGGCTTCGTCAATGGGCTCCCCGTACGCAACCTGGTCTTCCTGTATTGCCCGGTAGATGTGGCCCTGTCTTACTTGTCCGTGGCATCCCTCCTTACTATTTCGTCCAATTTTTTTAGCAGTCGGTTCTCCATTTCTGCAAGATACAGTTGATGTTTTAAGCGCTCGATCTCGATCTGTGCAGCCTCCAGTTCCGTTCTCGGCTCCTGATCCTTCTTGCGCTTCCCGCGGCGATCCTCCAGTCCGGCCTCGCCAAGCTCTTCAAATTTCTGTGTCCAGCTTCGCACCTGCTGATAGCTCACATTGTACTTGAGTGCCATCTCGCCGTAGTTCTTCCCGCTTTTCAGACACGCCTTGACGATTTGCACGCGTTCTTCCTGCCTCGTGCTCCGTGCTTTTCTCATGTAGCTTCCGCCTCCCGATCTCTTTCTGGAGTTGAAGTCTCCATGAGCATTATACACCTTGATCCAGTCTTGGAGTTGTATTCGTGCTCGAATCTTGTATTTCTTGCAAATTGCTGCCAGACTCCCTTTCCCGGAAAGATAGTCCTCTACGGCTTTCACCTTTAGCGCTTCACTGTACACCTGATTCTTTTGCTTTGCGAATCCGGATATTCCTTCCGTTTCATACAGCCGCACCCACGCTTGCACGCTGGACGGATGAACTCCCAGCTGCTCGGCGGCGTGCCGAATGCTGATCTTTCCGGCTTCGATCTGGCGCACTGTCTCATATTTCGTGCTCCCGTCTATCTGCTTTCGCATATAACTACTCCCCCTATGTTCGACTGTGTTGTTTTTCACTGTCTCTCATAGGGGGAGCATATCAGGGTGCGCAGGGGCAGCGGTCTTTGGCAGTCTCGTGACTGCACACAGTATTTCTTTTTGTTCCGGTATTGCACGAGGGATTTTCTCTTTTCAGCCGAGGCCGTAGATCCAGATGGAGATGCCGCAGGCGAGGAGGCTGACCGCCGAGCCGATCAGAAGCTGCGGCAGCGTGTGGCGCTTGAGCTTCAGCGACGAGCGGTAGACTGCCGCAATCAGCAGCGCGGACGGCAGGATCAGCAGCGGATGGAGCTTCCATGTCAGCAAAAACGCGGGCGCGGTCGTGCTGCATGCGTGACCGCTTGCGCGGAGGCCGAAAACAGCGTTGAGAAGCAGCAGCGCTGCGATGGAAAGAATATAGGACAGAAACAGGATATGGACGAGCCACGAGCACGGCGCTGCCAGCGACCAGACAAAGCCGCAGACGTATCCGACAGCGCTGCATACAAGCGCCGTGGCGCGCTGACCCTTCCGGCGGTCTGCTCCGATGCGGAAGATCTCACGTATGGGATACGCCGCCATGGGGATGAGCAGCAAAAACAGCTCGCTCAGCAGCAGCTCGTGCAGGCTCAGAAGACCTGCCGGAGCGTACATCAGAAGCAGCGTGATGCCGATGACGATGGGCGGCAGGGTCAAAACGCGCACGGCAAGATGCAGGACTCTGTCTGCCTGCACGCGCCCGCCTGTCTGGGCCGCTCTCATGACTCGAACCCCAGCATGATGCCGCCGCGTTCGGCGTAATAGCTGCAAAGGCCGCGGAGCGGGCTGCTTTGGATGTCCGCCTCCGGGAAGCGCTGACGCAGCGCACTGCAAAGCGCCTGCGCAAGCGCCTCGTTCTGGCAATGGCCGATGCGGACGCTGCCGCCCCGGTAGCCGAGGCGCTCCATTTCATTCAGCAAAAACTGCTGCGTTTTTCGGCTGCCGCGGCATTTTCCAAGCATTTCGAGCGTGCCCTCGGCGCTGGCCTGCCCGACGGCGCGGATGCCGAGAACGCCCGCCATGGTCGCCGCGAGGCGGCTGATGCGCCCGTTCTGGGCAAGGTTGTGCATGGATTCCAGCGCAAAGAGCAGATGCGTTCTGCGCGAGTACGTCTCCAGCGTCTTACACACGTCGTCAAAACTTGCGCCGGAGCGCAGCTCGGAGCGCGTCTTCTCAATGAAAAGCGCAATTTCCGGCCCGGCAGAGAGCGTGTCCATGACGCAGATGCGCCGCGAAGGGTCGCGCTCCTCACAGCTCCTTTTTGCCGCGCAGGCGGCGTTATAGCTGCCGGAAAGGGTGCTCGTGATGGGGAATGCGATCACGTCGCCGTGCTCGCCGAAGGCGCTTTCCCAGTCTGCGACGTTCGGGCACGCGCTGTAGGAGCGTCCCTTGGTGCTGCGGAGCGCGCTGACCATGGCATCGACGTCAAGCGCAGCATCGTCCCGGAACTCCTCTGTTTCGGTGCGGATCGTGAGCGGAACGCTGACAAAATCCGCGCCGCTCAGCGTAAGCAGATTGCAGCTGGAGTCTGCGGCAATGCGAATCTGATCCATAACATCTGTCCTCCTGATGACAAGAAGCGTTTTATCCGGTTCTGGAAAACCGTTTTGAAAATTCTATCAGTTTTTTATCATTTCGTCAACCGTTTTTCAAAAACCGAAAAAGAATTTTTATAAAACCGTTGCACTCTACGGAAAAAATGCGTATAATGGCAGCAGAAATGAGGGAGGGACGAGCATGACAATGGATATTGCGGGCTTTTGCCTGCCGCGCTACGCGCAGATCCCAGGCGTCGGGCTGTATCTGGAGCAGGTGGTGCGCTACATCAACGCCCATCTTGCGCCGCTGGGAGAGCCGGAGCTGACAAGCTCCATGGTGAGCAATTACGTCAAGCAGGGGCTCATTCCCGCGCCTGTGCGGAAGCTGTACACTGCGGAGCACCTTGCGCGCCTGCTTTTCATCGCCGTGGTCAAGCCCGTTGTCCCGTTGGAGGGGCTGCGGCTGATGTTCGGCATTCAGGAGGACAATTATCCGCTCCCAACGGCATACGACTATTTCTGCGACGAGTTTGAAAACATGCTCGGCGCGGCGTTCGGTGTTGCACCCGCGATGGAGGGACTGGGCGAAACGCAGTCGGATGCCAAGGACCTCCTGCGCAACACGATCTCCGCCACCGTCAACAAGGTCTATCTGGACCGGTACCTGGAAGAATACCAAGAACGCCGGAAAGTGGCCGCGACCAGAGCGGTGCAAGCGGAGCATTGACACAGAAAACAGCGCAGCCGGTTTTGCCGGCTGCGCTGTTTGGGTATGGCACGTTATTGGGGTTCCTGCGCGGCAGAGGCCTGATAGACTGCGATCTCAAATTCCGTCGCAACGGAAAGAGAAGAAAGCGCGTCCAGCTTTTTCTGATCCTTTTCTCCGGTCTTATAATAGTAAGGCGTCATCTGGAACAGCGCCTGCACATCCTCCTGCGAGGCAAGAAGGATCGTTTTTTTCACTTCCAGCCGCCGAAGAAGCGTGAAGCCCTCGGCGGACAGGTCCGTCGGCGGATTTTCATACGGCGTGTCATAGACCGCCGCCTTCAGCTCCCACAGATGCCGAGCCATCGGCACCACGCGCACGAGATATCCGCCCTCCCGCAGCACGCGGCGGAACTCCGCCGCCATAAACGGGGAGAAAATGTTCAAAATCAGATCCGCGCAGGCGTCTGCCAGCGGCATATGCGCCGTGCTGGCGGCGCAGAAGCCCGCCTCCGGCAGAAGCTTTGCCGCATGGCGGAGCGCATCGGTCGAAATGTCTATCCCGGCGATCTGCGGCGTCTTGCCCTGTGCCGTCAGCACATCGTAGACATGCTTTGTGTATGCGCCCTCGCCGCAGCCCGCGTCCACGATCACGGGCGCGCTTCCCGTCAGCTCAGCGCAGAGCGCGGCAACGGCCTGCATCAGATGCGCATAGTATCCGCGTGAGAGAAACTGCGTCCGCGCCTGCACCATGCGCCGGTCATCGCCGTGACGCTTGGCGGCAGGGGACGGCGGCAGGAGATTGACATAGCCGCTCCTTGCGCGGTCAAAGCAGTGCCGGTTTTCACAGCGGTAGGAGCCTGCGTCCGGACGCAGGGCCTTGCCGCAGACGGGGCATATCCACTCCATGCGTTTTCCTCCCATCAAGGCGCGCTGTCTGCGCGCAAAAACATCTTTGACATACACAGACCCCCGCATACGGTGATGGTATGCGGGGATCTGGCACGATCGGGTCTGTAAGCCGGGTTCTGTAATCGACAGTCATCTATCTAGCCGCATCGTTGCCGGTGCGGTCAAGCCACCTTCTCGGAAGCAGCCGGGCAGGCCTGGGACGAATCCCGCTTCCTCTGCGGTGTTGCTCCGAGATCGGAAGAGCGTCGTGTAGGGAAAGAGTGTTAAGATTAGTGTAGATATCGGTGGTCGCCGTATCATTAAAAAAA
>URLO01000037.1 GCA_900548625.1 uncultured Eubacteriales bacterium | reverse complement strand
ACGCCCCCGGACAAAACAAATTGACATTTTATTCGCGCCTGCGGGCGCGAACTCTACGAGGTTTTTTGACAGTCTGAAGAACGGTACAGCCATCGGCTGTACCGTTCTTCGATTTCTGTGCGGTGCGTCAATTCGGACGCGCCACCGCGTGCAGGCCGGGCGAAGCCCATGCGCCTGCCGGAATTACTGCATGGAGCGCTCGTAGGCCTCGATCATCTTCTTGACCATCTGGCCGCCGACGGAGCCGGCCTCGCGGGAGGTCAGATCGCCGTTATAGCCGTTTTTCAGGTTGACGCCGACCTCGGATGCAGCTTCCATTTTGAACTTGTCCATGGCCTCACGGGCCTCCGGAATGTTGATAGAATTGCTGTTGCGATTCGTCATGTTGTTTTCTCCTCTTCAAAAGTTGTCGGAAAAACCGTTCGGGGATTTCCTCGAGGCTAGTTTTGCCCGCATACATGGCGATATGAGTGCCAATTTGTGCTGTGGCTGTCAGGAAATCTTGCAGAAATCGATTTTTTCCAGTTGAATTGAAAAAACAGACTCAGCCCTGCCTGCGCAGTGCCGCGCGAACCAGCCCGACAAACAACGGATGCGGGCGGTTGGGCCGGCTTTTGAATTCGGGATGATATTGGACGCCAATGTAAAAATCATTTTCGGGGATCTCGACCGTCTCAACGATGTAGCCGTCGGGTGAGGTGCCGCTGATGACAAGCCCGCGGTCGGTGAGAAGCTGACGGTAGTCGTTGCTGAACTCATAGCGGTGGCGGTGGCGCTCCATGATCTCGGTGCAGCCGTAGGCGCGGTGCATCTGCGTCCCTTCCACGATGCGGCAGGGATACGCACCGAGGCGCAGCGTGCCGCCCTTGTTCATCTGCTCGTTCTGGTCGGGCAGGAAGTCGATCACCTTGTCGGGCGCGTCCGGATCGAACTCTCCGGAGTTGGCCAGCGGAAGCCCTGCCGCATAACGCGCAAACGCAATGACGGCGACCTGCATGCCAAGGCAGATGCCGAGATAGGGAAGATCATGTGTCCGGCAGTAGTCGGCTGTGATGATCTTTCCTTCGATGCCGCGATTGCCGAAGCCGCCCGGAACGATGACGCCGCAGCAGCCGGAAAGCGTCCGGCCGACGTTTTCCTCCGTGATCGTTTCGGAGTCGATCCACCGGATGCAGACGTGCGCGCCGGTTTCGTAGCCTGCATGGTGCAGCGCCTCCGCCACGGAAAGATAGGCGTCGTGAAGCTGGACATATTTCCCGACCAGCGCGATGGTGACGGATCTTGTCCGTCCGTGGACGCGGGCAAGCATTTCGTCCCATTCGCGCAGATCGATCTCCGGCGCACAAATGCCAAGCTCGCGGCAGACAACGGCGGAGAAATGGCTCTGCTCCAGCATGACCGGCGCCTCATAGAGCACAGGCAGCGTGCGATTCTCAATCACGCAGTCGGGCTTGACGTTGCAGAACAGCGCAATTTTTTGAAAAATCGACGCCTCCAGAGGCTCATCACAGCGCAGAACGATGATGTTTGGGTGGATGCCCATGCCCTGAAGCTCCTTGACCGAGTGCTGTGTGGGCTTTGACTTGTGCTCCTCTGAGCCGCTCAGATAGGGGACAAGCGTCACATGGATGAACAGGCTGTTTTCCCGCCCGACCTCCAGCGAGATCTGGCGCACGGCCTCAAGAAACGGCTGTGACTCAATATCACCGATGGTGCCGCCGATCTCGGTGATGACAACGTCAGCGTCCGACTTTCTGCCGACGGCATAGACAAACTCCTTGATCTCGTTCGTGATGTGCGGGATGACCTGCACCGTCGAGCCGAGATATTCGCCGCGTCGTTCTTTGTTCAGAACATTCCAATAGACCTTGCCGGTCGTGAGGTTGGAGTATTTGTTCAGATCTTCGTCGATGAAGCGTTCGTAGTGGCCAAGATCGAGATCGGTCTCGGCGCCGTCCTCGGTGACGTAGACCTCACCGTGCTGATAGGGACTCATGGTGCCCGGATCGACGTTGATGTAGGGATCGAGCTTCTGCGCCGCGACCTTCAGCCCGCGTGCCTTGAGAAGCCGCCCGAGCGAGGCTGCCGTAATGCCCTTGCCAAGACCGGAGACAACGCCGCCGGTGACGAAAATATACTTTGTCGTTTTCATAAATACACTCCTTCCAAAAAAGAGACGCTCAGCACGGAGGCGGCACGCGGTCCCTCCTGATGCTGAGCGTCTTTGCTCGCGATGAGTATTCTTCTGTCTTTTGGTTGCTGCTGCATAAAAACCCTCCGCCTGCTGCGGTGTAAGATGAGCGAACTGTACTTATCGCAGAGACGAATGACTCTGCGATAAAGACAAAATAAAAATACTGGTGTATTATAAACGCTTCAAACGGCGTTGTCAATGCAGATATTTGCATTTGCGGGAACATTTTTCAGTTGCTGACTTACCATGAAGAAGGTGTTGATGTAAGTCGCTTTATATGCTATGCTTCTTAGTGAGAAGTTGTTGGCAAACCGTGAGTTGTGGGGGAAAACAAATGAAGTATTTAGTTTTATTAGCAGGCTGTGGCCTCGGTGATGGTTCATGTATAGAAGAAGTAATTCTGACGTATGCAGCGCTTGATAAATATGGATGTGATTACACGCCTGTTGCAGAAGATATTTTCGTTCAGTCTGTCAACCACCTGACAGAGCAGATAGCAGAAAAGCGGAATATCCTTATAGAAGCAGCCCGCATCGGCAGGGGACGCATGAAAGATATTCATGAGGTTGATTTTGCAGAATACGATGCATTGATCATACCCGGTGGAATTGGTTTATTGAACAATTATAGAGACTCCAATGTGATAAAAACGTGCGTCACACATTTTATTATCGAAAAGAAACCTGTCGCTGCCATGTGTGCGGGAATCGACTTTCTCCGCCGCTTCTATGGAAGTAATCTATTGGCACGTGAGATGGAAGAACTAACTGCTGAAAAATTCTGCTTTGATGCTGAAAATAATGTTTATTACACGCCCGCTTTCAGAAAAACCAACAATAGCTATACGGCGCTATTAGGTATCGATTCTATGATTTGTGCGTTGAAACAGGCGCTAGCACTACGATGAAATCTGTTTTATAGGTTTGATTATTGAACAGAATAACTTACATTCTGCCCGCTGACTATGCCGTATGTGCAAAGTCAGCGGGCTTTTTATTTCACAAAATCAAGAAAGGAGCGACCGCCTATGCCAAGGAAAAAACTGCCGCAGACCATCGAGGAATGTAACGCCGAGCGGTACCGCGCCCCGCAGCAGGATGAAGTCGAGCTGTTCAAACGTCAGAAGGAGGCAGAGGCGATTCGCGCGAAGGCGGTGCCGGAAGCGGAGGGCATCGACATCCGGACGCTGATCGCAGGTGCGCTCGGTGCGAAGATCGCAGAGCGCAATGCCGATGCACCGACCGTCGTTGTTCAGACGCCTGCCGCCCCGACGCAGGACGCACAGAGCTGAATCAAATACGTTTGAGCGCGTGCCAGAAATGCATTTTTGACACGCGCTCTGCGAGATAAAGCTATGGTAATGACGGTCATTCGTTTTCTGAATCCTTGGGAAGGGGAAAGGGATTGACAAGGGAAATCGGAGATGCTAACATGCTAGGTGAGAAAAAATAAAGTGAGAGGTCTTACAATGCAAGCAAAGGAATGTGTGATCGTACTGGATTTCGGCGGGCAGTATAACCAGCTCATTGCGCGCCGTGTCCGCGAGGCAAACGTATATTGCGAGGTCAAGCCCTGCACCACGCCGCTGGAGGAGCTGATGAAGCATAACCCCATCGGCTTCATCTTTACCGGCGGCCCGCAGAGCGTCTATGCCGAAAACTCTCCGCAGGTAGATCCGAAGATCTTCACGCTCGGGCTGCCGATCCTTGGCATCTGCTATGGCTGCCAGCTCATTGCGCACAACCTTGGCGGCAAGGTCACGGCGGCGCAGGAGGATACTGCCCGCGAATACGGCAAAACGGAGACCTATTTTGACACGAGCTGCGAGCTGTTCCACGGCCTGAAGGAAAAAAGCATCACTTGGATGAGCCACGGCGATTACATGGCCAAGGTGCCGGCCGGCTTTGCGCTCTGCGCGCACTCCGACGCCTGCCCGACCGTTGGCATCTGCGATGAGGCGCGCGCGATCTACGGTGTGCAGTTCCATCCGGAGGTCAACCATACGGAGCAGGGGAGTCTGATGCTCCGGAACTTCCTCTATCGCGTCTGCAAAGCCTCCGGCGATTGGACGATGGCAGATTACCGCCAGACGGCGATCCAAACCATCCGCGAAAAGGTCGGCTCCGGCAAGGCGCTGCTTGCGCTCTCCGGCGGCGTGGATTCGTCTGTCGCGGCGGCGCTCATGGCGGAGGCCATCGGCAGCCAGCTCACCTGCGTTTTTGTCGATCACGGCCTGATGCGCAAGGATGAGGGCGATGAGGTCGAAGCGGCATTCTCCAAGTGGGACCTCAATTTCATTCGCGTCAATGCCGAAGACCGCTTCCTCGGCAAGCTGGCGGGCGTCAGCGACCCGGAGACGAAACGGAAGATCATCGGCGAGGAGTTCATCCGCGTGTTCGAGGCCGAGGCCAAGAAGATCGGCACGGTGGACTTCCTTGTGCAGGGTACGATCTACCCGGACGTCATCGAGTCGGGTCTTGGAAACTCCGCCGTCATCAAGAGTCACCACAATGTCGGTGGCCTGCCGGATTATGTCGACTTCAAGGAGATCATTGAGCCGCTGCGTATGCTCTTTAAGGACGAGGTGCGTCAGCTCGGCCGCGAGCTCGGACTGCCGGAATATCTGGTCATGCGCCAGCCGTTCCCCGGACCTGGTCTTGCCATCCGCGTGATCGGCGATATCACAAAGGAAAAGCTCGACACGCTGCGGGAGGCGGATTTCATTTTCCGCGATGAGATCGCAAAAGCGGGCTTTGACCGCCAGATGAACCAGTATTTTGCCGTCCTGACCTCCATGCGCTCCGTCGGTGTCATGGGCGACGGCAGAACGTATGACTATACGCTGGCGCTGCGCGGCGTCACGACCTCCGACTTCATGACGGCCGATTGGGCGCGCATCCCGTACGATGTCCTCGACCGCATCTCGACCCGCATCGTCAATGAGGTCCGCGGCATCAACCGCATCGTCTACGATATCACCAGCAAACCCCCTGCAACCATTGAGTGGGAATGATTTTACAGCTTGAAAAAAGCCCGTAAACACTGGACTTTTTGAGCCTTGATGCCCTGCGTGGCAACTTCATTTTCGACATACGAAAGCGCTGCATGATCTCAAACGAGATCATGCAGCTTATTTATTGCGGTGATTGGATTTTGCATGTGAGGACTGCAGGCTGCCGGTCAGGGCGCGATGCCGATGGCGAACTCCACGCCGATGGCCACAAGCACCACCAGCAGTGAGACGATGAAGCCGTGGAGCATAGGCTTGGCGCCGGAATGGCACAGAGACTTGAAGTTTGTGTTGAGGCCGATCGCCGCCAGCGCGGCAACCATCAGGAATTTGCTGACGGTCTTCATGACGGAGGCGACCTCGGCGGGCAGGAGGTTCAGGCTTGCCAGTGCGGACATGGCGAGGAAGCCCAGGATAAACCACGGGAAAATGGCGCTGATGCGAACCGGCACGCCGTTTGCATTGGCGTTTTCCTTTCGCTTGATGCGCAGATTGACCGCCGCAAACACCAGCACGGCGGGGATGATGGAGAGCGTCCGGGTCAGCTTGACCATGGTTGCGAAGTCGCCGGCAGCCTCGCTGAAGGCGTAGCCGGTGGCGACGACGCTGGAGGTGTCGTTCACAGCCGTTCCCGCCCAGAGGCCGAAGGCCGCGTCGGAAAGGCCCATCCATCTGCCGAGCAGGGGAAAGACGACGACCATCACGGTGTCAAACAGGAAGGTCGCAGACATGCCGTAGGCAATGTCCATATCGTCCGCCTCGATGACGGGCGCGATGGCGGCAATGGCGGAGCCGCCGCAAATGCCGGTTCCGGCATTGATGAGGCTGCTGGTTTTCCAGCTGAGCCCCAGCGCCTTGCCGATCAGAGCGCCGAGCCCGAAGCAGGTCGCGAGCGTAAAGACCATGACCGTCAGGGAGAACTTGCCGACCGTCAGGACCGTGCGGATGTTCAGACTCGCGCCCAGAAGAATGATCGCGAACTTCAGCAGCTTCTTGGACGTGAATTTGATGCCGGGAGCGGTGGTACTGTTGGGCTTCCAGACCGCGTTTACGGCCATGCCGATGAACAGGGCGATGACGGAGGCGCCGATGATGTGCAGCCCCGCAGCCTTTTCAAGCCCCTCCAGCCATTTTGCGGCAAACGCGATCGCGAGCGCCAGCAGCGTTCCGGGAATCAGAGAGAGTACCTTGCGCATGATGCTTCATTCCATCCTTCTTCTTTTTATGCCTTTAGGCAGCACCGCACAACTGCGTCTACGCGCTTCGGCGGATCTTTTCCGCCAATTCTGCGGTTTGAAAAACTCGAAATACATACAGTATTCCTTCGCTTTTCAAACCTTGACTTGACAAAAAATCTTTCGCCGAATCTGCTTGTCGAATTGTGCGGTGTTGCCTTTATTCTATCGCCGTTTTATGATAAAATAAACGCATAAAAAGGAATGAAACGATTCCATATCATGATCGAGTGGGGGAGAGGCCATGGAACAGAGACTGGAATCCTTTTTGACGCTTTGCAGCACCATGCACTACGGCCGCGCGGCGGAGCTGCTGAATCTGTCGCAGCCGGCGGTCAGCAAGCACATTCAGTCGCTCGAAAACCAGTACGGCGTGATGCTGTTCACATACGCCAACCGGCGTCTGCGCAAGACGAGACAGGGGGAGCTGATGGAGCAGTATGCGCAGTCGCTTCGCTACAATGAGGAGGATCTTCTCAAACGCCTTCACGACGATTTCAAGACAACGCTTCGCATCGGTGGAACGAAATCCGTCGGGGAGTATGTGCTGCTGCCATACATTAAAAAATACTTGCAGACGCCGGAAAATCAGATCGACTACCTCGTGGACAACACCGAGCATCTGCTGGAGCTGCTCAATCATGGCGAACTGGACTTCGTCGTTGTCGAGGGGATCTTTGACAAGCAGCACTATGACTGGATGCTCTTTCAGAACGAGCCGTATATCGGCATCTGCGCCAAGGATCATCCGTTTGCCGGCAGGCGCATCGGCGTGGAGGCGCTTCTGCGCGAGTGCATCATTCTGCGCGAGAAAGGCTCCGGAACCAGACGGATCTTCGAATGGGAGCTGGAAAACAGCGGCTACACGGTCGCGTCTTTTGCGCGGCAGATCACCATCAGCTCGTTTGGGATCATCAAGGAGCTGGTGCGCGACGGCTTCGGCGTCAGCTTCCTCTATGAGGCCGTGGTGAAGGGCCGCGCCGATCTGGCGCAGTTCACATGCCCGCCGCTGACGGGGACGCACGAGTTCAATGTGGTCTATCTCAAAAACACAGGAGCCGGAGAAATTGCGCAGCGCTTTTTGTCGCAGTCGAGACGTGAGGGAGCATTCCCCACTGACGAACAAGCGCGACAAACGCTTGCTATTTGCGCGGACATGTGACATAATAAAGTATCAAACAGGGCTTCCGCGGATGCGAGTTCCTGTTTTGCACTTCAAATCCCTACACACGGAAGGAGAAATAGTATGCAGGATACAGGACGGCAGTTCCACATCCATTGCGTAGAGGGCGATGTCGGCCGTTACGTGATCTTACCCGGCGACCCGGGCCGCTGTGAGGCCATTGCGGCGCTGTTTGACAACGCGCACCATGTGTCGCAGAATCGGGAATACAATATTTATACAGGCGAGCTGCTCGGCGAGAAGGTCTCGGTCTGCTCGACCGGCATCGGCGGCCCCTCGGCGGCCATCGCCATGGAAGAGCTTCACAACATCGGCGCGGACACGTTTATCCGCACGGGCACCTGCGGCGGCATCGATCTGAAGGTCAAATCCGGCGACATCGTTGTTGCGACCGGCGCGATCCGCTTTGAGCACACCTCAACGGAGTATGCCCCCATCGAGTTCCCGGCGGTCGCCGATCTCGATGTGACCATCGCGCTGCGTCAGGCGGCGCTGGCGCTCGGCAAAGACGTCCATACCGGCGTTGTGCAGTGCAAGGACTCGTTCTACGGTCAGCACGCACCGAAGACCATGCCGGTCTCCTATGAGCTTTTGCAGAAGTGGGAGGCGTGGAAGCGTCTCGGTGTGCTTGCCTCGGAGATGGAGTCGGCGGCCATGTTCGTCGTCGCGGCTGCGCGCGGCTGCCGCTGCGGCTCGTGCTTCCACGTGATCTGGAATCAGGAGCGTGAGGCGGCCGGGCTTGATCAGACGATGAGCGAGGATACCTCGGCGTCCGTCCGCGTTTCGGTGGATGCGCTCAAGCTGCTCATTGAGCAGGACAGAAATCGCTGAACTTCTTGAATACGACATTTTGAAACAACCTTTGTCGACTCTGCCCAAACGGACAGAGTCGATTTTTGCATAAAAACGGAATTTTTAGGCGTATTGAGCATCCACGCGGCTGGAAATACAAAGTGAACATTTTGTAATAAATTCATATAAAAAATATGTAAAGAGTCGTACAAAATTTCCTAGAAATACTAAAATTCTATTGCCTTAATGCAACGCAGATGCTATAATACCACTATATAATGATTCAGCGAGATGAAATCACACATAAATATTGTGCATCTGGACCGAGAAATATTGTTCATTTTGCACTACAAAATAGGGAAACTTAGGAATTTTAGGCGCACAAAAGTTTCCAAATGCCGTTTTTTCGGCAACGGAAACGAAAAAATGCTTTGGGATTTGACGAATGGTGCCATTTGAAAGCAAAAACAACTTTTAATGGAAACATTCTGCCGGAAAGGACAAAAATGAGCAAAACACTTAAGAAAATCTGGAATTTCGTAAGCACTGTCCTGGTTGCCGTCGTTGTCTTGCTGGCGCTCCTGTTGGCGGGCGCGCGCATTTTCGGTTTGCAGGTCTTTACCGTCCTCTCCGGCTCGATGGAGCCGACATACCATACCGGCTCGCTGATCTATGTCAAAAAGGTTGACCCGTTTACCATTCAGCCCGGTCAGCCCATCACGTTCCTGCTCGATGAAAAGACGGTCGCGACGCACCGCGTCGTCGGCGTTGTCCCGGATGAGGAGGATACCACCGTAATTCGTTTCCGCACCAAGGGCGATGCGAACGAAGCGGAGGACGGCACGCTCGTACATTATAAAAACGTGATCGGTGAACCGGTCTTTTCTATCCCGTATCTCGGGTATCTTGCGGAATACATTCAGCATCCGCCCGGCATGTACGTCGCGATCTCGGCAGGCGCGGTGCTGTTGCTGCTGGTGTTCATTCCCGATATTTTCTCGGACGACGAAAAGAAAAAAGGCCCCGATGGCGGTAAAAAGACACGCGCAGCCGGGAAGGGCAGAGGTGCGGCGAAGAAATCCGCGCACGGCGGGAAATTCAGTCAGCCCCGCACCGCGGAAAGCGCTCCGGCGGAGAACGCGCCTGAGCAGCTGCCGGACGATGCGCTGACACGCAGACTGCGGCAGGAGACGCAGGATCTGCTGACGGACGAGGAGCTTGCGGTCATACGCCGCGCAGCGGAAAAAGGCCCGCTGAGCGAGAAACAGCAGGAAGCCGTCCATGATCTGATGGCGCGCCGGATGGCGCAGCGTGACGCCGTGAGCGCCGCGCACTCGTAAGAGGGCAATGCCGAAAGGCTCCCTATAAATCACTATTTTCAAGGAGGTCCCGAAATGAAAACAAGAAGTAAGGCATTGCTTCTGACGCTTTGTGCGGTACTGCTGGTTGCAGCGACGATCTTTGGTACGATGGCATATTTGACCTCGACCGATACGGTCACAAACACCTTTACCGTCGGCAAGGTCAACATCAAGCTCGACGAAGCGAAAGCCAATCCGGATGGCACTTTGGTTGAGGGTGCCGAACGTGTGAAAGCAAACAGCTACAAGCTGCTTCCCGGCCACACCTACAACAAAGACCCGATGGTCACAGTCCTGGGCGGCAGCGAATCCAGCTACGTCAAGATGACCGTCACCTTCAGCAAGGCCAATGAACTGGACGCCATTTTCGCACCCGATGGCGCGGATATGTTGAAGATTTTCAACGGTTATGACGCAACCAAGTGGACTTACAAGGGCAACACCAAAGACGAGACTGCAAACACCCGTACATACGAGTTCTGGTACAAGGAAGCGGTCGGCGCTCCCGATGGGGATGTCGCGCTGGACGCGCTGTTTGACTCCATCACCGTCCCCGGCACGATCACGGGCGCGCAGCTTGCCACCATCGCGGGTATGACCATCACCGTCAACGCCTACGCAATTCAGGCGGACGGCTTCGCCGATGCGGCTGCGGCTTGGGCGGCATTTAACTGAGACAAGCCTCAAGCAAATCGTCCCGGCAGGCGGGGCGTGTGAGCGAGACCGTCTGCTGCAATCCCACCATGGAAACCTGCAAAAAGGAGGAACCGAGTGTGAAAAAGAAAGTTTTGGCGTTGGTGCTGGCGATGGTTCTGGTCGTTGTCGGTGTCGCTGCCGGTACGCTGGCGTGGCTGACTGCGAAGTCCGACACGGTGACAAACACGTTCACCACCAGTGATATCAAGGTCGAGTTGACGGAAACCAACGAAACATACAAGATGATTCCCGGTTACGACATCCACAAAGACCCCAAGGCCAAGGTCGTTTCCGGAAGCGAGGAGTGCTTCCTGTTTGTGAAGCTGGAAAAATCCGCGAACTTTGATGATTTCATGACCTATAAAATGGCAGACGGCTGGACGGAACTGACCGGTGAGAATGGTGTCTACTATCGTAAGGTTCAGACCGCCGACATCGACAAGCCGTTCGGCGTCCTCAAAGACGACAAGGTCACCGTCAAGGGAATCGTCACCAAAGATATGATGAATGCGATTGACAATGGCACAGCTGCAAACCCCACATTGACAATCACGGCATACGCATCGCAGCTCCACAAGAATGCAACGGAAGTTTTTACCGCTGCTGAGGCGTGGGCGAATGTGAACCCCGCCACTCCCTGAGTCCCCCACAGCGCGCGGCGCAGAAGCAATACTATACTATATTTGATAAGGAGTAGAAGAACATGAAAAAGAAGATCACAGCGATTTGCCTTTGCGTTGCGCTCGTCGCGATCGCAGTCGTAGGCGCATCCCTCGCATACTTCACGGACACCAAGACCGCTACGAACACCTTCACGCTCGGCAACGTGAAGATCGAGCTGCTGGAATCCCAGTATCACCGCGTCAATGCCGGTAAGGGCAATGCCACTGGACTGACGGAACCTCTGATTGGCGGTTACCTGTGGGCAGCTGACGTAGACATGCAGGGTACTCCCGAGAACACTCCCAACTACACCACCTCTGAAGAGGTGTGGAGTGGTCAGTACTTCTCCGATGCGCAGATCGAAGCCGATGCCGCAGCCTACAAAGATGCCTACTTTGCAGAACACAGCCAGAAAATGACTCCCGGCGCCAACGTTCGCAAGAACCCCTATGTGAAGAACACCGGTGCCAGCGATGCATATATCCGCATCCGCACGCTGATTCCCGTGTCGCTGTTTGAAGTCATCGACAACGGCCCTTCCTATTGGACAACTACCGCTATGAACGAGGGTCAGGTCACCTCCAATGCTGTCAATACCTATAACACTAGTGGTTTTGCTGCGGTGAAGCAGGTTGAGCGCGATGGCATGAAGTACTATGAGTATGACTTTACCTTTGTAAAACCCGTAAAGCCCGGCGAAATCACCTTCTGGAATGTATGGGGCAACATCGCAATCGACAAGAATGCAACGGCTGAACAACTTGCAAACGTTGAATCCTTCAACGTTCTCTTCGAGGCTGACGCCATTCAGGCAGACGGCTTTGCTGATGCAGCAGCTGCATTTACTGCATTTGATGCGGCCTGATTCTCAAACTTCTAAGATTCTCTAAATATGGCTCTGCATCCCTCGGGGTGCAGGCCACCCGGGAGTACCCGGGGAGCCCTCCGGGTATTCCCGCATGGCCTGAGAAGCCAGCCGAGCCCCGGCACCGCTCCAAAGTCAACCCACTGCGCGCGGCGCAGAAAAAATACCATACTATATTTGATGAGGAGTAGAAGAACATGAAAAAGAAGATCACAGCGATTTGCCTCTGCATTGCGCTCGTCGCGATCGCAGTCGTGGGCGCGACCCTCGCGTACTTCACGGACACCAAGACCGCGACCAACACCTTCACAATGGGTGACGTCAAGATCAAGCTCGACGAAACCAACGTCAATGATCCCGAAGGCGACCGCGTCACCAGCAACGCGTATAACGTCTACCCCGGTGCTGTCGTGACCAAAGACCCGATTGTCCATAACGTTGGCCAGAACGCCGCCTATATTCGTGCGACTGTTAACGTTGAAAACTGGATGAATATGTGCGCGGCGTATTTCCCCGAATTTGGTATTGCTTATCCGAAAGAAGGCTATGAGCAATCCTTGATGCTTCTCGTTGATGCGCTTGGTGAAGGCTGGAGCATTGAGGGCGTTACGACCGGCACTCCTTTCCAGTTGGGCAATTTCAGTGCTAAGTTCATTCTGAAGTATGACGGAACTCTGGCTTCCGGTGCTGATACCACCGCTATGTTCAATCAGGTGAAGATTCCCGCTGCCATTGAGAATGGTCAAACCTTCGGAACTATTACCGTTAAGGCAGAAGCGATTCAGGCTGATGGCTTTGACACTTGGGAAGCTGCATTTACTGCATTTGATGCGGGCTGATTCTCAAACCTCTAACCTTCTCCAAATATGGCTCTGCACCCCTCGGGGTGCAGGCCATACGGGAGGATCCGGGGAGCACTCCGGGTATTCCCGCATGGCCTTTACGGCCAGCTGACCCCCCATGTGCGATATGTAAAAAGACTGAGAGGAGAAATGGCATATGAAGCGAAAATTGCTTGTGATCTCGTTGGTGGTGATTTGCGCCGCAATTCTGGCAGCGGGAACTCTCGCGTATTTTAACGCCGAGGGAACGGCACACAATGTAATCACCACCGGCGGTGTAAAGATCGCTGTACAGGAATGGGCGGATGCGGAAAAGACGCAGCCCTTTGAAGATCTGGAGGGCATCATGCCCGGCGCAACGGTCACGAAGATCGCCGAGGTCAAAAACACCGGTGCGTCCGATGCGTGGATTCGCGTATCCGTCACCAAAAGCATTGAACTGGCAGGCGATGGTGAGGCGAACACCGCGCTGGTCGAGCTGACGCTGAACGAGGCGGACTGGACAGAAAAGGACGGCTACTATTACTATAAGGAAGCCTTGAAGCCCGGTGAGGTGACAGAGCCGATCTTCACAGCCGTGACATTCAAGTCCGACATGGGCAACGAGTACCAGAACGCGACTGCGACCGTGGACATTGCGGCGCAGGCTGTACAGAGCGCGAACAACGGCAAAAACGCGCTGGAGGCCGCCGGTTGGCCGACAACAACGCCGTAAGGAGGTAGCAACATGACGAAGAAGAAATTCCTGACGCTTCTGCTCTGCCTTGTGCTGATCGTCAGTGTGACGCTTCCGACGACGCTGGCACTTTCGTCCGATTCGGACGGCGCGTCCGACGAAGTCTCGCTGACGCCGGAAGAACCGGGCGCAGAGGGCGAAGAAGGAGAAGAACCGGAGCCCTATGACGGCCCGATTGACCAGGAGCTTCCGGAAAATCCGGAGCTCCCCGAGCTCCCCGAAGACCCGGAAAATCCGGAAAATCCGGATGAGCCGGTCTGCACCTGCGAGCCGCAGCCCGAGGAAGGCGAGCCGCACCAGCTCGACTGCCCCTTGTATGAGGAGCCCGAGACACAGGACTCGAAACACATCCCCACCTGTTTTGATGGCTGCGAAGATCCGTTCTGCCCCTGCCCCTGCCACCTGTTTGACAGGATCATGGCGTGCATGACACAAGATGAACTTGAAGAGCTTATTGCGCAAACGCCCGTAGAGTACTTTGAGTTGCTTTCTGCGGAACAAATGCAGGCAATCGAGAGCCATATCAGCTCACTTGAAACAGTTCCGCTGCCCGCATTGGTTCTTGAGGACAATCTGGATGAAGGAACAGTGCCAAGTGAAATTGTGCATCCGACTGTGAACTTCACCTATGTTGCTCCGTTTGGCGAGCCCGTTACCGGCGGCAGATAAGGAGGCAGAGTATGAAAAAGAAGAAAATTCTATCGCTGATCTTATGCCTGTCCCTTTTCTGCTCGTTGATCGTCCCGGCTTCGTCCGCCTATGCAGATCAGCCGGGCGACAGCGGTATGCAGGTCAGCAAAAAGGCAACAGCCAATCAAGACGGCACGTATACCATCACGCTGGAGGCATACGCCACCGGTTCGCAGGTCACGAGCACGATTACCGAGGATGTCCCCACGGATATCATTCTGGTGCTTGACCAGTCCGGCTCCATGAAGGATGATATCGGTCAGGTGCAGTATACGATGTATACGGGAAACAACACTCAAAACAATAGAAACTACGAAAAGCGGCATAACGGCGGCACTGCCAACCTCTGGCATAAGCTGAATGATGGCAGTTTTGTATCCGTTTCCGTGACGCTTCAGCAGACGATCACCTATAACAAAATAACAAAGGGTCGAAATGACAATGGTTCCAACGGATATACGAACTATTGGAATAATCGGAATAATTTGTATACCTATGTCAACGGCGAAATCAAAAAGGTGGTCTATACCCGTGAGCGCGAGTGGTTTTGGGAAAACTGGAACTGCAAATACGCGCTTGAGGACGGTACCATCTTAAACCAGAACAACGGGGGAAGCCACTATTCGCCCACTTTCCAGAACACGGACGATGGGTATCTGTATCTGGGTGTTGTGAGTGAAGACCAAAATGTCTATACATACACCTACACAGATACCACGGGAGCGGTGCAAACGATTGGCACGTCCACCGGTGCAAACACGAGCTTTACCCCTGCTTTTTATCGGCGGAGCACATCCACCAGCGGCGGCGGTTCACGCCTTAACGCGCTGAAAAACGCCGTTACAGCGTTTTCCAATGCCGTCGCTGTAAAGGCGGCAGGTGTGGACGCCAATATCAACACCACTGCTGATAACATCAATCATCGCATTGCTGTAGTTGGCTTTGCAAATGGACAGAGCTATAATTATCAAAACTACAATTACAGCAACACTGAGGTTTTTGTAGGCAGCAATCAGTACACATATGGTCCGGCTGCACAAGGGCAATATGCAAATGCGTTCCAGTCTATGAACACCTCCTCGGGAGTTGGCAATGTCAGCGCCTCTATTGCGGCACTTGCTGCTGATGGCGGCACGCTCACAAACCTTGGACTTGAGATGGCAAATGGAATTTTTGCGGCGAACCCCATAGCGGATGGAGAAAAGCGGAATCGTGTCGTAGTTCTATTTACGGACGGTGTTCCCGGCTGGAGCGGTTTTGAATCCAACACAGCAAACGCTGCAATCAGTCAGGCGAGCACAGCAAAGAACACCTATGGTGCGACGGTCTATTCCATTGGTATTTTCTCCGGTGCGGATGCCAGCAACGCAGGCAACCCAAGTGGAAACGAAACGCAGAAAGCAAACTGGTTCATGCAGCAGGTTTCCTCCAACAACGGCACGCCCCGCTGGCCGAGCTACTACCTCTCTGCCGGTGATGCGGATTCTCTGAACAGCATCTTCCAGCAAATTTCCAACAACATCACAACAGGCGGCTCGTCAACGACGCTTGGCAGCGAGACAGTCATTAAGGACATTATCTCCCCGTACTTCACGCTGCCTGCGGGCGCATCAGCAAGTGACATTCGGCTTGATACGTATGACTGCACCGGAATGACCGGGGATACCTACACATGGAGAAGCACCAGCGGCGGCAATGGCGGCGCCTCTGCCGCGGTCAACGGCGATCAGGTCAGTGTGACCGGCTTTGACTTCTCCAAAAACTGGTGCGGCACTGAGACGGACGCGAACGGCAACGTTACTTACCGTGGCAAGAAGCTCGTCATTACATTCACAGCCGATCCCAAACCCGGCTTCTTGGGCGGCAACGGTGTTCCCACGAATGACAACGCGGGCGTTTATGAGAATGGCTCTGCTACGACACCTGTCATCACCTTTGAGCAGCCGACGGTCGATGTCCCGATTCAGGACGTGACGGTCACCGCGCAGGACAAGAACGTATACCTGCTGGGCGGCGTGACCGCTGAGCAGCTCAAAACGGGCGCGGTCGTTGAGGTTGGTGGTATTGAGCTTAATCTCAACGCAGAGAATTACGGCCTTGAAGATTGGCAGACAGCGTTTGTGGATATTACTGTGACGCTCAAGAAGGCAGATGGTACTCAGTTTCCCACCACTGGCCTGAATAACCTGACCGACGATACGACCTATACCATCGAAGTCACGGTCGCACCCAAAACGGGAGTTCAGACGGGAGCCAAAACTGGAAAAAATGATCCAGCTGCCAAGATCAACGTCTTTAAGCCGGAGCTGACGTTCAAGGACTCCGAGGGCTATTACGGTGCGGATGTGCCCGCGTTCACTGACAATAAAGTCAGTGAAAAGTGGATGCACAACAATGTCGAGGCCGTTCCTGCAAATATGATCGGTACAGCGCCGAAGCTGGACTTCACCTACACGCCGGAGGCTGGCAAGATCGACAACAACAAAATCAACACCAAGCAGGACATTGGCGTTGATGTGGCTGTAAAGATCGGCAACGCTGATGTGACCAACCAGACGACCTTCCTGCATACGGCTTGCGCAGGTCAGACCTGCACGCTTCCGGAGGGCAAGGAATTCCTGATTCACGTCAAGACCTGCACGCTGACCATCAAGAAGACCGGCGGTGCAGACAATGAATCCTATGTGTTTGACATTCTCAAAGACGGCACAAAGTATTCTGAGGTGACCATCGAGGGCAACACCAGTCAGACGCTCTATGAGCTTTCTGTTGGTCAGTATACCATCGTTGAGGACATCGGCTGGAGCTGGCGTTATAACGCAGACAACGGCACTGCGGCGATCCTGTCCGCAGACAATCCTGCCGGTGAGATCACCTGCACGAACACCGCCAACGACAAGATTTACTGGCTCAACGGCTTTAGTCAGGTAGTCAGGAACATCTTCGGCGTGAGTCACTGAGAAAGGAGGGGACGATGATGTATAAAGGCCAATTCGAAGGCAAGCACGATGGAGCGAAGGCACGGCCGGTGCGCAGAAAAGCGCACCACACAGGCAGACTGACCGCGATGGTCATTGCCACGGCATTGCTTCTGGCACTGGCGATCAGCGGCACCGTTGCATGGCTTACCACAAAGGATGCGCCCATCACGAACACATTCAATCCCTCCAAGGTGGCTTGTGAGGTGACTGAAAGCTTTAACGGCACTGTGAAAAGCAGCGTCAATGTGAAGAACACCGGCGACATTGACGCCTACATCCGCGTCAAGCTGGTGACCTACCGGACAAACGCGCAGGGTCAGCACATCGGCGGCACGGCAGAGCTTCCTTCCTTCACCCTCGGTGCAAACTGGGTGAAGTATGGGGACTATTACTACTATACGCTGCCGGTGGCGGCAGGACAAAAGCCTGCGGCCAATCTGACGGACAGCATGACGCTAACTGCCGAATACACCGATGTTGACGGCGGAAAACAGGCCATTGACGTGATGGCGGAGGCCATCCAGAGTGTGCCCGCAGAAGCAGTCGGGGAGGCTTGGGGCGTCACCATTTCAGAGGGCAGCGTCACTGCCTACAGCGGCACTTAAGGGGGTGGGAATATGAAAAAGACTTTCAAATCGATTTTCACGTTCCTGATGGTGCTCGTTCTGCTGGCCGGCCTTGCTGCCACGGCGTTTGCGGCGGACGCGTCGATCACGTTCAAGGGACAGAAGGACGGCTTCGAATTCCAGCCCGGCAGCGACTACACGGCGATCGACCTGTTCGGAAACTTCAAGGGCGTGATGCCCGGCGACGTGCTGACCGAGGAGATCACATTCAAAAACGCCGCCACGGACTGCGACTTCGTGAATCTCTACATGCGCGCCGTCCCGCACGGCGAGGAAAATCCGCTCAGCGAGAAGGTAGCGGAAAAAGAGACCCTCGCAACGATGACGGAGTTCCTCAAGCAGCTTTCCATGAAGGTCTGGAACGGCGAAACGCTGATCTTCGACGCGAAGGCTGACGAACTCGGCGGCCTTCAGGAAAATACGCCGCTCGGCACGTTCCGCACCGGCGAGACAGCAAAGCTGAAGGTTGAACTGAGCGTCCCCATTGAGCTTGACAACAAGTTTGCCAACCGCGTGGGCGAGGTCGACTGGGTCTTCCATGTCGAAGCCTTCAACGAAAGCCAGCTGACGGTTCGCAAGGTCTGGGCAGACGGAAATTGGCTGCACGCCGGAGACGAGATCACCGTCAACCTCCTCAAGGACGGCAAGGTGGAAAGGACTCAGGAGCTGAACGCGGAAAACGGCTGGACATATACCTTTGACCGTCTGGTCGAGGGGCATGTCTGGACGGTCGAGGAGGCACAGGTGCCTGCCGGTTACAGAGTCAGCTACCAGACGGAAGGCAACACGACGACGATCATCAATACGCCGTTTTACACGCCTGTGACTCCGCCGCAGAAGCCGACGCTCCCGGAAGAAATCACGGTCGTGAAGCAGTGGAGCGGTGACAACGCGAAAAATCGGCCCGACTCCGTCACGATCACGCTCTACGATGGCGAAAAGGTCTACGACACGGTGCGCCTCGGTGATTGGAACGACTGGACGTACACCTGGAAGAAGCTCGACGGCCGCGGCAACTGGCAGGTCGTTGAGACCAACATTCCCAAGGGCTACACACCGTCCTACCGCGTGCGCAGTGATGTTGTGACCGTTACCAACACATATTTGCTGATCGACACCGGTCAGCTCAACTGGCCGATCTACGTTCTGGCCGCTCTCGGCGCGGTTCTGCTCCTGTCCGGCCTGCTGATGGCGACGAAGCGCAAGAAGGGCAAGAATGCCTAAAAAAGCAGGCGTTGTCTGTGTGATACTGGGAGCAGTGCTGATCGGATCGGCACTGCTCCTGTTCGCACACAATCGGCAGGAGGATCAAAACGCCGGGCAGGAAGCCGAGAAGCTGCTGGCTGAGATCGAGGTTGTGATCGCTGCGCGCACGTCGGATGAAAGCGCCGAAGCGCCGTCCAGACAGCTGGATGTCGAATGGGAGCAGGATGCCGGGCGTTCCCCTGAGGAAGCTCCGCAGCAGCCGCCGGAGGCTCCGCAGGACGAGACGCCGGCAGCGGATGCGCCCGCACAAACGCCCGCGGCCATGCCTTCCGGCTACGATTTTATCGGATATCTGGAGCTTCCGTCGCTCGGGCTGCGGCTGCCGGTGATGTCGAGCTGGAGTTATGAGCTGCTGAAAATTTCTCCATGCCGTCAGTTCGGCGATGCGCAGACAGACGACCTTGTCATTGCTGCGCACAATTACCGGACGCACTTTGCAAGACTCGGTGAGATGAAGGTGGGCGACAGCGTGCGCTTTACCGAGATGGACGGCACGCTCAACCGCTATACGGTCAGCGCCGTCGGAACGGTAAGTCCGGAGGACGTGGACGCTGTCCAGAACAGCGGTTATCCGCTCGTGCTTTATACCTGCACGGTCAGCAAGGAGGCGCGCGTGACGGTCTATTGCAGCCGCGCTGAGAGCTAAATCTGGATTTTGGGCGCCGCCTCGTGGGAGGCGGCGCTTTTTCTGCCGCAAAGGACCCCCGGGTGCGGTTGAAACCTTCTTTTTCCTATGTTATACTGGGACATACCAAATCGGATGGACGCCGCTTGGCGGACGGCATGGGAGGCGCGGTATGAGCAAGGCAACAAAAAAGAGCATCCGGTACGGGCTCTGTGCGGCGCTGCTCATTGCCCTTGCGATGTGGACGCGCTGGGCCAGCCGGACGGATTTTCACGACTACGGATGGAACTACCTGCGCAGCGGGATCTATGTCTTTCTGTTTGGAGCATGGGGGCTGTCTATCCGCTTTCGCATCGTGCAGACCCACGTGCGGCGCTATCTGCTGATGATCGCTGCGCTGATGATGCTGTGGCTGCTGCTGCGTTCTGTCAAGTTCTCCATTGACAATGTGGATGCAGAGCGCCTGCTGTGGTATTGCTACTATGTGCCGATGCTGTTTATCCCGATGCTGTCCATGTTCGTCTCTCTGTCACTGGGCAAGCCGGAGGATTTTCAGCTCCCGCGATGGACGAAGCTGCTCTACCTGCCGACAACGCTCCTGCTGCTGCTTGTGCTGACAAACGACCTGCATCAGTTCGTATTTTTCTTTCCGTCCGGCGTCATGTCAGATCAGGATTATCGCTACAAGGCCGGGTATTTCCTCGTGGTGATGTGGGAGTTTTTGTGCGCCGTGATTTCCATCACGATGATCCTGCGCAACTGCCGCATTCCGCACAGCAGACGTTTTCGGTGGCTGCCGCTTGTTCCGCTTGCCATGTCGGTGGGCTATGCCGTCGCGTATGTGCGCGGGACGCACTGGGTCTGGGTGATCGCGGGAGACATGACCGTGACGCTCTGCCTGATTTTTGCCAGCATTTTTGAAAGCTGCATCCAATGCGGGCTCATTCAGTCCAATCTCGGCTACGACGAGCTGTTTGAGGCGACGAGCCTGCCGGTCCAGATCACGGACAGAGCGCTTTGCCCGCAGTTTGTCTCCGCTGCGATGCAGCAGCCGCTGCCGCAGAGCGAGCTGCGGAGTATGCAGCAGGACAGCGTCTATCTCGGCGGCGATACGCTTCTGAAGCGCCATGCGCTGCGGCGCGGCTGGGTGTTCTGGAAGGAGGACGTTTCCGAGCTCAATCAGCTCCGGCAGGAGCTGGAGATGACACGGGACGAGCTCCGCGACACCGGCGACATTCTCGCAGCGGAAAACGCACAGCGCGCGAGGCTTCTGAAGCTGACCGAGGAAAACCGCCTGTACGACATGATGGAGGCGCAGACTGCCCAACAGATCTCCATGCTGCGCGACCGGCTGACCGAATTGCAGCGGACGGAGGACCCTGAAAGAGCCAGACGCCTGCTTGGGCAGGTCATCCTCATCGGGACGTATATCAAGCGCAGAAACAACCTCATCTTTGTCGGCGTGCAGCGCGGCGCGATCTCCGCGCAGGAGCTTCGCCTGTGCCTCAATGAGTCGGTCGAAAACCTCAATTTGTACGGTGTGGACTGTAAGGCATTCGTCCATGGTGACCGGCAGCTTACCATTGAGCAGGCGGCGCAGGCATACGACCTGTTCGAGGCCGTCGTGGAGGCCGGTCTGGAGTCGCTTCGCTCGCTTCTGATCTTCATCGAGGCCGGAAGCGAGGCGGAGCTGCGTCTTTGCGCGGCGGACACGCGCTCACTTTCCGGCTTGCAGGAACAGTTCCCCGGCGTGGAATGGGAGCTGGAGGAGGACGGACTACAGTACATCGTCCGGAAACTCGGAACATCGGGAGGGAAATAATCGCGTATGGACAGGATCAAAGAGAGCTTCGACAGCCTGCCCATTGCGGCGTGCTTCTTCGATGAAAACGGCGTGGTGCGGCTCATCAATCACCGGATGCTTGCCATCTCAAATTTTCTGAGAAAAGGCGGCATTCAGACGCTTTCGGAAATGGAGGACGCGCTCCGGTCACCGCCTGCGGACGTGGACTGCCTCAGCCCGCAGCTTCGCATCTACCGCCTTCCGGACGGAACGGCCATGCGCTTTGCGCAGGAGAAGATCACAACGAAGGCCGGGATCCGTTATACTCAGGTCACCGCTGCGGATGTCACGGAGTTAATCCGGAAGCAAACACAGCTCAGGGAAGAAAACGCAAAGCTGACCGAGGCGAACGAACGCCTGCGGACGCTTTTTGAGCAGATGCCGGAGATCATCCGCGAGGAGGAGACGCTGGCAATGAAGCTCCGCGTCCATGACGACATCGGCTACAGCATCCTCTCGGCGCGGCGGGCGCTGCTGCGGAAGGCAAGCCTGGAGGAGATCCGGGCAAATGCCGCCCTTTGGGAGCAGTCCATCACCGTTCTCTACCGCTCCAATCAGATGACGGTGGAGCCGGAGTCGGAACCGCTGGAGGCGGCGATCCGGCGCGCGGGGGAGATGGGCGTCAGGGTGCTTGTGGAAGGAAAACTGCCGAGATCGCAGAAGCTCCGTGCATTGGCCGCGCTGGCGATCCGCGAATGTACGGCAAACTGTGTTCGCCACGCGGGCGGCACGGAGCTGTATGTGCAGCTCTGGCAGGAGCGCGGCTGCACGGATATGTTCCTGAGCAACAACGGTGCGCCGCCCAAAGGGGAGATCACGGAGGGCGGCGGCCTTTCGATGCTGCGGCTGCGCGTGGAGGAGGCGGGCGGCAGCATGGAGATCCGGAGCAGTCCTGATTTCAAGCTGATGCTCAGTCTGCCGGAAAAGGAGGAAACAGCACATGAAAGTGATGATCGTTGAAGACCAGACCATGATCCGCAGCCTGATGGAAAGTTACTTCCGTGCGGAGGACGGCCATCAGATCGTTGCGTCCATTTCCGGCGCGAAGCAGGCGGTCGAGGTGTGCAGGACCACGCAGGTGGATCTCATTTTGATGGACGTCCAGACAGAGCACCGCGAGAACGGCCTGACGGCTGTTCGCCAGATCAAAGCCATGCACCCGGAGATCGTCATTGTCGTTGTGACCTCACTGATCGACGGCGCGGTGCTTGAGGAGGCCAAGGCCGCCGGAGCGGACAGCCTCTGGTACAAGGATTCTGAGAAAAACCGCCTCATGGAGGTTGTCCGGCAGACGATGGCAGGGAAGCACATCTTCCCGGACGCACCGCCGACGGTCGAGGTCGGAATGGCAAAAAGCACGGAATTTACAAAGACGGAGCTGAAGGTGCTGCGGCATTTGCTGCGCGGCCTGTCCTATACGCGCATTGCGGCAGAAATGGGCTGTGAAATGTCGACTGTGAAATTTCATGTGGCAAATATGCTCCAAAAGACGGGTTTGGAAAACAAGCTCCAGCTTGCGCTGGCGGTCAGCGATGTGAAGCTGATCGCTGACCTGTCGGAGGAATGAAATAAGCAAGCAATATAAGGTGCCGCCTCAAGTTTTTCGCTTGAGACGGCACTTTTTTATGCAGCAGGAAAAAATATTTCCAAAACCTATCCAACTGGCGGGGGCGGAGACGGATCTTTTCCGCTACAATAAAAATGCAGAATCCATAAGAAGCGAAAGGCGGTGGAAAGCAGCGATGCGAAGAATTGTGCTGGATATGAAGGGCGGCCTTTTGGCGGAGGCAGTGATGCAGGCGCTGACGGGCTGTGATCCGGATTTTGTCGTCTACCGTTCTTTAAAACCGGAGGAGACCGTCTCCCTGTGCCGCGCCTGCCATGCAAACGTGCTTGTGATGGAGGTCATCCGTCAGGGCGTTTGGAAGCTGAGCGAACGGCTGAAAATTCAAAGCGACGTGAAAAAGCTTGGGTGGGACTGCAAGACACTCCTGCTGGTAGATGAGAACGCGGACGAAATGCTTGCCGCGGATGTGCGGCAGGCTGTGAAGGATCGGCTGGTGGACAATTTCATTTATGCGTCGGTGTCGCCGACGTATCTTGCGGGCGTGATCGACACGCTTTAGAAAGGAGAGAGCATATGCAGATCATCATTCAGAAGATCCCGGAGAGCCTTCCGGAGTTTGAAGCGCTTGCCGCAGGGCAGCGGACGCCGGAGAGGATCAGCGCGCTGTTCCTGTGTGCACTGTCTCTGTTTGACAGAAATATGGCAGACGGCGTGAGCGCCATGAACCTGCTTCGCGGGCCGAAGCCGATGACGCCGTATGATGCGCAGTTCCTGCGCGACCGCCTGCGCGGCAAGGCCTATCTGCCGCTGGCATATTTTGAAGGCGCAACGCCGCAGAACGGCTACAAGCCGAACGCGCCGTATGTCCTGAATGTGTTGTCGGACCCCCGGCCGCAGGACATCGAGCCGGGGTATCTGCGCGTGTTCCTCAAGACGGCGGGTGCGGACTCGCCGCGGCCGATGAAGCTGCGGCAGAAGGCATCCACCGGCGAATGGTTCCTGTGGGAGTATTCAAGCATCCTCAGCGGCATCCGCATTCCCGCGGCGGAAGATCCGTGGGCATAAAAACGAGAAAGGAAGTAAGAAATAATGGGTCTTATCAAAGCGGCGCTTGGCGCGGCTGGCGGCGTACTGGCCGACCAGTGGAAGGAGTATTTTTACTGTGAATCGAT
>URLO01000036.1 GCA_900548625.1 uncultured Eubacteriales bacterium | reverse complement strand
GACAGCGGGCCTTTTCACGCCGTGCCGCGTCATTTTTCCTTGAAATACGTCAGTATTCCTGCGAAAAAATGCCTTGCTCAGCGCAAAAATTCCTCGCTGCCGGTCCCATTTTCAGTTTTCAGATACACCCTAGCAGCCGGAACGCAGCTCCGCTGTCAATCGCGCTCTGAAAATCGGCTGCGGCGCACCCTCCTTTCGGCGCTCCGTGCGCGTGCTCCCGCTTCGTGCAGCGTTCGCGCGGAAAACATGCGTTTTTTCATGCATCTGCGCAAAAAAAGCACAACGATCCGTCCGTTTTTTTGTGGTTTGCTCCCATGGAAAAAGCCGCGTCGGGAATTGACTTTTCCGGTCGGTTCTGCGATAATGGTGGCATTGAAGCACAGGCAACTGACGGAACGTGGAGCACCACATGGGAGCCTGATGTAATACGTACTGTCGACCGTCTGGGCAAACCTGCTCTCCATGGAGATCTATGGAGACGGGTTTACCCTTTTTTTATTTGCTTTTTAGCATTACATTTAAGGAGGATCTCATGAAAAAAGTAGCTGTTATTATGGGAAGCGATTCCGACTGGCCCGTTGTCAAGGGTGCCTGTCAGCAGCTCGATGCCTTCGGCATTGCCTATGAGGCGCACATTCTCAGCGCCCATCGCTCCCCTGCCGCCGCCGCCGATTTCGCCAAAAATGCCCGTGCCAACGGCTTCGGCGTGCTCATCTGCGCTGCCGGAATGGCAGCCCATCTGGCGGGCGCTTTCGCCGGGAACTCCACCCTGCCGGTCATCGGCATCCCCATGAAGGGCGGCGCTCTGGACGGACTGGACGCGCTGCTTGCGACCGTCCAGATGCCAAGCGGCATTCCGGTCGCCACGGTTGCGCTCAACGGCGCGAAAAATGCCGCCGTACTGGCTGCCCAGATTCTGGCCGTCCATGACGATGCGCTGGCCGCAAAGCTCGAGGCCCAACGCACCGAGATGGCACAGCAGATCGCCGCGAAGGAAGCAAAGCTCCAGGCGGAGCTGCGCGGCTGAGCATATCACACCAAAACGTATAAACCCGAAATCAAATATATTTTGGAGGTACCATCATGAAACTCGTTTACACTGGCAAGACCAAGGACGTTTACGCTCTGGAAAACGGCAACTACCTGCTGAAGTTCAAGGATGACTGCACCGGCAAAGACGGCGTGTTCGATCCCGGCGAAAACGCTGTGGGTCTGACCATCGACGGTGTGGGCGATGTGAACCTGCGCATGAGCATCTATTTCTTTGAGAAGATCAACGCCGCCGGCATCAAGACCCACTTTGTCGGCGCCGATCTGAAAAACACCACGATGGAGGTCCTCCCCGCCAAGGTCTTTGGCCACGGTCTCGAGGTCATCTGCCGCCGCAAGGCCGTCGGCTCCTTCATCCGCCGCTACGGCGACCTCATTGCGTCCGGCGCAGACCTCCCCTCCTATGTGGAGACCACGCTGAAGGACGATGCCAAGGGCGATCCCCTGATCACCAAGGACGCACTGGTGGCTCTGGGCGTGATGACCGACGCGCAGTATGAGGATCTCAAGTCCCAGACCCAGAAGATCACGCAGATCGTTGCCGACGATCTGAAGGCAAAGGGCATGGTCCTTTACGACATCAAGTTTGAGTTCGGCTATGCGCCCGACGGCAGCGTTATGCTCATCGACGAGGTCGCCAGCGGCAACATGCGCGTCTACAAGGACGGTCAGTACATCGATCCCATGACGCTCTCCGAGCTGTTCTTTGCGTAATGGGCGGCTTTTTCGGAGCGTTTTCCCACCGCGATGTGGGACTTGATGTGTTTTTCGGCACCGACTACCACTCCCATCTGGGGACCCGCCGCGGCGGCATGGTGGTCTACGGGCACGAAAACGGCTTCGTCCGTGAGATCCACGACATTGAGAACACCCCCTTCCGCACGAAATTTGAAAAAGACCTGCACGAGCTCAAGGGGTACGTCGGCATGGGCTGCATCAGCGACACCGACCCGCAGCCGCTTCTGGTGCGCTCGCATCTGGGGCTGTACGCCATCTGCACGGTGGGCATCATCAACAACACCGACGAGCTGATCGAAACGTATTTCTCCGACCATGGTCACCAGTTCATGGCGCAGAGCAACGGAAAGGTCAACGTCTCGGAGCTGGTTGCCGCCCTCATCAACATGAAGGAAAACCTGATCGACGGCATTTTGTACGCGCAGGAGATGATCCGCGGCTCCATCACGATCCTGCTGATGACGCCGGACGGCATTCTTGCCGCCAGAGACCGCCTTGGGCGGCTTCCCGTTCTGGTGGGAAAGCACCCTGACGGCAGCCTCTGCGTCTCCTTTGAGTCCTTCGCCTATCATAAGCTGGGCTATGAGGACGCCCATGAGCTTGGCCCGCGCGAGATCGTCGCGCTGACCAGCAACGGCTGTGAGACTGTCTCCCCCCCGGGCAAGGAAATGAAGATCTGCGGCTTCCTCTGGACGTATTACGGCTACCCCAACTCCAATTATGAGGGCGTCAACGTAGAGGTCATGCGCTACCACAACGGCGAGATCATGGCGCGTGACGAGATCGCGCGCGGCAGGCTCCCGAAGGTGGACTACGTCGCGGGTGTGCCGGATTCCGGCGTGCCGCACGCCATCGGCTTTGCAAACCGAAGCGGCAAGCCTTTTGCGCGTCCCTTTGTGAAATATACGCCCACCTGGCCCCGCTCCTTCACCCCGACCAATCAGGAGGTTCGCAATCAGGTCGCCAAGATGAAGCAGATCCCCGTCCCGGAGCTCATTCAGGGAAAGAAGCTGCTGTTTGTGGACGACTCCATCGTCCGCGGCACCCAGCTTCGGGAAACGGTCGATTTCCTCTACGAATCCGGCGCGGAGGAGGTCCACATGCGCTCTGCCTGCCCGCCCATTATGTATAGCTGCAAGTACCTGAACTTCTCGCGCGGAAACTCCGATATGGAGCTGCTGGCACGCCGGGTGGTGCAGGAGCTGGAGGGTGACGAGGGACAGCTGCATCTGGACGAATACGCCGACTCCACGACGGAGCGCGGCCAGTGCCTTTTGAAGGCCATCTGCGAAAAGCTCGGCTTTGATTCTCTCGGCTACCAGTCTCTGGACGGCGTTCTGGAGGCCATCGGCATCGACCGCGATAAGGTCTGTACATACTGTTGGAACGGAAAGGAATGATCGACATGGAAAAATCCAGCTCCGCCGCCTACGCGGCAGCCGGCGTGGACATCACTGCCGGTTACAAGGGCGTCAAGCTGATGCGCGCAGACGTCCAGCGCACCCATATCCCCGGTGTGGTTTCTGACATTGGCGGCTTCGGCGGCCTCTTTGCTCCCGACCTTGCCGGGATGACGGAGCCCGTTCTCGTCTCCGGCACGGACGGCGTGGGCACCAAGCTCCGTCTGGCAGAGCTCATGGACAGGCACGACACCATCGGCATCGACTGCGTTGCCATGTGTGTAAACGACGTGATCTGCTGCGGCGCAAAGCCCCTGTTCTTTCTTGATTACATCGCCATTGGCAAAAACGTGCCCGAAAAGGTAGCCGACATCGTCTCCGGCGTTGCAGAGGGCTGTGTTCAGGCCGGCTGCGCGCTCATCGGCGGCGAAACGGCAGAGCATCCCGGCATGATGGCCGAGGACGACTATGATCTGGCGGGCTTCACCGTCGGTCTTGTGGACAAGCCCAAGGTCATCGACTCCGGCCGCATGGCGGCGGGCGATGTGGTGCTGGCGCTGCCCTCGTCTGGCTTCCATTCCAACGGCTACTCGCTCGTCCGCAAGGTGTTCGACGTGGAAAACGCCGACCTCGGCAAGTATTATGACGAGCTCGGCGAGACGCTGGGCGAGGCGCTGCTGCGCCCCACCGTCATCTATGTAAAGCCCGTCCTCCGCTGCATCGAGGCCGCGGACGTCCGCGGCGTCAGCCACATCACGGGCGGCGGCTTCTATGAAAACATCCCCCGCTGCATCCCCCATGGCCTTTGCGCGAAGATCTGCAAGGCATCGCTCCGGACGCCCGCCATCTTCGGCCTGCTCCAGAAGCAGGGCGGCATCGATGAGCACGACATGTTCAACACCTTCAATATGGGCGTGGGCATGATCGTGGTCGTGAGCCCCGAGACCGCCGACGCGGCGCTCTCTGCCCTGAAGGCAGAGGGGATCGACGCCTACGTCTGCGGCGAGATCGTCCCCGGCGAGGATCAGGTCGTCCTCGTCTGAGCTGCACCAAGCGCCGCGCTGGCTCGCGGCGGCTGCAAAGGAGAAAAACGCCTATGAACAAAGCGAAGATCGCCGTGCTGGTCTCCGGCAACGGCACAAATCTACAGGCACTGCTGGACGCGCAGGCGGCAGGACAGCTGCCGCACGGCCAGATCGCGCTCGTGGTCTCCTCCAACGAAAACGCCTACGCCCTGACACGGGCGGCAGGCGCCGGCATCCCGGCTCGGGCTGTCTCTGCCAGACAGTGCGGCGGTCAGGCGGCGTTTGAATCCGCCCTGTCTGCGCTGCTGACGGAATACGAGATCGATCTCATCATTCTGGCAGGCTTTTTGACCATCCTCAGCGCGGATTTCACGGCTCGCTGGCCGTCCCGCATTTTGAACGTGCACCCCTCCCTGATCCCCGCCTTCTGCGGCGAGGGCATGTACGGCCTGAGGGTCCACAAAGCCGCCTTGGCTGCGGGCGTGAAGGTCACGGGCGCCACGGTGCATTTTGTCAATGAAGTTCCGGACGGCGGCCGGATCCTGCTGCAAAAGGCGGTGGACGTTCTGCCGGACGACACGCCCGAGGCGCTCCAGCGCCGGGTCATGGAGCAGGCGGAATGGCAGCTCCTGCCCCGTGCCGCGGAGCTGGTCTCGGAACAAATCGTAAAGGAGAATCGCAATGCTTGACTTTCTTACCCTTCTGCGGGAGAATCCCTACCCCGGCCGGGGCATCCTTGTGAGTAAAAATCTCGTTTACTATTTCATCATGGGCCGCAGCGCCAACAGCCGCAACCGCATCTTCGTCCCGACGGAGGACGGCATCCGCACCGAGGCGCACGACCCCGCCAAGCTGGTCGATCCCAGCCTCATCATCTACCGCCCCGTCCGCACGATGGGCAGCGCGCTGGTGGTCACAAACGGTGACCAGACCGACACCATCTGCCAGTACGGCGACTTCCACAAGGGGCTCATGACCCGCGAATATGAGCCGGACGACCCCAACTGGACGCCCCGCATCTCCGCCGTTTTGAACGGCGACGGTTCGTTTGAGCTGTCCATCCTGAAGCGCAGAAACGGGCGCTGCCTGCGGGAGTTCTTCTGCTACGAGGGTGCAGAGGCCGATCTCGGCTATTTCATCAGCACCTATCAGGGTGACGGAAGCCCCCTGCCGACCTTTGCCGGTGAGCCGCTGGAGGTCACCGTCCCGACGCCGGAGGCAGTCTGGGACGCGCTCAACAAGGACAATAAGGTATCCCTTTACACCAACGTGAACGGCGAGGTTCGCCTGTTCAACAAGAATCTGGGAGATTGAGGAGGACACACCGATATGAACGAGTTGGAACTGAAATATGGCTGCAACCCCAACCAGAAGCCGTCCCGGGTCTTTATGCAGGACGGCTCCGGCCTGCCGTTTGACGTTTTGAACGGAAAGCCCGGCTTTATCAACCTCTTGGACGCCCTGAACTCCTGGCAGCTCGTCAAGGAGCTGAAGGCCGCGACCGGCCTGCCCTCCGCCGCCAGCTTCAAGCACGTCTCCCCTGCCGGCGCCGCTGTCGGCCTGCCGCTGAGCGAGATCGACCGGAAGATCTATTTTGTTGACCCCGCCGCCGAGCTCTCTCCCATCGCCTGCGCCTACATCCGCGCGCGCGGCGCTGACCGCCTGTGCTCCTATGGCGACTGGGCGGCGCTCTCCGATGTCTGCGACGCCGCCACCGCTGCATACCTCAAGGAGGAGGTCTCCGACGGCGTCATCGCCCCCGGCTATACCGACGAGGCTCTGGAAATTCTGAAAACCAAGAAAAAAGGCAAGTACAACGTCGTCCGGATCGACCCGGACTATGTCCCTGCCGCATTGGAGCATAAGGATGTGTTCGGCGTCACCTTTGAGCAGGGCCGCAACGACCTTGTGATCGACGAAGAAATGCTGAAAAACATCGTCTCTCAGAACAAGGAGCTGCCGCAGGCCGCGAAGATCGACATGATCGTGGCGCTCATCACGCTCAAGTACACCCAGTCCAACTCCGTCTGCTACGTGAAGGACGGTCAGGCCATCGGCGTGGGCGCAGGCCAGCAGAGCCGCATCCACTGCACCCGTCTGGCAGGTCAGAAGGCAGACAACTGGTACCTGCGCCAGCATCCGAAGGTGCTGGGTCTGCAATTTGCAGACGGCATCCGCCGCCCCGACCGCGACAACGCCATCGACGTCTATACCTCCGACGAGTATGAGGACGTGCTGGCTGACGGCGTGTGGCAAAGCATCTTCCAGGTGCGCCCCGAGCCTCTGACCGCAGAGGAAAAGAAGGCCTGGATCGCCACGCAGACCGGCGTCACTGTCGGAAGCGACGCCTTCTTCCCCTTCGGCGACAACGTGGAGAGAGCCAGAAAATCCGGCGTCTGCTACATCGCCGAGCCGGGCGGCTCCATCCGCGACGACCATGTCATCGCCACCGCCGACAAGTACGGCATGGTGCTGGCATTTACCGGCGCGCGCCTGTTCCACCACTGAGCCGCCGCGATACCGTACACACCTGCTGCCGTGCGGCTTCCTCGGATGTCCGCGCGGCGGCGTCCAAAATTCTGATTATAAGGAGGGCTCTATGAACCTTCTGGTCATCGGCGGTGGCGGCCGTGAGCACGCCATCGTCAGAAAATTGAAAGAAAACCCCGAGGTAGAGACGATCTACTGCGTTCCCGGAAACGGCGGCATCGCCGCCGACGCGGTCTGCGTCCCGGAGATCGGCGCGAAGGACATCCCCGCGCAGGTGGCCTTTGCCGCCGCACATGACATCGGCTTTGCCGTGGTCACGCCGGACGATCCTCTGGTGCTGGGCGCGGTGGACGCGCTGGAGGCCGCGGGCATTCCCTGCTTCGGCCCGGAGGCGAAGGCCGCCATTCTTGAGGGCAGCAAGGTCTTTTCCAAGGAGCTGATGAAAAAGTACGCCATCCCGACGGCAGATTACCGGGTGTTCACCGAGGCTGCCGCCGCCATGGAGTATGTGCAGTCCTGTCCCCTTCCTGTGGTCGTCAAGGCCGACGGTCTTGCCCTTGGCAAGGGCGTGCTCATCGCCGAAACGCGCGAGGCCGCCGTCTCCGCCGTGGAGACCATCATGCTCGACCGCGCCTTCGGCAGCAGCGGCAGTCAGGTGGTCATCGAGGAATTCCTCACCGGCCCGGAGGTCTCCGTGCTGGCCTTTACCGACGGCAAGACCGTCGTTCCCATGGTGTCCTCCATGGATCACAAGCGGGCACACGACCATGACGAGGGACTCAACACCGGCGGCATGGGCACTGTGGCGCCCAACCCCTACTACACGGACGAGATCGCGCGCGTGTGCATGGAGACGATCTTCCTTCCCACCGTGCGCGCCATGAATGCCGAGGGCCGCACGTTCCGCGGATGCCTGTACTTCGGGCTGATGCTGACGCCAAACGGCCCCAAGGTCATCGAGTACAACTGCCGCTTCGGAGACCCGGAGACGCAGGTGGTGCTGCCGCTTCTGAAAAGCGACCTGCTGAGCATCCTGCGCGCCTGCCGGAACGGCACGCTGGCAGAAACGGCAGTCCAATTCTCCGACGAGGCCGCCTGCTGCGTCATCATGGCCTCGCGCGGCTACCCGGAGCATTATGAAAAGGGCTTTGCCATCACAATGCCCGCCGAAGTCGCCGCGCACACCTATGTGGCGGGCGCAAAGTGCGAGGGCGAGAAGCTGCTGACAAGCGGCGGCCGGGTTCTGGGCGTCACCGCCACGGCGGCAGATCTGAAAAGCGCCGTGAAAAAAGCCTATGAGCGCGTAGAGCGCGTCCATTTTGACAATGCGTTCTACCGCCACGACATCGGCCAGCGCGCCCTGAAAGCGCTGGAACATTGAAGGGAGCAAGCGCAGGCATGGTTTACAGAGTATATGTAGAAAAAAAAGAGGCACTTGCCAACGAGGCACACGCACTGGCAGAGGATCTGCGGGCTTTTCTGGGCATCCGCGGCCTGACGGGTCTGCGGCTGCTCAACCGCTACGATCTGGAGGGCATCAGCCGGGAGCTGTTCGACTACGCCGTAAAAACGGTGCTCTCCGAGCCGCAGCTCGACATGGTGACGGACGAGCTTCCGCAGGCAGACGCTGTGTTTGCAGTAGAATATCTGCCCGGTCAGTATGACCAGCGGGCGGACTCCGCCGCACAGTGCATCCAGATCCTCTCGCAGGGCGAGCGCCCCATCGTGCGCACCGCGCGCATCTACGTTCTGGAGGGCGCGCTGACGCAGGAGCAGCTCGCCGCCATCAAAAAGTATGTCATCAACCCCGTGGAAAGCCGCGAGGCGTCTTTGGAGCTTCCGCAGACGCTGCGGATGGAATACGACATCCCCACCACCGTCCGCACCGTGGAGCGCTTCACCGCCATGGACGGTGAAGCGCTGAGCGCACTGCGCGACGAGCTGGGACTGGCCATGGACTTGGACGACCTGCAATATTTGCAGGGCTATTTCCGCGATGACGAACAGCGTGACCCCACCATCACCGAAATTCGGGTCGTGGACACCTACTGGTCCGATCACTGCCGCCATACCACCTTCTCCACCCACATTGACCATGTGGAGATCCACGACGCTGCCGTTCAGGCAGCCTATGAGCGGTATCTCGCCGCCCGCGTGGAGGTCTACGGCGAAGAAAAAGCAGCCAAGCGCCCCCAGACGCTCATGGACATCGCCACCATCGGCGCAAAGGTGCTGAAAAAGCGCGGCCTGCTGCCGGAGCTGGACGAGAGCGAGGAGATCAACGCCTGCTCTATCCATGTCACCGCCACGGTAAACGGCGAGGCGCAGGACTGGCTGCTGATGTTCAAAAACGAAACGCATAACCATCCCACCGAGATCGAGCCCTTCGGCGGCGCAGCCACCTGCATCGGCGGCTGCATCCGCGATCCGCTGTCCGGCAGAGCCTATGTCCATCAGGCCATGCGCGTCACCGGCGCAGGCGATCCCCGTGTCAGCCTTGACAAGACGCTTCCCGGCAAGCTGCCGCAGCGAAAGCTCTGCCAGACCGCGGCAGCGGGCTATTCCTCCTACGGAAATCAGATCGGCCTTGCCACCGGCCATGTGGCGGAGCTGTATCACGAGGGCTACATCGCAAAGCGTCTGGAATGCGGCGCGGTGGTGGCGGCAGCGCCCGCCTATAACGTCCGGCGCGAATGCCCCGCACCCGGAGATGTGGTCATCCTGCTGGGCGGCCGCACGGGCCGCGACGGCATCGGCGGCGCAACCGGCTCCTCCAAGAGCCACAATCTGAAATCCCTCTCCACGATGGCATCCGAAGTCCAGAAGGGCAACGCCCCCGAGGAGCGCAAGATCCAACGCCTGTTCCGAAACAGCGCCGTGACCCGTCTCATCAAGCGCTGCAACGACTTTGGCGCCGGCGGCGTCAGCGTCGCCATCGGCGAGCTGGCCGACGGCCTGCGCATCGATCTGGACGCCGTGCGCAAAAAGTACGACGGTCTGGACGGCACGGAGCTCGCGATCTCCGAATCGCAGGAGCGCATGGCGGTGGTCGTAGCGCCCGAGGACGCGGAGACCTTCATCGCCGCCGCCACGGTGGAAAATCTGGAGGCCTATCCGGTGGCGGTCGTCACGCAGGAGCCGCGCATGGTCATGAAGTGGAACGGTGCGGTCATTGCCGACCTCAGCCGCGATTTCCTGAACACCAACGGCGCTGTCAAGCACGCCGGTGTCCGCGTGACGGAAAAGGACCGCTCCGCGCTTTCAAAGCCCCGTTTCCGCTCTCTGCGTGAGATGGCCTCCAGCCTGACGTGCGCCTCGCGCCGCGGCCTTGTGGAGCGGTTTGACAGCACCATCGGCGCTGGCTCCATTCTGATGCCCTTCGGCGGCAGAACGCAGCGCACTCCGGCGCAGGCGATGGCTGCCGTGTTCCCCGTCCTGCCCGGTCAAACGACCGATCAGGCCAGCGTCATGGCATGGGGCTGTGACCCGGAGCAGACCTCCGCAGATCCCTACATCGGCGCCTACAACGCGGTCTACACCTCCATGGCAAAGCTCGTGGCTGCCGGTGCGGACTATAAAAAGGCATATCTCAGCTTTCAGGAATTCTTTGAAAAGCTCCGCACCGAGCCGGAGCGTTGGGGAAAGCCCTTCTCCGCGCTGCTCGGCACCGTGGACGCGCAGCTTGAGCTGGGCGCAGCCGCCATCGGCGGCAAGGACTCCATGTCCGGCACCTTCCTTGATCTGGACGTACCGCCCACGCTGATCTCCTTCGCCATCGCGCCGCTGAAGACCGGCGAGGTGCTCTCCCCCGAGTTTAAGGCAGCCGGGCATCCCGTCTATCTGTTCTCCGGCACAGATGCGGAGAGCCGCAAGGCGGCGTGGGAAACGCTGCACGCGCTGGCACAAAGCGGCAAGGTCTGCGCGGCATGGGCCGTGGAAAACGGTCTTTCCGAGGCTGTGATGAACATGTCCTTCGGCAATGAGATCGGTTTCACCGCCGAAAACACCGAGCTGGACTGGAACGCCCTGCTCCCCGGCGCCATCGTGGCAGAGCTGACGGAGCAGACGCCGCACGCCGTCCGTCTTGGCCTCACGACCGCAGAGCCCATCGTGCGCATCGCCGGTGACAGCGCCGCCGTGTCGGAGCTTCTGGCGCTCAACGAGGGCGTCCTGGAATCTGTCTATCCAAGCCGCACCGCAGCGGATACGGCAGAGGTTCCTGTCCTGTCCGCACCCGCCGTCACCCGCGCCGCGCCGAGGATTGGCGTCGCCGTCCCCAAGGTGCTGATCCCCGTTTTCCCCGGCACGAACTGCGAATATGATTCCGCACGCGCCGTCCGGCGCGCCGGACTTGAGCCGGAGATCATGGTTCTGAACAACCAGTCCGCGCAGGACGTGGCAGACTCCATCCGCCGGTTCGCAGAGGCCGCCCGAAGCAGCCAGATCATCTTTGTCCCCGGCGGCTTCTCCGGCGGTGACGAGCCGGATGGCTCCGCCAAATTCATCACCGCCTTCTTCCGCAATCCGGAGGTGCGGGATGCGACCATGGATCTGCTCAAAAACCGCGACGGTCTGATGCTCGGCGTCTGCAACGGCTTCCAGGCGCTCATCAAGCTCGGCCTTGTGCCCTTCGGTGAGATCATCGACACCGACGAGACCTGTCCCACCCTGACCTACAACACCATCAGCCGCCATCAGTCCCGTCTGGTGCGCACCCGCATCGCCTCCAACCGCTCTGCATGGCTGGCCGGTACGCAGGTGGGCGAGGTCTACACCGTTCCCATTTCCCACGGCGAGGGCCGCTTCCTGTGCAGTGAGGAGCTTGTGCGAAAGCTCGCGGCAAACGGTCAGATCGCCACGCAGTATGTGGACGAAAACGGTGTCCCCGGCATGGATGTGGACGTGAATCCCAACGGCTCCATCTGGGCGGTCGAGGGCATCACGTCTCCCGACGGGCGCGTCCTCGGCAAGATGGGGCACTCCGAGCGTGTGGCAGACGGCCTGTATAAAAACGTGGACGGCTGCTATGACATGAAGCTGTTCCAGTCCGCAAAGGCATATTTCAGTCTCTGAGCCGCATACATACCATAAAAAAACCAGCAGCCGCCCGACACCGGGCGGCTGTAGCTTTTTTCGTTATCTCACTGCGTGTTCTGCTCATCGTTCGCGTGCAGGTTCCTTCTTCGGCAGAAAAAGACCGGTCATATCGGTATGTTCCAGTTCCAGCAGCGCTGCTTTTCTGTTCATGCCGCCTGCATATCCGGTCAGGCTGCCGTTTGCGCCGATGACGCGGTGGCATGGAATGACAATGGCGATCTTGTTGTCCCCGATCGCACCGCCCACCGCCTGCGCAGACATTTTCGGGATGCCCTGCTTTGCGGCAAGCTGGCGTGCGATCGCGCCGTACGTTGTCGTCTGCCCATACGGGATCTGCAAAAGGAGCGCCCACACAGCCTGCCGAAACGCAGAGCCGGCAGGGTGCAGAGGAGGCAGGAAATCGGGCTCTCTGCCGGAAAAATAAACGTCCAGCCAGCGCTTGGTCTCTGCAAGGAGCGGCGTTTCCCGCTCTGTGTGCACAAAGGGCAGCCTGCCCGGTTCGGTTTTTTCGCCGTCAAAGTACAGGCCGGTCAGCCCGAGTGCATCCGCCGTCAGCAGCAGCTTCCCCAGCGGCGAGTCATAATAGCAGGCAAACATCATATCTGTCGCTCCCATGCAGGCAATTTTCTTCCGCTGCTGCAAGCGCTGTGTCCGGCGGCCGCCCCGGCAAGCGGTCTTTCGTCAGGACAAGGCTCACAAAACGCAGAAATGCTGTATGCATTTTCAGGCCATCACTGTTACTGCTCATCGCGCGGTGCCGCGGTCTGCATTTCGCGCTCCGTGCGCGCAACCATCGCCCTGAAGTCCTCGATCAGCAGCGCCCGATCCTCCGGTGAAGTGTAGAAATGGCCGGAGGTGTTCAGCATCGTGACCTTCGCAAGGCTGCTGCCGTCAAAAAAGCTTCTGCTTCTCGGCGACACCAGCTCATCGTGCAGGGAGAGATATATATGCGACGGAACCGTCAGGTTCCGCACGACCCTTCTCGTTTTTCTGATCTCAGCAAACAGCTCCAGATACCGCGGGATCCAGCCGATGTATCGCAGAACATGGCGGTCTTTTTCAATGCTGTAAGCGTTTTGCGCCGCAAGCATCCATGCATCCTGCTGGGCGGCCTTCCCACGAAAAACAGTCCATACCGTTTTGAAAAGCCGCGCAGTGACCCGCACGTTCAGGGGCGGATTCAAAAGAAACAGCTCTGTGACCGGCCTTTGGAGTGCCTCCTGAATTGCAAAGAGCGTTCCCATCGAATGCGCGGTGATCAGCACCCTGTCGTGCTCCGTCAGCAGCGCATCGAGCGCAGCGTGCACCTGCTGCTTCCACTGCGCCATTGCGGCGTGCGAAAAGTCCCGCACGCTGCCGCCATGACCTTCGAGCAGCAGATTGCAGACAGACCAGTTCGCAGGAACATACGGCAGAAACGGCGCAAAATGGCGCGGCGTGCCGAGAATTCCATGCACAAACAAGATGGCTGCACGTTTTGGTCTGTTCATTTGGCGCTGCACCTCCTCCGTTCACCGTCTTTTTGTTTCCGCTTGTTCCAGCGCCGTCCCCCACCGGCATTTTTCGGTTGGCGCTTCTACAAAAACATATAACACAGTATTTTCATGAAGTCAACATGATGTGCAGCCTGATTTTTCTCGGGCGCTTTCAAAGCAAAGGGACGCGCATAGCAACCCCTCCGGCAGTGTTTCACCGCCGGAGGGGGTATTTTTGATATTCTGAGATGGACGCGCCCAGGCAGCCGTGTGCTTATTCCGGCAGCATGTCAACGGCGAACAGCGCGCCGGCTCCGCCGGTGTGAACAAAGAGAAGATTCTCCTCGCCGTCAAAGTAGCCGTCCTCAATCAGCTGGAAGAAGCCCGCCAGCGCCTTTCCGGTGTAGACAGGATCGACCAGAATGCCCTCCTTGCGCGCCAGCTTGCGGACGGCAGCAGAGCCCTCCGGACTTGCAATGGCATAACCGGGGCCGATGTGGAATTTGATGTGAATATCCTCACGCTGCACCGGAACATCGCTCTCGAGCAGCTCCTTCAGACCTCCCATCAGGTCATACGCAATGTCAGCAAACGGGTCGTCGCAGACGCCCACGCCGACAGAGCGTGTTCCCGGCAGGAACAGCTTTGCGCCGTAGGTCAGGCCGGCATAGGTTCCGCCGGAACCGGTGGCGCTGACAATGCTGTCAAACTTGACGCCCAGAGCCTGCGCCTGCTCTGCAATTTCCTTTGCGCAGTTGACATAACCGAGCGAGCCCAGCGGCACCGATCCGCCCACGGGGATGAAATAGGGCGTATGCCCGGCTTTGCGCAGCTCGTCCATGATCCGCTCCATCTCGGCGTACACATCGTCATAGGTGTCGGTGTCCACAAAGCGGACATCCGCGCCATAGATGCGGTCAAGGATCTGGTTGCCGCCGGTCAGCTCGCCCCGTTTTTTCAGGACGAGAATCGCCTTCATACCGAGCTTTGCGGCACACGCGGCAGTGAGCATGGCATGGTTCGACTGCGGGCCACCTGCGGTGAGCACCACATCGGCGCCGTTCGCCTGTGCATCCGCCAGCAGGAACTCCAGCTTGCGCACCTTGTTTCCGCCGAGCGCCACACCGATCATGTCGTCTCGCTTGATGTAAATGTTCTTTCCATACTCCCGGCTGATCGCCTCCAGCTTGTAAAGCGGCGTAGGCAGCACAGCGAAGGGAATGCGCGGGAATTGTGTGATCTGTTTCATGAGCAGAACCTCCTATCTGCAGGCGATTGCCTCAATCTCCACCAAAGCGTCCTTCGGCAATCTCGCGACCTCAACAGCGCTGCGCGCCGGAGCATTCTGAGGAAAGAAAGTGGCGTACACCTCGTTCATGGCCGAGAAGTTGTTCATATCGCTGAGAAAAACGGTGGTCTTGATGACATTTTCCATCGTAAGTCCCGCTTGCGCCAAAACAGCCTGAACATTGGTCAGGGACTGACGGGTCTGCTCTGCGACGCCGCCGGGAGCGAAGCTACCGGTCGCGGGGTCTACGGGCAGCTGCCCGGATGTGATGACCAGATTACCGGCGCCGATTCCCTGTGAATACGGGCCGATGGCTGCGGGGGCTGATTTTGTTGCAATAATCTCTTTCATAGAACAGGGGTTCCTCCTTAAAATCTCTTTCCGTTTGTTTCTTCCGTTTTTTCATTCTGCGGAAGGGTATCGTTCCAAATGACGCCGTCGATCATAGTGAAGCGGCAGAGCGTCTGATTGCTGAAGGGCATTCCGTCAAAGATCGCAATATCTGCGTCCTTTCCGGGCTCAATGGTGCCGATGCGGTCGATGGCGCCCACAAGGCGGGCCGGATTGACCGTGACGGCCTCCAGTGCGGTATCGAGCGCAAGACCATGCCGCAGCAGCACACCGATCTCCATCGGCAGCCACGCGGTATCTCCCGCCATGTCGGCCATGAGGGAGAAGCGAACGCCTTCCTTTTGCAAAATGGCGGCATTCTCCAGCCGGCAGTCCCATACCTCCTGCTTGACCGGTCCCATCAGCAGCGGGCCGAGCACGCATTCCACCTGTTTTTCCGCCAGAAGACCTGCGACCTTCCATCCCTCCGTCACATGCTCCAGAGAGTAGGTCAGTCCAAATTCTTCACAGATGCGGATCGCAGTCGCAATGTCGTCCGCACGGTGGCAGTGGATGCGCGCTCTGGTCTCGCCTCTGATGACCGGCACCAGACTCTCCAGCAGAAAATCCGGCTCTGGCGCCTTGGCAGGGTCTTTTTCTGCGTCCGCCAATTTCTCAGCGTAACGCCGTGCACGACTCAGCGTCTGGCGCAGAATTGCCGCCGTGCCCATCCTCGTCATTGGAAATTTGTTTTTTTCGCCATATACACGCTTTGGGTTTTCTCCAAGCGCCATTTTCATCTGCTCTGTCCCGGGAATGATCATTTCATCCGCCGTTACCCCCCTGAGCTTGATGCAGGCGCCCAAACCGCCGATCACATTGCCCGAACCGGGTCCGGTGTAGACCGCCGTGAATCCGGCGGCCCGAACCTTGGGTATTGCAATGTCATTGGGGTTGACGCCGTCACGAGCGCGGACATGCGGCGTGATCGGATCTGTCATTTCATTTTCATCCGCTGTCGCCTTCATTTCCGGCTCGCCCCAGAGCGCCAGGTGGCTGTGGGCATCGATGAAGCCGGGCGTGACCCAGCATCCCGCTGCATCGATGCACTGTGCCTCTGCCGGAACAGGCAGTTCCGGGCCTCCCACCGCCGTGATTTTTCCGTTTGAAATCAGGACCGTTCCGTTTTCGATGGGAGGGCCTGCCATGGTATATACGGTGCCGCCTCGAATTGCTTTCATACGCCGCCTCCCGGGATATGGTATTGGCTGAACAGCGCGCCGATGCCGCCGGAGTGCAGATAGCAGGCTCCGTCATGGAAATAGCCCTTCTTTGCAAGGTCGCACATGCCATACAGCGTCTTGCATGTATATACCTTTTCGATGAAGATGCCTTCCGTTCGGGCAAAGCGGATGCAGAACTCCTCGACCTCGGGCGTTATAACGCCCCAACCGCCAAAACGGTATGCACCGTGCAGCGTGGCGGTCTGCTCGAGTGGGCACGGCATCGGTACGCCGCAAAGCTTCTCCAGATCTTTCAGGAAGGCGCTGATGATCTCACGGAGCGGCTCCGCCTCATGCTCGACCGAGATGAGCTCCACATGGAACGGATTTCCCAGGAGTGCGGTGCCGTAGATAAAGCCGGCGGCAAGACCGCCGTTTCCTCCCGGGATGCACACATTGCGTATGGCTGCTCTCTCCGCATTGGAGGAGATCTGCTCCCAGAGCTCCGCCGCAGCCTCTACATAGCCAAGCGCGCCTCTTGCGGAGGATGCGCCGTTATAGATGATGTACGGCGCACTCCCCTCACGGCGCAAGGCCTGCGCGATCTGCTCCACCGCAGCGGCTCTCTCTTCTTCGCTTACACCGCCCAGATAGTGTTCCTCTGCGCCGAGGATGTGGTTGAGCAGCGCATTTCCTTCGAGCAGTTCCGGCCTCGGGCTGTTGTGGACGATCACGCACCGCAGTCCCAACCGGCGGCACGAGGCCGCGCAGAGGGAGCACAGGTTTGACTGCGTCTGACCGGAGACCAGGATGGTGTTCTTACCTTCTGCAATCGCATGACCCAGCAGGTATTCCAGATTACGGACCTTGTTGCCGCCGATTCCCATTCCGTTGAGGTCATCACGCTTGATAAACAGCGGGCCGCAATCCAGCTCCGCCTGCATGCGCTTGAGCGGATGCAGCGGGGTCGGATTGAGCGCCAGCGACGCCTTCGGAAATTGAGAGAGCATTTCACGCAATTCAGCGCTTGTCAAAACATATCCCTCCTTTGGCTTTTATGCGCCAAAATGTTCATCCAGCTCCACAGTCTCCAGAGCCATCGCCATGCGGATGCAGTCGAGAATGTCTTCCTTGCAGATGATCTCGTCTCTCGAGTGGATGTTGCGGGTCGGGATGGTGATGGCGCCGGCCTTCATGCCGCCGCGAACGAGCTGTGCCGTGTGTGCGTCGGTGCCGCCGTTTTCGCTGACTTCGATCTGGTACTTGATGCCGTTCTTCTCTGCAATATCGACCAGTGCGTCCACCACATACTGGTTGACGATCATAAAGTAGTCCATTGCCTTGATGCCGGCGCCGCCGCCCAGCTTCACATCCGTGCGGATGCCGCGCAGCTCATCTCCGGTGCAGGCCACGTCAAAGGTGACAAAGAGGTCGGGCTGCAGGTCAAACGTCGAGGTCTGAGCGCCAAAGCAGCCGATCTCTTCCTGAACCGTGAACACATAATACATGTCATTGGTGTTCTTGACATCGCGCAGAATGCTGTCGATGATGATCATGCAGCCAATGCGGTCGTCCAGGCACTGCATCATGACGCACTCTTCGTTCTCGTAGTACTCCGAACGCGTGATGGCAACCTCGCCGACGCGAACCTTTTCTCTGACCTTCTCAGGAGACAGCGTTGCAAAGTCGATGTAGAGGTCGTTGTGCGTGATCTTGCCCATGTCCTCTTTCTTCTCGCAGATCATAACGCCCTGAACGCCGCTTTCCGTCTGGATGCGGGAATCGATCAGGTTGTAGGGCTTGATGCTGCCGAGCTGGCCGATGCGTGCAAAGCCCTTTTCGTCGATCGTTTTGATCATAAGACCGAGCTGATCCATGTGTGCGGACAGAACAACGCGCTTTCCGTTTCCCTTTTTGTGCGCAATGAGGTTGCCGAGGCAGTCTACCCACATTTCGTCCACATGATCCCGGATCTGATTCTGAATGTACTCTGCAACCTTGGATTCACGGCCGGTCGGCCCGTATACTTCACAAATCTCTTTTGTCAGCTTGCTGTTGAATTCCATATCAAGATCTCCTTAGTCAATGTAAAATTTTATGGGGGAGGGGGAGCCTCCCCTCCCCCACCAATTCAGGAAATGGTTCTATGATGGCGTATGATTACTTGCCCAGCGAGGCGTAGTAGTTGTTCAGATGCTCCTGAACCTTGCTGGGATCAGGAATCAGGTCGTTGTCGTTCTTCAGCATGGTCATAGCGGTATATGCCTTGCCGCCGAGGCCGTTCTTAACAGCAACGACTTCGTCCTGGTTGATGGCGTAAAGGATGGCCTTACGGATGTCCTCATTGCTGGTGATGTGATTCTCGTCCAGGTTGTACTTCATCTGGATGCAGGCGTTGACCAGTGCAGAAACCATGCAAAGGTTCGGATCGTTCTTGACGACATCGACCTGGTTTGCGGGAACGTTGTCCGTCAGATCGACTTCGCCGCTGCGCAGAGCGGAAATCGTTGCGTCCTTATCAGCGATGTACTTCAGCGTGACGTACTTGATGGGCGCGACCATGTCGGTATCCGGCATGAATGCGGGGTTGCGCTCGCAGACTGCCTCATAGTCATCAACGCTCTTGACGACGTAGGGACCGCTGCACCACAGGGTATTTTCCTTGCCGCTGTCCTTTCTGAGGAACTGCGCGTCGCCGTAACGGAAATCCGTCGTCGGGTCATAGCCGGCCAGCAGCTCGGGCGTGTTGATGGCGGAAACCTGCTTCTTGCTGAGGATACCGGAGCTGTAGTCGCACAGGAAGTTCAGGACCTGCGGGAAGGGAGTATCCGTCGTGATCTTGAGGACCTCGTACTTGCCGCCGGCGTTGTCGGTCGCATTCTTGTCGTCAACGAGCTCGGAGATGGGAGCGGGCAGGCCGGCTTCCAGAACTTCCTTTACGCTCTTGCCGGAGACAGCGTCCTTGGCGTTTTCAAGCTCGGAAAGATCGGTAACGGTTCCGAGTCCCTTGAGGCATGCGTAGTTGTCGTAAACCGCGTTGCCGGGGACAGAGTCCGGCGTGCGCAGACGGTCGTAGGTGAAGATGACGTCTTCCGCGCCGACCTTCTCGCCGGTGTCAACGAGTTCGCCGTTCTTGGCGGTGTAGAAGCCAACGTTGTCACGCAGGACAAAGTAGAAAACAGAGTTGCCTTCTGCAATGCTGTAATTGTAAGCAAGCGCGCGGTCGGTCACGATGTTGTCCTGCTCGTCGAGATCAAGGAGCTTGATGTTGGTGTTTGCAAGGACTCTGTGCGTGCCGTCCGTCGTGGGGGGGTCAAACTGACCAAGGATGCGATCGTTTGCAACGATCAGGGGACGGGTCTCACGCAGGCTCTCGTCCACGTAGTCGAGCTGGCTCCAGTAGAGGTACTTCGACTGGCCAACCACAACGGCGTCCTCTTTGATGACGTTCTTGTTAAAGCCGTAGCAGCTCATGGTGCGGCAGATCGGAGCAAAGTATGCCTTGCCCTCAACGAGCAGACGCTCGAGCTCTGCATAGGTTTCCTGATAATCCTGCGGGAGCTGGGAGGCGCCCAGGTCGATCAGACGGTCGACTTCGGGATCTTCAACCTTGCTGTCATTCTCAACGCCGGTGGAGTAGAACATGGAGCGGCAGCCGTAGTCGGGGTTGCCGGTCAGAACCTTCATCGTGCACATATAAATGTCGTAGTTACGGGCTTCGACCTGCGTAAACAGGCTGCCGTAGTCAGGCTGAATGCTCAGCGTAACGTCAAAGCCGGCCTTCTTCAGCTGGTCACGGACGACGTTGGTCTCCGTCTCCAGAGAGCTGAGAGAAAGGAGCGTGATGGGAATGGGATCATGCTTGTTATCCGTTGCGGTGGCCTCAGAATTGCCATTGGATGAGGTGTCGGGTCCCTTTACGTCGTCTTTTGTCTTGACATTGCAGCCGGAGAGCATGATCAAGACCATGGCAAGGCAAAGGAGCAGTGCTGTGAGCTTTTTCATTCGTAGTACCTCCAAGTAAATTTATTATAAATGCCTTTCTGACACTTATAACCGGGTTAGATCGTCTGGTATTTCAGCTTGCCGTCCCGAACTTCCTCGGCACGATGGCAGGCCACAAAGTGCTCCGGCTCCATCTCACGGTATTCCGGAGTCCGGGTGAAGCACTCAGGCTGCGCAAACGGGCAGCGCTTTGCGAAGCGGCAGCCGTCGCCGGGGTTGATGGGAGAGGAGAGCTCGCCCTTCAGGATGATCCGCCGACGCTTTTCGCGGACATTGACAGAAGGGATCGCACTCAGAAGCGCAATGGTGTAGGGATGCATCGGGGTCTGGAAAAGCGCCTGCTTCGGAGCCTTCTCGATCACCTGACCCAGATACATAACCACCACATTGTCGGAGATATGCTTGACTACAGACAGATCGTGCGAAATGAACAAATAGGTCAGGCCAAGCTGCTTTTGCAGGTCGATCATCAGGTTCAGGATCTGCGCCTGAACAGAAACGTCCAGCGCGGAGACCGGCTCATCGCAGACCACAAACTGAGGATTGATCGCAAGCGCTCTTGCAATCACGATTCTCTGGCGGCGGCCGCCGTCAAACTCGTGCGGATAGAGATTGTATGCACGCCGCGGCAGACCGACCATCTCCATCAATTCCTCAACGCGCTTTCTCCGCTCCTCCGCATTCTTGCAGACCTTGTGCAGCTGAAGCGGCTCCTCAATGATCTGTGCAACGGTGAAACGCGGGTTCAGCGATGCGTAGGGGTCCTGGAAAATGATCTGCATCTCCCGGCGAATGGGGATCATCTCTTTCTTGCTGAACGTGCTCAGATCCATTCCCTCAAAGATGATGTCGCCGGAGGTCGCCGGATGCAGTCCAAGCAGAACGCGGCCAAGGGTCGATTTTCCGCATCCGCTCTCGCCGACTACGCCGAGCGTCTCGCCTCGTTTGATGGAAAACGACACATCATCCACTGCATGAAGGTGGCCGGCGGGAACGTCAAAATATTTTTTCAAGTGGGTCACTGTGAGCAAATTATCCAACGTTTTTCCCTCCTATTACTCAAAGTCCAGCCAGCACTTGTACTGGTGGGTATCGCCCTTCATTGCGGGGCTCTGTTCACGGCAGCGCTCCTGGCAGTACTTGCATCTTGGATGGAAGTAGCAGCCGCTGGGAAGTGCGGTGGGGTTCGGCGCCAGACCCGGGATCGGAGACAGCCGCTCGTCATCGACGTCCATTTTCGGGATCGAATCAAAGAGACCGCGCGTGTAGGGGTGCTTGGGATTCGTATAAACATCCCAAACGGAGCCGTATTCGACCACCTCGCCTGCGTACATGATGGCAACCTGGTCACAGGTTTCCGCAACAACGCCCAGATCGTGCGTTATGAGGATCATGGACATCTCATTTTCGCGGATCAGGCTGCGGATGATCTCCAGCACCTGTGCCTGAATGGTCACGTCAAGAGCCGTGGTGGGCTCGTCCGCGATCAGGATCTCAGGGTTGCAGAGCAGGGCCATCGCGATGATGGCGCGCTGCTTCATACCGCCGGAGAACTGGTGCGGGTAGTCGTTGATGCGGTCTCTTGTCACGCCGACTCGCTCCAGCATCTCAGCTGCCACTTCCATGGCCGCCTTCTTGCTCAGCTTCTTGTGCTTGATCACGACCTCCGCCAGCTGCTGGCCGATGGTCATGATGGGGTTCAGCGCAGTCATGGGATCCTGGAAAATCATCGAGATGCCGTTGCCGCGCATTTCCTGATTTTCTCTGTCCGAGTTGTAGATCAGGTTTCTCCCCTTAAAGAGGATTTCACCGTCCAGAATGATTCCGGGAGGATCGGGAACCAGCTGCATCACAGAGAGCGCCACAGTGGTCTTTCCGGCGCCGGTCTCGCCCACAAGACCCAGAACCTCGCCCTTCTTCAGGTGGAGATCCACGCCATTGACGGCCTGCACGTCTCCCGTGTCCGTGACATAATGGACGCGCAGATTTTTGACTTCTAATAGATTCTGTTCCATGTCGTGTCTCACCTCATTTCAGTTTCGGGTCAAGTGCATCCCGCAAACCGTCTCCGAAGAAGTTGAATGCCAGCACCAGCAGAATGATGGCAAGGCCCGGGAAGATTGCCAGATAGGGGTTGGTCTCCAGATACTGGCTGCCGATCTTCAGGATGTTGCCCCATTCCGGGATATGCGGCTCGACGCCCAGGCCCAGATAACTGAGGCTGCTGGTAGACAAAACCGCAGTACCGATGCCCATCGTCGAACGGACAATGATCGGCGCCAGGGAGTTCGGAATGATATGGCGGAAAATGATGTTCCAGTCTCTGGCGCCGCAGGAGCGGGCTGCCTCAACGAATTCCGCATTCGCAAGGCCGAGCACCGTGGCGCGGACGGTTCTTGCGTAGACCGCCACCGAACCGATACTCAGTGCCAGGATCAGGTTGACTGTATTTGCGCCGAACGCCGCAATGATGGCGATGGCGAGCAGCATATCCGGAACGGCATACTGCACGTCCAGAAGGCGCATGATGATGTTGTCTGTGCGCTTTCCGAAGAAGCCTGCGGCCGCGCCGAGGATACCGCCCACGACCATGGGCAGCACCGTAACGCACATGCCGACAATGAGGGAAATACGGGCGCCAAACACGATGCGCGTGAATACGCAGCGTCCATAGTTGTCCGTGCCGAACGGATATTCCATGGAGATGGGGCGCAGGATCGCATCGTAGTTGTTGTCGATCGCAACGCCGTAATCAAACGTCAGGACGCTGGAGAGCGACAGCGACAGCAGGAAGACCACGACCAGCATGCCCATGACTGCCATTTTGTTGCGGAACAGACGCTCCCAGATATCACGCCACTCAATGGCGCGATCTTCGCCCTGATGGCGATAGTGCGAAATGATCAGCATGCCGGCAATCAATGCAAAAACGTTTCCGCTGATGGCGGAGACAATCAGCAGCACGCCTACCGGCAGCAGCTTCTTATCCACCTTGCCGTCCCGCTCCCAAAGATGGATGAGCAGGAGCGCCAGCAAATAGAACACCAGGAAGGCCGCCAACAGTCCCATTCCCAACATAAAGTTGTTTGCCACATACTCTTTGAAGAGATTCAGGCCGCTGACCATAATGACGCCAAGGGTCGTGATCGCCGCATAGACGGTCATGGTGTATTCCAGCGTGCGCTGTTTTTTGATCAGCGTAAAGCCGGCCACCGCCGCGAAAATATTGCCGGTAACGACAAATGCCAAAAGCAGGATGCCGCTCAGGCGCATAGCCCGCGAGATCGGCTTCGACTTGAGAAGCGCCGCCCGCATCCGATGCAGAAGGATGAGCTGGATCAAACCCTCCACCGCGAACGCCGCCGCCAGGATCAAAGGCGTTACGGTCACCTTACCCGTGATGAAGCTGTATCCGGACAAGGCAAACAGAAGCGCGAACACCCAGGTCACACCGGCAGAGAAGCTCAGTTCTTTGTACTCCTGAGACTTTTTCAGCTTCTTACTCTCCAGCTTCCTTAGATATTCTTTTTTTCTTTTGTTATCATCCACGTCTCATACCTCTTAATAGTTTTTCAGAGAAGACTTGATTCTGGGATCAAGGAATGCGTACAGGATGTCCACCAGAAGGTTGACAATGCTGACCACAATGGCGATGTAAACAACACCAGCCATAACGACCGGGATATCGGGGATAAACTGCTTGTCCACGATATACTTGCCGAGACCATTGACGTTGAACACCTTTTCGGTTGTAGCCGAGCCGCCCAGAATGCCACCGAACTGAAGACCGATGACCGTGACGATCGGGATCATGGCGTTTCCGAGAATGTGCTTGAAGATCACGCGTCTCTCGCTCAGGCCCTTTGCTCTGGCGGTGAGGATATAGTCCTGATTCTTCACTTCCAGCATGGACGAGCGCGTCATTCGCGCTACGGAGGCCGAGAGGCCCGTGCCCATAACGATGGCAGGCATGATCAGCGTAACCAGTCTTGTCGCATCGTACATGGCGGGCAGCCAGCCGAGGCGGATGGAGAAATTCAGGATCAGGATCAGTCCCAGCCAGAAGTTCGGGATCGAAAGTCCCAGCAGCGCAACCAGCATAAAGATATAGTCAAATGCCGAATACTGCTTGATGGACGAAATAATGCCCGAGGGGATCGCGATCAGAATGGAAACCAGCATCGACGCCAGAGAAAGCTGCACCGTGATCGGGAACCGGCGCATAAGCGCCGACGCAATGTCTTCGTTGCCGACATAGGAGATGCCAAGATCCAGCGTGAAGAATTTCTTGATCGTGTTGCCGAGCTGAACCAGATAGGGCTGGTCCAGGCCGTACAGGCGCTTGAATTCCGCGACCTTTTCCACCGTTGCGTTTGCACCGAGAATGTTTCTGGCCGGATCCATCGGGGTCAGATACAAAATGGTAAAGACCAGCACGATGACGCCGATCATAACGAAGATCATCATGAAAAGGCGTTCGCTGATGTACTTTGCATACGGCTTGGAGTAGATCCAGACAAGCAAATACATCGGAAGCGAGGTAACGACGGAGATCCAGAAGAAAGCGGTGTTGTCCAGCCATTCCAGATATGTGCTCAGCATATCCGGAGAATGGACCTTCTCACGGCGCATCCGGTTCGTCAGTTCCTCCTGAAGTGCCTGATCGTACTTTTTCTTTGCGACCTTGTCGGCTCTGGCCTTCAGCTGCTCGTCCGACACAGAGCGTTTCAGGAACTTGCTCTTGTTGCGTTCGGACTCCAATGCCTGTGCCTTGAGCTTTTCCAGCAGCCCGTTCGCCTTAAACTCAGCCTCGAGGTCAGCCCGCAGCTTGTCATAGCTGGCAGAGCTTGAAAATACCAAATGCTTCACCAGCACCATGAGTGCGGTGGGAAGACCCAAAAGGACGAGCAGCAAGCGGTAGATCGGGCGGGCATACATTTTCTTAAAGTATGTACGAATGCGCGTTCTGGGAAGCGGCCCCCATGCAGCAGCTGCTTTTTCCATGAAAATCAATCCACTCCCTTCGTTGTCTGATACTAAAATCTAGTAAAACACTTTAACCGTCTTACCAAATATGCTATACTGTATCTGGGTGATGAATAATG
>URLO01000035.1 GCA_900548625.1 uncultured Eubacteriales bacterium | reverse complement strand
ACATCCATGACATCAACGAACTGCGTGATGTGGTCCGCCGGTCGGCAGACGTCAAGACCTACAGCCCGCATCATACGACAGACTGGGAGCACGCATACCAGCGTATGCACTCGTATATGGAAAGGAAATGAGAAAATGTCTGTAGATATGACAAGATGGTGTGAGATCGCCAAGGAAAATGTCCGCAACCGCCCCGCCGGAGCGGGCAGAATGGCCGGCAAGATCTGCATCGTGACCGGCGCTGCGCAGGGCTTCGGCAAGGGCATCGCGCAGGAGCTTTACAACGAGGGCGCAACCGTCGTGATCGCCGACATGAACGAGCCGCTGGCAAAGCAGGTCGCAGAGGAGTTCGGCGAGCGCGCCGTCGCCATCGCAGTCAACGTCTATGACGAGGAGAGCGTCGCGGCGATGGTCGGCAAGACCGTTGAGCTGTTCGGCGGCCTCGATCTGATGCTGTCGAACGCGGGCGTCGTGCGCTCCGGCCCGATCGCGCAGGTCGAGAAGAAGGACTTTGAATTTGTCACCAACATCAACTACACCGGCTACTTCCTCTGTGCAAAATACGCCGCCATCATCATGCAGGCGCAGCACGAGGCGGCCCCGGAGGCGTACTACGACATCGTGACGCTGAACTCGAAGTCCGGTCTGGAGGGCTCCAACAAGAATTTCGCCTACGCAGGCTCCAAATTCGGCGCCATCGGCCTGACGCAGTCCTTTGCGCTGGAGCTGTGCGCCTACAACATCAAGGTCAACGCTGTCTGCCCCGGCAACTTCCTCGACGGACCGCTGTGGTCCGACCCGGTGCGCGGCCTGTTCGTGCAGTATCTCGAGGCAGGCAAGGTCCCCGGCGCAAAGACTGTCGAGGATGTACGCCGCTACTACGAGGCCAAGGTGCCGATGAACCGCGGCTGCCTGCCCGTCGATGTGGCGCGCGCGGTCATGTACTGCGTCGAGCAGAAGTATGAGACCGGACAGGCCATCCCCGTCACCGGCGGTCAGGTCATGCTGAACTGATCCGCCGCACGGCGCGGCGCTTCGTCACAAACGCGAACACCTGTATGTGAGGGCACACCATGATCGATATTACCATTCTTGAAAAGCTGAACGCACCGACAAAGCAGGCACGGCTTGCAAATCTCCAGGCGCTCGTCAAGACCGCCGGTTTCCCGCCCGCGGTGCCGCAGTATATCAACAACCACATCCACACAACGTATTCCTTCTCGCCCTATTCCCCGACGGCGGCAGTCTATGCCGCGCGAATGGAGGGACTTTGCACCGCCGGCATCATCGACCACGATTCGATCTCCGGTGCGCGTGAATTTCTTGAGGCCGCCGCGCTGATCGGTATGCCGGTCACCGTCGGCATGGAGTGCCGCGCCAGCATGGACGGCACCGCGATGCAGGGAAAACGCACCAACAATCCCGACCAGCTCGGCGTCAGCTATATGACGATCCAGTCTGTGCCGCACGACCGCATCGAGGAGGTCAACGCCTTCTTTGCTCCCTACCGTGCCGCACGCGGCGTGCGCAACCGCAAAATGGTCGCGAGGATCAACGCCCTTCTGAGCGGCATCGAGCTGGACTACGACCGTGACGTTCTGCCGCTGAGCGAGGCCAGGGAGGACGGCGGCGTGACCGAGCGCCACCTCATGTACGCCCTTGCCATCGCGATGGTCAAAAAGGCCGGAAAGGGTCAGCCGATGGTCGATTATCTCGGCTCGATCGGCCTGCGGCTCAGCGAAAAGCAGACGGTGCAGATGCTCGATACCGCATACCCGTTCTACGAGTACGACCTGCTCGGCATTCTGAAAAGCGCGTTTGTGCCGAAGATCTACATCAACGCCACAGACGAATGCCCGAATGTCCGCGACGTGGCGGCGCTCTGTGCGCGCGTCGATGCGCTTTTGTGCTATGCCTACCTCGGTGACGTCACCGCCTCCGTCACAGGCGATAAAAAGGCGCAGAAATTCGAGGACGACTATCTCGATGACGTCATCGCCTGCATCAAGGACTGCGGCATCCGCGCCGTGACCTACATGCCGACAAGAAACACGCCGGAGCAGCTCGCGCGTCTGCGCAGGCTCTGCGAGGAAAACGGCCTGTTTCAGGTCTCTGGCGAGGACATCAACTCCCCGCGCCAGTCGTTCGTGATCAGGGCGATGGAGAACCCGCTTTTTTCCAATCTCATTGACGCGACATGGAAGCTGATCCAACATGAAAAGGATGGAAGCCCCATCTGCTAAGTAAGGAGAAACGATATGAAAACGAAAGCTGTCCGTATCCACGGCAAAATGGATCTGAGACTCGAGGAGATCGATCTCCCCGAGGTTGGCCCGGATGATGTTCAGATCAAGATCATTTCCGACTCGATCTGCATGTCCACCTACAAGGCCGCCGTCGAAGGCGGCGAGCACAAGCGCGTACCTGACAACGTCGAGGAAAACCCGACCATCGTCGGTCATGAGTTCTGCGGCGTCATCAACGCCGTGGGCGAAAACTGGAAGCACAAGTACAAGGCCGGTCAGGGCTTTGCCATTCAGCCCGCGCACTTCTACAAGGGCTCGCAGATGGCGCCCGGATACTCCTATGCCTATTGCGGCGGCGATGCACAGTACGGCAACGTCCCCATTGAGACGCTTCTGATGGACTGCCTGCTGCCCTACAACTCCGACGTCTATTTCTACGGCTCGCTCGCAGAGCCGATGAGCTGCGTCATCGGCACGTTCCACGCCATGTATCATACCAAGGCCGGCTCCTATGAGCACTCGATGGGCATTGTGGACGGCGGCAAAATGGCACTGCTGGCCTCCGTCGGCCCGATGGGTCTCGGCGCGATCGACTACGCCCTGCACTGTGACCGTCATCCGAGCCTGCTCGTCGTGACCGACATCGACGAGGAGCGTCTGGCGCGCGCCGCATCGATCTACACGGTCGAGCACGCGAAGGAGCTCGGCATTGAGCTGCACTACGTCAACACCTCCAAGCCCGACTGCGGCACGGCATACCTGCGCGAGCTCTCCGGCGGCACCGGCTATGACGACGTCATCTGCTTTGCACCGGTAAAGCCCGTCGTGGAGCAGGCCGGCGACATCCTCGGCTTTGACGGCTGCCTCAACTTCTTCGCAGGCCCGACGAACAGCCAGTTCAAGGCGGAGTTCAACTGGTACAACGTCCACTACCTTTACACCCATGTGGTCGGCACCTCCGGCGGCAACACCGACGATATGAAGGAAGCCATCGAAATGATGACCTCCGGTAAGATCAACCCCGCCGCGATGGTCACGCACATCGGCGGTCTGGACGCCGTTGTGGACACCACGCTGAACCTGCCGAACATCCGCGGCGGCAAGAAGCTCATCTACACGCAGATCGAGATGCCGCTGGTGGCGATCGCGGACTTCGCAAAGCTCGGCGAGACCGACCCGATGTTTGCAACGCTCGACGAGATCACCAAGCGCCACAACGGTCTTTGGAGCGCAGAGGCGGAAAAATTCCTGCTGAAGGAAAAGATGTAAACGAAAAATCTATAAACAATGTCACCCATTTCACGGAGCTTTTCGTGAAATGGGTGACTTTTTGTTCCTGCGCGGTCTCGGGCGGCGGCTCGCGCTTCGCGCAGAAATTGACAAACTGCACGGCGGTAGAGTATCATATTCTCATCAACAAAAAGGAGACAGAGCCATGCGGATACTGCTTGAAATATGCTGCGGCAGCGCGGAGGATGCAATCCTCGCCTGCCGCGCGGGTGCAGAACGGGTCGAGCTGAACAGCGACCTCTTTCACGGCGGCCTGACACCCACACTCGGAAGCCTGCTCACGGTGAAAAAAGCCGCGCCGCCGCTTGAGGTCATGGCGATGGTGCGCCCGCGCGAGGGCGGCTTTTGCTACACGGAAACGGAATACGCCGTTATGAAGGAGGACGCGCGGCTTTTGCTGGAAAACGGCGCGGACGGGCTCGTGTTCGGCTTCCTGCATGAAAACGGCACGGTCGATGCCGAGCGCACAAGCGAGTTTGCCCGTCTTACCGCCCGATACGGCAAAAAAAGCGTCTTCAGCCGCGCCATCGACGTTGTCCCCGACTGGCGCGCGGCGCTCGATACGCTGATCGCCGCCGGGATCACCCGCGTGCTGACGAGCGGCCAGCGCCCCACAGCCCCGGAGGGCGCAGACACGATCGCTGCCATGGTGCGCCATGCCGCAGGGCGGATCGAAATTCTCCCCGGCTCCGGCGTCCGCGCCGCAAACGCGCGGCAGCTCATCACGCGCACCGGCTGCACGCAGGTACACATGAGTGCGCATGGCATGGTCTGCGACCTGTCCGCCGCGAACGAGCACGGGATCTGCTTCACGGGCAGCGACATCCCGCCCGACGGCCGCTACAAGCGCGTTGATCCCGCGCGCGTTGCCGAGGTGCTGCAATTGCTGAAAGGAGACGCCGATGTATCATTTTGACCGCAAAGAATATGAACGGCGCATGAAATGGTTCCTCGATGCGCGGTTCGGTATGTTCGTCCACTGGGGTCTTTATGCCATCCCCGCACGCGGGGAATGGGTACGCTGCACGGAGGAGATGGACAAATCCGACTACATGCGCTATTTTTACGAATTTGCCCCCCGGTTTTATGACCCCGCCGCATGGGCGCGTGCGGCAAAGCGTGCCGGGATGCAGTACATCATCCTGACCGCCAAGCACCACGACGGTTTTTGCCTGTTCGACACGGCAACGACCGATTTCAAATCCACAAACACAAAGCTCGGGCGCGACGTCGTGCGGGACTTTGTCGATGCCGCCCGCGCCGAAGGGCTGCATGTGGGGCTGTACTACTCCCTGATCGACTGGTATCACGAGGACTTTCCGCATTACGGCGACCGGCAGCACCCCATGCGCAACCGCCCCGACTGCACGAACGAGCACCGCAATTTTGACCGCTATCTCGACTATATGCACGCGCAGGTGCGCGAGCTCTGCTCAAATTATGGAAAGATCGACATCATGTGGTTCGATTTTTCGTATGATGACATGCGCGGCGAGCGCTGGCGTGCAAGCGAGCTTGTCGATATGGTGCGCACGCTTCAGCCTGACATCATCCTGAACAACCGCCTCGAATGCAGCGGTGAGGGCTTCGGCTCGCTTGCCGAGGGGCATCCGACGCCGTATCACGGCGATTTTGTAAGCCCGGAAAAGATCATTCCCCCGCGCGGGCTCTTTGACCCCGACGGAAACCCCGTATACTGGGAGGTCTGCGCAACGATGAACCGGAACTGGGGCTACTGCGGCACGGACAATTACTATAAAAGCGCGGATATGCTGATCAAAAAGCTGGTCGAATGCGTCAGCAAGGGCGGAAATTTCCTTCTGAACATCGGCCCGGATGCAAACGGCGCGATCCCGCCGCGTGCCGCGCAGACGCTGGACGAGATCGGCCGCTTCATGCATTTCAACGCCCAAAGCATCTACGGCTGCACCAGAAGCAGCGTTCCCAAGCCAGAATGGGGCCGCATCACGCAGAATGGAAACATGCTGTACCTGCATGTATATGAAAACACGCTCGGCCCGCTGCCGCTTTACGGCATCCCCGCGCAGCATATCGACTCCATACGGTTGCTTTCCACCGGGCATGAGATCCCGCTCTCACACAGCTGGGTGCACAGCGACTACCCGGACATGGCCTTTGCCGACCTCGGGCCGGATCCCACGCTCGCGGATGAAACGGACACGGTCCTGCAGCTTAGATGGAAGGAGTGATCGTCATGTTCTCAGAAAACTTCACACAGTATTCCTCCCGCATGTACGCCGCGCGGCTCGGCAGCATCAACGCGGCCGCCGCGGAGCAGATCGCCGCGCACACCGGCGAGATGCGCACCGCGCTGGAATACCTTTACGGCACGCTTCCGCCGGATGACATCCGCTTCGTGCCGTTTGCATGGCTGGAGGAGGTCTGCGCCTCCGCCATCGCCTTACGCACGGAAAACCGCTACAAGACGGACATCCCGGAGGATATTTTCGCCCAATACGTCCTCTGCCCGCGCGTGAACAACGAGCGCCCGCAGCGTTACCGGCACTTTTTTGCCGGCCGGCTCAAGGAGCGCCTCCGCGGCCTCGGCATCGTGGAGGCCGCGCTCGAGACAAATCTCTGGTGCTGCGAGCAGATGACCTACCATGCCTCCGACGGCCGCACCGAGGGCCCGCTCACCGCGTATCTCGCCGGGATCGGCCGCTGCGGCGAGGAATCGGTCTTTGCCGTCTGCGCGCTGCGCAGCGTCGGCATCCCCGCACGGCAGGTATATTCCCCGTGGTGGAGCCACTGCGACGACAACCACGCGTGGGTCGAGGTCTACACCGGTGACGGCTGGCATTACATGGGCGCCTGTGAGCCGGAATACGAGCTTGACCGCGGCTGGTTCATGGCGGCCTCGCGGCGGGCGATGCTGGTCTACGGGCGCGGCTTCAGCGGCTACGCCGCAGACGGCCTTGCAGACGAGGAGCTGATCGAAAAACGAGGCGACTCCTATCTGTTCGGCCAGACCTCGCGCTACGCCGACACGGTCATGCTGCGTCTGAGCGTCACGCAGGCGGGCGCGCCCGTCTGCGGCGCGCGGGTACACGTTCAGATCCTGAACATGGCGGCATACCGCGACATCGCCGTTCTGGTCACAGACGGCGCGGGCTGCGCGCACCTGCGCTGCGGCAAGGGCAGCCTGCACATCTCCGTCGAGCACGGCGGCGCATATTTTGAGCGCGACATCGACACCGCGCTCTGCCAGACGCTCACATGCGAGCTTGGCGGCTTCTCTCCGTCTCATACCGACGGGATCTTCCGCGCGCCGCAAAGCACGCCCTCCTCCCGGCCTGCGCCGGACAAGGCAAAGCAGGCTTTTGCCAAGGCTTCCGCCGCAAACGCAGCCGCTTTGCGCGAGGCGCGCATCCGCGCCTATTACGAGGACTACATCGCCGCCCATCCCTGCCCGGAGCGCTGGCTTGCGCATCTTCGCGCGGCGCGCGGCAATGTCGATGAGATTGGCCGCTTCCTGCGCGCCCAAAGCGAAACGGAGCTGCCGTATGCGCTCCGGCTCCTTGAAACGCTGAGTGAAAAAGACATGCTCGACACCTCTGCCGAAACGCTCGCCTACCACATGGCGCGCGCCATGCCGCACAAGGACGGCATGGACGAGGATTTCTTCGTGCGCCACGTGCTCTGCCCGCACATCGGCCTGGAGCCGGTCTGCAAATGGGACGCAGCCGGACTTGCCGCGCTCCCCGCCGAGTCTGCCGCCGTGGCCGAGGCACGGCTCCGCGGCACGCCCGCAAGGCTCAGCCCGGTCACGGGCGCGGCAGAGCTTTTGCAGAGCGGCCGCTGGGTACGCGTTCACCCCGTCCCGACGGGGACGCTTTCGCTCTCCGGCTCCGGACTGACACAGGGTGAGAGCTGGGCGCTTGCACGTCTGACGGACGGCGGATATGTGCAGCTCGAGATGCCGGATCTTCCCCTCTGCATGGACGTTCCCGCGGGAAAATATATGCTCATGGCAACAAACCGGCTTCCGAGCGGAGACCAGCAGTTCTCTGCCGATCGCTTTGAGCTGGCTGCGGGCGAGCATCTGCGCTTTTCGCTTGTGCGCCCGCAGGCCGCGCCGGGCGAGATGCTCGGCCATACGGCGCTTTGCGATGCGGCGGTATACGACCAAAACGGTCAGGCGCATTCCCTCGCCTCTTTTTGCGGCGGCGATGCCGCGCTTCTCGCATTTTTGCAGCCCGGCGGCGAGCCGACGGAGCATTTCTGCAACGAGCTCTGCGACGCCTATGAGCGGCTCAGCGGCGTCTGCCGCGTTGTACTGGTGCTGCCGCAGAGCGGCGCGTCCAGCCCCGCCTACGCCCGCTTTACAGCGAAATACGCCCACGCGGAGACGTTTTTCGATGCCGACGGCGTGCAGGAGCCGCTTGCCCGCGCAGCCTTCAAGGAGCCGGGCGACTATCCGCTGCTGCTTTTGATGGGCGAATATCCCGACTGCCGCTTTGCCTCGGCCGGATATTCGGTCGGCTCCGTGGAGCTGATCGCCAAGCTCGCCGCACTGCTGTGACGCACTCCCCTTTGCCGCGCATTCAGGACGTAAACGCAGAGTTTGCGTTTACGTCCTGCGCGCACGGGGACGCCACTTTCGGGCATCCTTCCTTGACATTCTGCGGTGGATATGGTATTTTGAACAGGTTGAGGGAGTAATCTACATGAACATGCGGCACGTCAACACACGGACCGTTCGGTCTGGCGTGCCTGAATGGATGAGACTCACAGAAAGCAGACCTTCTGCCGTATGTGTGTCCTTTTTCGGAGCAGACGGCTGCGTCTGTTCCATTCTTTTTATACTAAAACCTGTTTGAAATCTTTAAAAGATTTCTGAGGATAAATTGTGCCAGAAAAGGCAGATGACGCAGCTGGGCGGTTGCCCAGCAAGGAAGATAACGCATTCTGGCGCAATTTAGACCAGAAAGCATGGAAGATTTTAATCGGGTTTTAGTATTATATTGAGGGGAACGATCATGGGGTTTTTGGAATTGCTGCTGCTTGCCATCGGGCTTTCGATGGACGCCTTCGCCGTCTCGGTCTGCAAGGGCCTTGCCATGCCGCGCGCACGCTTTCGCGAGCAGGCCATCTGCGGCGCGTGGTTCGGCGGCTTTCAGGCGCTGATGCCGTTTGCCGGCTATCTGCTCGGCTCGCGCTTTGAGCAGTATATTGAGACCGTCTCCGCGTGGGTCGCGTTCGTCCTGCTCGCCGCCATCGGGCTCAACATGCTGCGCGAGGCGCTGTCAAAGGAAGAGGAACACGCCTCGGCGGGCGTGGACTTCAAGACCATGCTCGTCATGGCCGTCGCCACCAGCATCGACGCGCTGGCGGTCGGGATCACCTTCGCCTGCGTCCCGCTCCGGCTCATCGCCGCAAGTGCGCTTCTCAATACCCTGCTCGGCGTGTCCGTCATCGGCGTGACCACCTTTGTGATCTCCTGCGCGGGCGTGAAGATCGGCAATCTGTTCGGCACCCGCTGGAAGGCCAAGGCCGAGATCGCGGGCGGCGTCATCCTGCTTCTGATCGGCCTCAAGATCCTGCTTGAGCATTTCGGTATCCTTTGAAGCGGCCCAAAAGCCTCCGGAGCATAGCTGTGTGTACGTAAGACAGTATTGCGCTAAGATTGACGAAGCGGCACGAAACCGCATGGAGCTGACCGTGCGGTCACTGGCAGAGCAAAGTGGTGTGACCGAGCAACTGAAAGCCGAAAACCAAATGGAATGGGTGCGGCAGATGAACGCTTGCAAGGCACAGGCAGAGGAAATTGTGAAAATCGAACTGATTTACGATTGAGTGAGGAAGTCCGGGCAGAAAACTGTTCGGACTTTCTCATATATTCCAAAATGACGGTAGAATTGTTCACAAGTTTTATGGTATAATTTAAATGCAATAATTGTGCAACAAACAGGAATTTATGGATGATAAGCTGATGAACAACAAAAGGATAATTATAGGAGTCACTATCGGAATAATCGCAGCAATACTTTGGAGCGTTGTTTTTATAAATGTCTTAAATAGCATGGCTGGAATTGGAATCGGAGTATGTCTGGGTATATCTTTTGGTATATCTGGCAGTCTTATTTTTTCAAAAAAAGATAAAGATAAATGATGATACAACTTCCAGTTTGTCGAACTGAATACCGAAAAACTGACCGTTCGGAAGTTGGGAGGATCGCTGATATGAAATTAAAGACCGCAAAAGCTGTAATGTGGGTGTTGCTTTCCATTTTTTGTGTGTTAATGTTACTTATGGCTTGGACAAGGTTTGCACCCTTCGGTTATGCAGCAATTGCCACTATTATTGTCTATGGAATAATAAATATTGCGTTCTGGCGCTGCCCTAACTGTGGAAAGTGTATTGGCGGGATTTGGCTCGGAAAGTATAATCATTGCCGCTATTGCGGAGAGGAAATTAAACCGTAAATTCAAGTTTGTCGCACTGATAAAAACCCTTTAGGAACTAAAGGGCGCACTTCTATACTCTCCTGTCGGGAGTATCGTGCGTCCTGCGGAGCTTCATTCTCCGTCAGCAGGAGGATACTGCATGACCGAGAATGCTGCGTCACTTCGTTCCGTCAAGGTGGCTACACCCCCTTGCGCTGCTAAAGCGGCTATCCCCTGTGGACTTGCCGTCCGCAAACGGTTTTGACAAACCGTTTGCCGCCAGCAAGTTTGAAGATTAGACATAAACAAATCCTCCGCATGGTCTAAGCCATACGGAGGATTAACTGTTTTACGGACACCCGTCTATTTCCGGAGGCTTTTTGTCGCCTTGTGCCGAAAAAAGTTCACACTTTTCCGCGCGGTGTTCACAGTTTGTTCAGGCGAATGTCGATGTTCGTTCAGAATTAGCCTCTATAATCAGTAACATCAAAAGAAACCAAGCGAACGGAGGCATTCACGATGGATTATCGTTTTGAAAATGAAAACATGGACAACATGCAGCATGATGAAGGCAATGTGACCGGTGAAGGCCAGCACTGCACGCAGACGCCCCTGGAGCCGCAGCCCCCGAAGAAGGGCAACACCGGCGCAAGGATCACCGCACTGGTTCTGAGCTGCGCGCTCGTCGGCGGCGCGATGGGCTTCGGCGGCAGCGCTCTTCAGAATCACCTCGCCGCGAAGGACAAGGACATGGACGAGGAGAGCACACAGGCCTCCGTCGTATACGAGGGCAGCCGCGAAAGCAGCATCATCAACATCGCCCAGATCGACACCAACAAGCAGATGACCCCCGCCGAGGTCTACGCCCAGAACGTCAACTCGACCGTCGGCATCCGCACCTCGATCACCACAAACTACTGGGGCTATCAGACCCAGTCCGCCGCAGCCGGCTCCGGCTTTATCCTGAGCGCCGACGGCTACGTTCTGACGAACTACCACGTCGTCGAAAACTCCGATTCCATCACCGTCTCGCTCTACAACGGCGAGGAGTATGACGCAACGCTCGTCGGCTGTGACCAGTCGAACGACATCGCCGTTTTGAAGATCGACGCGGAGGGCCTTACCCCGGCTGTCCTCGGCGATTCGGATAACCTGAACGTCGGCGATCAGGTCGTTGCCATCGGCAACCCGCTCGGCGAGCTGACCTTCTCGCTCACGACCGGCGCAGTCAGCGCCCTGAACCGCGAGGTCACGCTTTCCAGCAACGTCACGATGGATCTGATCCAGACCGACTGCGCCATCAACTCCGGCAACTCCGGCGGCGCGCTCTTTAACCTCTACGGTGAGGTCATCGGCATCACGAATGCCAAGTATTCCAGCTCCTCCTCGGGCAGCGAGGCCTCGATCGACAACATCGGCTTCGCCATCCCCATGAACCACGTCAAGAACATCGTCAAGAGCATCATCGAGACGGGCAGCATCACCAAGCCCTACATCGGCGTGACGGTCACGGCGGTCAGCTCCGAGGCGCAGGCCTACGGCCTTCCCACCGGCGCGGCAGTCCGTTCGGTCGAGGAGGATTCCCCTGCCGCAAAGGGCGGTCTGGAAGCGAACGACATCATCACTGAGGTCAACGGCACAACCATTACCTCCAGCAGCGACCTTGTCAGCTACGTCGGCGAGCAGGCGCCCGGCGACGAGCTGAAGCTCAAGGTCTACCGTCAGGGCAAGACGCTCGACATCACCGTTACCATCGGTGAAAAGACACAGTCTGCCATGCCCGCCACGCAGGACGACGCCCAGCAGTCCCAGCAGTCGCAGGGACCGAGCCAGCAGGGCGGCAGCATGTTCCCGTGGAACTTCGGCTTCGGCAACTGATCTCTGCGCTTTTATTCTCACACACCAATAAAGCATTTTCGCATCCGGTAGCCGCCCCACCGCGAGTGATCGAAAGAGGCGGACCAAAATCAACGCCGCACGGCGCGAATATAGAGTATCCGACCGCTGTTTTCAGCGGTCGGATGTTTTTTGCGGGATCAGGACTCGCCAAGCTCGTCCTTCTGTCCCTCTTTGAAAAGGATCCGCGCATTCCAGCGCTCCTTGCGGTAGAAGTTCAGTGACAGCACCGTGGCGATGCTCCAGCCGATCGGCCACGCACACCAGATGCCCGTTGCGCCAAGCGCCGTTTTCGACAGCGTGATGGCCAGAACCACGCGCAGAACGAGGTCTGTGAACGTTGCGATCATAAACTGCCCCATCTGCTCGCAGCCGCGCAGGACGCCGTCAGCGACCAGCTTCGCGGAGATCACAAAGTAGAACGGCGAGAGGATGCGCAGATACATCGCGCCGGTGGAAAGCGCAAGCGGCGTCGGGTTTTCGAGGAAAAGCCCGAGTGCGCTGCTGCCTGCAAAGAAATACAGCACAAACAGCGGCAGACTGATGATCCACACCAGCCGGAGCCCTGCCCGGAAGCCCGCGCGGATGCGGTCGAGCTTCTGCGCGCCGAGATTCTGCGCCGTGTAGTTGGAAATGCCGTTTCCGAGCGTCGTAAAGGAGGTGATGACCAGGTTGTTGAGCTTCACCGCTGCGGAATATCCCGCCATCACGCTGGAGCCGAAGCCGTTGATCGTGCCCTGAATGATGATGTTGCCGACCGAAATGAAGCTCTGCTGCAAGGTACTCGGGACGGCAACGCCGAGAAACTGCCGGAGGATCGCTCCGTCAAACGGGCGGACATGCCCCTCCGTCCGGATCCGCCGCAGTCGCGCCAGCACCACGCTGACGGCGAGCAGGCAGCTCACGCCCTGACAGAGGAATGTCGCCCACGCGACGCCTGCGACGCCCATTTTGAACGACGCGACAAACAGGATGTCCAGACCGATGTTGGACGTGGACGATGCGGCAAGGAACCAGAACGGCGTCTTGGAATCGCCGAGGGCAGAGAAAATGCCCGTCGCAATGTTATAGAAGAATACGAACGGCAGGCTCCAGACATAGATATCCAGATACAGCTTGGAGTCAGCGAACACGTTTTCCGGCGTCCGGATCGCATGCAGGAGCAGATCGCAGCCGAACAGACCGATCAGCATCAGCACTGCGCAGACTGCGGAGCTGGTGATCATCGCCGTATAGATCGCTGTCTTCATGCGGTTATACTCCTTCGCGCCGAAAAAGCGCGAGACGATCACCGAGCAGCCGATGTTGCAGCCGAACGCGAACGCGATGAAAATGAGCGTCACCTCATAGCTGTTGCCGACCGCGGCCAGCGCGTCCTCCCCGATGAACTTGCCCGCGACAAAGCTGTCGGCGATGTTGTAAAGCTGCTGAAAAATGACGCTTGCAAACAGCGGCAGGCAGAACCGTGCCAGCACGGATGACGGCTTGCCGACCGTCAGATCCCTGTTCATATTGTTTCCTCTTTTCTACTGTTTTCCGGTTTCTGCGCCCCTTGACGCACAAACCAAAGGCGATTATAATTCTAAAGTGGCAATAAGTAAAATAGATGTTTGATATAATATGAATACGGATTTGATATGGAGAGCTTTTTATGATCAGCTATGACTCTTACCGCGTCTTCTACTATGTCAGCAAATGCCGCAGCTTCACGCAGGCCGCACGTCAGCTCCTCACCAGCCAGCCGAATATCACCCGCACGATCCGCAATCTCGAATCCGCGCTCGGCTGCACGCTGTTTCTGCGCTCAAACCACGGCGTGTCGCTCACGCCCGAGGGTGCGCGGCTGTATGAGCACGTTGCAGCGGCTGTCGCGCATTTGCAGGCTGGCGAGGAGGAGCTGGCGCGGGACAAGTCGCTTCAGACCGGTCTTGTGACGATTGCCTCGTCCGAGATCGCGCTGCACTGCCTGCTGCTGCCGGCACTGCGCCGCTTCCGTGTCGAATATCCCGGCATTCATCTGCGCGTGCAGAATCTCACCGCGCAAAATGCCGTGCAGGTCGTGAAAGACGGGCTCGCTGACCTTGCCGTTGTGGCAGCGCCTGTGCAGGCTCCGGACGAGCTGGTCATCCTCCGTCTCGGAGAATTTCAGGAGGTCGCCGTCTGCGCCGCCGATCTGGAGGGGCTGCGGGCTTCGCAGCTTCGTCTCGGAGAGCTGAGCCGCTATCCGATCATCTCTCTGGAGCGCCAGACGCAAAGCTACTCTCTGCTGTCATCCTATTTTCTGCATGAGGGCGCCGCCTTCCAGCCGGACATCGAGGTTGCGACTGCCGATCAGATCCTTCCGCTGGTGCGCAGCGGTCTTGGCGTCGGCTTCGTTCCGGAGGATTTTCTCCTGCCCGAAACGGGCGCGCAGAACATCCGTGTGCTGCCGCTGACGCCGCCGCTTCCAAAGCGCGCGCTGCTGCTCATGCAGCGAAAAAACGAGCCGCTCAGTCTTGCGGCGAAGGCGTTCTGTCATGTCCTTCGCGCCGGAAGCGGCTGCTGAGGCGTGCAGGCTGCAAATTTACAAATTTTCAAACTATTCTTGCAGCTTTGTGTTATACTATATCTGAATATAGAATTTGGAGGTACAGATCATGACCATCCTTACACAAGACAACTTTGAACGCGAAGTGCTTGCATCGGAGAAGCCCGTTGTGGTCGATTTCTGGGCGTCGTGGTGCGGCCCGTGCATGATGCTCAAGCCCGTTTTTGAGGCGCTGAGCGGCGAAATGCCCCAGATGAAATTCTGCAAGGTCAATGTGGATGACGAGCGTGAGCTTGCTATCCGCTTCGGCGTGCAGAGCATCCCGACGCTGCTGGTTTTCAAGGGCGGCGCGCTTGTCTCGACGCTGGTCGGCTACCGCGATCAGCAGGCGCTGCGCGCGGAGCTGGAGGCACTGCTATGAAAATACGTCTGAACGAGGATCAGGAGGTCGTCTCCCGCGTCAAGGAGGGCCTTGCGCGGACGGGCGGCTACTGCCCCTGCCGTTTGCAGCGGAGCGAGGAATATAAATGCATGTGCAAGGAGTTCCGCGACCAGATCAAGGACCCGGATTTTGAGGGCTACTGCCACTGCTTCCTGTATTATAAGGAAAAATAAGGGTTTGCAGATTCGTAACAGATCGCGCATTTCTGTCGCTGCGTCGTTTCTCTTGTTTCTATTTTGTAATTTATACAGTTCAAGCACTACATTTCGTCACCATTTTGCAGCAGGCTACAACATATAGCCGCCGTGACGAAATTCGCAGCGGATTCCTTAAACTTTGCTTAAGGTGATTGTATTTTTTTCAAATTATGATACACTTAGCATGAGCAAATTAGATCCTCAGCACAACTTTTGAGACATAATCAGGAAGAGAGGTACTTATTTATGAACAAGAAAATGAGCAGATTCATTTCCGCGCTCCTCGTGGTCGCGATGGTCTGCGCGATGGTTCCGGCTGTGTTTGCGGCCGTGACAGGCGTTACCATCAAAAACGCCCCCACCGAGGCGATTTTTGAAGGAACCGTGCTCACGCTGACCGCGGAGGTCACAAAGGAAAATGAAGCAGACGAAGTTCCGGCGCTCCAGTGGGCCTCCAGCGATGCAACCGTAGCATCCGTTGATGCCTCTACCGGCGTTGTGACCGCACTCAAGGAAGGCACCGCAACGATCACGGTCACTGCGGGCGAAAAAAGCGCCTCCTGCAACATCAAAGTCGCCCCGAAGACCCCGACCAGCTACACCGTTACACCGAATACGCTGACCGTAGTCAAGGGTATCACCACCGAGGAGCTTTCCACCAAGCTGCCGTCGAAGGTCACCGCCGTCTTCGGCGACAAGCGCAGCGATGTGTGCGACGTTGCGTGGGATCTCCAGACGTTTGACAACACCAAGGTCGGTGTACCGCAGACCGTCAGCGCCAGGATCGTGGTGCTGCCTGCCGGTGCGGTGGCCAACCCCGAAGTGATGCCCACCCTGACGGTCACGGTCGTCGAGGGCCCGACCATTCAGGTCACCGCGCTCTCCAGTGAGATGCTCGTCAAGAAGGGCGCCACCGGCAAGACCCTGTCCGTCACCGCGACTGCTACCGCAGGCGACGGCACCACGAATCTGACCTCCAACCTGAAGTATCAGTGGAAGGTCAGCGACACCGTCAACGGCACCTTCGTCAATGTCGCCAACGGCACAAGCTCCACCTTCATCATTCCGACGGACACCATCGGCGTCAAGTATTACGCCTGCGAGCTCACCGTAAAGGACCCGAAAACGGATACGGAGGCCAAGCGCATGACCGACGCCATCAAGGTTGAGGTCTGCGGCGCATACCGCGTGAGACTCGCCACGGACGGCGACACCAATAAGCCCATCACGGTCGGCACCAAGCCCACCATCACCGCAACGGTTGAGCAGTTCAACGAAAAAACCAACAGCTTTGAGCCCGCTGTCAACTACAACAATCTGAAGTGGAGCCTCTCCACCACCGGCGATCAGTACAAGTTCGCAACCCTCACGCCCGATAGCACCGGCCGCCGTGCAGTTCTGAACACCTTTGGTGTCGAAACCACGAACACCAGCACGAAGATGACCGTCAAGGTCATGATCGAGGGCACGGAGTATTTCAGCGAAGTCGCTTTTGATGTCAAGGCCGGCAGCGCACAGAAGATCACCGTTCCTTCTGTCGGCGGCGGCGCAACGTTCACGGCCTCTGCTTTCATGAATGCAGTCAAGGCCGCGACCACCAACACCGAATTTGACTATGTCATGTTCACCGCACCGTCCAACGGCACGCTGTACGAAAGCATCTCCAGCAAGACCAAGATCACCACGGGTGACAAGTGCTTCTACAATCCCGGCAAGAACGACTACGCGCTCGACGGCATCTACTTTGTTCCGGCCGCCAATGCAAAAGAGCCGTCCGTGTCCTATGTTGCTTATAACACCTTCGGCGGCGTTGTTGCCGCGGGTACTGTCGTCATCAGCGGCAGCGCTGGCGATATCGTCTACGAGACCAGCAGCAACCAGTCCGTCAAGTTTGACGAGGCCGACTTCCAGAAGTTCTTTGCCACCGTGTTCAAGAGAGGCACTCTGAGCTACGTCAACTTTGACGTCAAGTACGACAATAACCTGAACACCAGAACCCACGGCTACCTCTACGAGAGCAGCGACCGCAACGCCGACTACGTCAGAGAGAACCGCGACTATGTCTACGACGCCACCAGCCGTCAGTATGACCTCGACACCATCGTCTTTACGGCAGGCACCCGCACCAGCAAGTACACCGTCACCATTCCGTTCACGGCCTACGGCACCGAGTATAACAGCACCAAGGCTGTCTATGTCAACGGCTATGTCACCATCTCCGTCAACGACGGCAAGGCCACCACGATCTACTCCGTCGGTACCAGCTTCAAGGGCGACCTCTACAAGGCCATGATCCCCGACAACTACACCGAGCGTGAGGTCAAGGGCTTCTACGTCGAATTCGGCACCGTCACCGGCGGCAAGCTGTACTACGACTACAAGACCATCGCAAGCGCCAAGGAAGTCTCCTCCAAGACGGTCTTCTTCTTCGACGCCGGCAGAAATGAGCTGGATCTTTCGGATGTCTACTTCGTTCCCGAGGCAGGCGCAACGACTGCAAAGGTCACCTACACCATCTACAACAACAAGACCAAGATCGACACCGGCTCGCTCACCTTCACCGTGATCCAGCAGACGAAGTCCAACTACTTCAGCGACGTCACCGAGTCCAACACCGGCAAGTGGTCTGCAAATTCCATCGACTTCATGTCTGCAAATGAGCTGGTCACCGGCACCGCTGCCAAGACCTTCAGCCCGAACCAGACCATGACCCGCGCCATGCTGGTCACCATCCTCTACCGTGTTGCTGACAAGCCCTCTGTGAAGAACGTCTCCAACCCCTTCACGGATGTCAAGGCAGGCACCTACTACTACGACGCAGTTCTGTGGGCCTATAAGAACAACATCGTCACCGGCACGTCCAACACGACCTTCAACCCCAACGGCGCTGTCACCCGCGAGCAGATTGCAGCCATCCTGTACCGCTACGCAGGCAGCCCCAGAGTCAACGCTTCTCTGAAGGGTTACTCCGATCAGAACAAGGTCAGCACCTACGCGACCACCGCAATGGAATGGGCCGTCAAGAACGGCATCATCACCGGCAAGAGCGCCACGACCCTTGACCCGACCGGCAAGGGCACCCGCGCTGAGGTCGCTGTCATGCTGCACCGCTACCTGACCAAGTAAATCACCGGCTGACAGACAAGCACCAAACTTAAACAGCCCCCGCCATCCATTCGGATGGCGGGGGCTGCTGCATTCAGCGGAAAACTGCATCAATTTCTCAACCGCTTTGCAAAACGCAAAACCAGAAAATGAGACAGTGTCCTAAAAAAGCGCAAATTAGGATTGACAAGAAAGCGTTTTTCTGTCAAAGTATACAATATACTACAGCGTTTCCTTTCCCTATGTGAAGGGTTCGTGATTTGAAATGTCTCTGAATCGTTCCTATAAAAGAAAACACCGGAATCGCGCTTGACCTCAACAATGAGGCCAGAAGGCGTCGAGAATACGACGCCACACGATCCGATGCTTCTAAAAACAGTATACGCGACGAAAATGAACGTGTCAAGCCGCAATACTGCCTGCTGGCACGGAAACGGACGCGATACTGCATCCCCCATCCGGCTCTTTCTCCGACATTCTGAAAGAAGGAGGCGCTCCGCCGTGAAAAAAACGCAAAATGAACCGCTGCCGCGCAATGCCGCATACCGATTTGATCAGCCGATCCGCATCGTGCGGTACCGCCCGGCGGGGCTGGATATCATGTTTTATTCCGCGCTGCTGGGGCTGAGCATCACGGCTGTTTTCTTCCTGCTCTGTTTTCACGACGGCAAGATCCAGTTCTATTTTACGTTCTTCCGCACACTGCTCTCGTTTCCCTTTGTCCTTTTGGCACTGCTGATGCAGTCGCTTCTGAAAGAGCTGCGGTTTTACACAAAGGCGCTTCTGAAAAAGAGCACATGGACACTGGAGGAGCTGATGGAACTGACACAGAAGGACAGGCAGGAGACCGAGCGCATTATTACGCGCGTGCTGGAAAGCTCCTTTGTTGTGGAAAACAGCTGCCTCAAAAGCTGACCTTGATTGGCGGACGCGCCGCCGGCGCCAGCGTTCCTCCTTGTTAGGGCCATAACAGGAAACTGTTTCAATATGGCAATTTTAATCAAAGAGGAGGAAAAACATGGAAATTCTGAAGCTCATTGGCGTAGTGATCGTCATCATCGGATTTGCCATCAAATTCGACACGATCGCTACAGTTGTCATCGCGGGGCTTGCCACCGGCCTGGTTGCCGGAATGACGCCTATGGAAATCTTCGATACGCTCGGCAAGTCCTTCATCTCCAACAGAACTGCCACGCTGTTCGTCCTAACCCTGCCCGTCATCGGTGTTTGTGAGCGCTACGGCCTGAAGGAGAAGGCAATCGACTTCATCCGCAGCATCAAAAACGCCACCACAGGCCGCGTCATTCTGATCTATCAGGCGATTCGTACGCTCGCCGCTGCATTCTCCGTTCGTCTGGGCGGCCACCCGCAGTTTGTTCGCCCCGTTGTTGTGCCGATGGCGGAAGGCGCTGCCTCCAAATACGGCGAAGTCACCCCCGAGGTATCCGATGTCATTCGCGGCGCGAGTGCCGCAGCGGAGAACTACGGCAACTTCTATGCACAGAACTGCTTCATGGGCGCGTCCGGCACGCTGCTGATCGTTGCCACGCTGGTCGAGCAGGGCTTTGACGTGAGCGCCGTGCAGATTGCGACATGGTCCATCCCGATCGCCGTGACTTCGGTCCTTGTCGGCATTGTCCGCAACCTGATGCTGGATAAGAAGATCGAAAAAATGATGAATGCTGGAGGAGGTGCCAAACGATGACATTTACCCAGATTCTTGGTGAAGTTTTCTATACGCTGATCGGTCTTGTCTTTGTGGCCGTTGGCGTAAAAGCGCTGCGCGATGCGGATTGCCGCAAAAAAGCAACGACCGCCATCTTCTGGTTCGTGCTTGCGTTTACCTTCATCGGTGGCAACTGGCTGCCCAAGTGGATCACCGGTGTCTGCGTCGTGATCCTTGCCGTGCTCACGGGCAGCAAAGGCGTTGTGCAGTCCAAGAGCAACGTGCCGGACCCGAAGGAAGTCCGCGCCCATGCCAACAAGCTTGGCTACAAGATCTTTATTCCCGCGCTTTGCCTTGCGCTCTTTGCGGTGGCGTTTGCCACGTTGGGAGATAAGGTCGCTGCGCTCAAGTGGATGACCTCCAACAACGCCATCGGTCTTTCCGGTATCTGCGCGCTGATCACCGTGCTGCTGCTTGTAAAATGCAGCCCCAAGTATGCCGTGATCGACGGCACGCGTCTGATGGACAACGTCGGTACGATCGGCATTCTGCCGCAGCTGCTCTCTGCCCTCGGCGCGCTGTTTACCGCGGCCGGTGTCGGAACCGTCATCGCCTCCGGCGTCAGCGCCATCATTCCGGAGGGAAACCATTTCATGGCCTCGCTGATCTATTGCGTCGCCATGGCTCTGTTCACGATCATCATGGGCAACGGCTTTGCGGCGTTCTCGGTCATCACCGTGGGCATCGGCATCCCGTTCCTGATCACGCAGGGCGCAAACCCGGTGGTCGTGGGTGCGCTGGGTCTGACGGCAGGCTACTGCGGTACGCTCTGCACGCCCATGGCTGCAAACTTTAACATCATGCCTGCCGCCCTTCTGGAGGTACGCAACAAATACGCGATCATCAAATCGCAGGTGCCGGTTGCCATTTTCATGCTGATCGTACATGTATTGCTGATGTACTTCTTTGCATTCTGACCCGGCAGTACAAAATCTTGCACAAGGAGGTAACCATTTATGCGGATCCTTATCACCGCGTTTGATCCCTTTGGCGGCGAAGCGGTCAATCCCTCTCAGGAGGCCGTGCGCATGGTCAAGGACACCATCGCGGGGGCAGAGATCATCAAGCTGAACGTCCCCGTGGTGTTCGGGAAATCGATCGCCACCGTCTACGAGGCCATGCAGGCGGAAAAGCCGGATGTCACATTGTGCATCGGTCAGGCGGGCGGCCGGTTCGGTATCACGCCGGAGCGCGTCGCGATCAATGTGGACGACGCCCGCATCCCTGACAACGAGGGCAATCAGCCCGTCGGCACGCCGATTTTTGAAGACGGAGACACGGCCTATTTTTCCTCTCTGCCCATCAAGGCCATGGTGCAGAAAATGCGCGAGGCCGGCATCCCGGCAGCCGTGTCCAACACGGCGGGAACCTACGTCTGCAACCACCTGATGTACGGCGTGCTCTATCACATCGCAAAGGAATTTCCCAATATGCGCGGCGGCTTCGTCCACGTGCCCTTCCTGCATGAGCAGGTGATCGAAAAGCGCGACGTGCCCTCCCTGTCCAATGCAGACATCGTGAAGGGTCTGGAGGCGGCCATCGCGGCGATCGCAGAAAACGACAAGGACATTTGCAGCAAGGTCGGCGGCGCCGAGCACTGATACCGGAAACCCCCTTCCGCCAAACCCATAAAACATGTCAAGCCCCTGCTTCCGGAAGCAGGGGCTTGAGCCTTTGGAGAATGGATAAAACGGGAGCGGGTATGATTTTCCACTCCCATTTTAATAATTCCACCAGAATTACAAATTCAATAGCTGCTTTTTCTTTGCATCAAATTCTTCCTGCGTAATTACCCCGGTATCCAACAGGTCTTTTAATTTTGTAAGCTCTTCAATGCGGTTATCGCTTTTTGCCGTTTTAGTCGGTTGCTTTACCGTTTTTGTAGTCTGAGCCTGTGGTGTGTTCTCCAAAACAATACACGCTAAAAGAATGGGGCTGGCTACAGAAACAAAATTTTTCATTGCTCCAATTATACTAACAGTATCCTTAACAAACGCAATTTGATTTCCAACACTCCCAACTAAAAACAAAATTACACTCACAATTGCATATTTGCTTGCATTTTTCTTATCTTGAAGTGCAAATACAATGAGAACATAGCCCAAAAGCAAAAGGACAAATGAAAAGATGTTCACGATCGTGTCCACTTTTGAAAAAGGATTTCGGCAAAAATTATTGTCCGTGTCCACTTTTGAAAAAACAACTTCCGTAAAAATATTCCTCATGTCTACTTTTGAAAAAGCAAATCAAAAATAAATATTTTTCGTGTCTACTTTTCTTGACTACTACAAATGTAACAAACAGTGTTTCAAATACTGGACAAATGGAATGCCCAATTCGCTCGATTTGTGTAGAAATATGAAAATTAAAAATCTTGATTTGTGTGATTAATCCTTGTATAAATTCTTGATTTGTGTTATCCTCTTATAGAGATAACTCGTTTGGGCAGTTTTATCAGGAGGTTCTTTATGCGCAGAAAAATCTATCAGGAATTGCTGCAATGGAAACAGCGGAACGGTGAAAGTGCTCTCTTGGTGCAGGGCGCACGGCGTGTTGGGAAAAGCTATATCGTAGAGGCGTTTGCCAAGGCGGAATACAAGTCTTACATTCTGATTGACTTCAACCTCGTTGATCAGCAGGTCAAGGAAATGTTTGAACACGACCTTGTCGACCTGAAAACTTTCTTCATGAAGCTGACAACCTATTACGGGGTCAAGCTCTACGAGAGGGAATCTCTGATTATTTTTGATGAGGTTCAGCTTTTCCCAAGAGCGAGAAGCGCTATTAAATACCTCGTAGCAGACGGACGCTACGACTATGTTGAGACAGGCTCACTTATTTCCATCCGTGAAAATGTAAAGGATATCCTGATTCCGTCCGAGGAAGATCATGTAGATATGTATCCGCTGGACTTTGAGGAGTTCCTGTGGGCAAACGGGAACGACACGATGATGGATTTTATCCGCGACTGCTACAGGAAAAAAGCGCCGCTCGGACAGGCGCTGCATCGCAAGGCGATGGATCTGTTCCGGCAATACCTGATCGTTGGCGGAATGCCGCAGGCTGTCAATGCATTTGTCAAGCACAATGACTTTGACGAGGTAGACCGGGTCAAACGGCGTATCCTGAACCTCTATCGTGATGATATCCGCAAGCATGCGAAAGGCTACGAGATGAAGGTCGAGGCGATTTATGACGAGATCCCATCGCAGATGAAGAATCAGAATCAACATTTTAAGCTCTCGTCTTTGAAGCAGGGCGCACGATTCGATGAATACAAGGACGCTATGTTCTGGCTTTCCGATGCGATGATCGTAAATCATTGCTACAATGCCACAGAACCGACCTTTGGCTTGAATCTGAACCGGGACAGGACGCTGCTGAAATGCTATATGGGCGATACCGGTCTCTTGATCAGCCATGCCTTTGACGAAAACGGCATTGTTACTGGCGAAGTCTACAAGAAGCTCCTGCTCGACAAACTGGAGGTCAACATGGGCATGGTCATGGAGAATATGGTCGCGCAAATGCTGACTGCGAGTGGGCATAAGCTCTATTTCTATTCCAATTCCTCTCGCAGCGACGCATCCTCCCGTATGGAAATTGATTTTCTGATCGCCAAGAGTCAAATCAGCAACCGCCATAACATCTCGCCCATCGAAGTGAAGTCGAGTAAGAACTATACGCTTTCCTCTCTGAAAAAATTCAAGGCAAAATATGCCGAGCAGCTTCATACCCCTTATGTTTTGCATACCGGCGATTTCAAAGAGGAAGACGGCATCACATTTCTTCCGTTGTATATGACCCCGCTGCTGTAATAAGTGATGTGCAAAAGTAAAACCCGGCGTTGGATTTGCATAAATAATCGCCGCCATGAAAACGGGATCTGTGTGATAGTAACGCAGATCCTGTTTTGTTTTTGATTGGATTTACCCCATACGTTGTTTGATTTCTGTGCCGCCCTTGATCCGCACCAGAATCTCGTCAGCAGAGAGGACGGTCACGCGCTCCACAGTCTGACGGACCGCGGTTTCGTTCCATTCGGTGAGCGTGGATGCAGCGGCATCCAATGCCTGCTCTGCCTGCTTCATGCGGGTGCAGACGCGGTCAGCATCCATCGCTCCCGCACAGGTGGTCTTCGCGCATCCTCCGCATCGCTGTTCCATTTCTGGCTCATCCGCTTGATGTCATTTAAGTCGCTGGATATGTACTTTTCAAGCTGCATGAGAGTGTTCTAAAAATACCTCTCACCCCTTATCCGTATTCGAGGCCCTGTTGCACCAAACTTTTTCATGTTTTCAATAATTTCAGCAGTTTAGCCAAAATCCGGTTCTTTTTGTTGTGTACTGTCATAGATGATATGCCAAGGTTCAGGGCGGTTTCCCGTTCACTGTATCCATCGAAGAAAAGCATATAAATGAGTTGCCGCTCATCCTCTGAGAGCTTTGATATGCTGTCGTGCAGTTTTTCAGACATAAGCCGTGCGATCACGATGTCTTCCGGCTCGTCTGATGCAGTGTCTATCAGCATTTCTGCGCCGAGGGCGCTTTCTGTGTCGAATGCATCATACGACACGACATGGTTGCGGCGTATTTTTTCAAGCTGTGTTTCTTCGCCGCGTTTTCCTCTTTAGTAAGTCAAGTAGACCTCCCGTGTGACCTCGACCAGTTTGTCCTTGACTCTGATATAAAATTCTTTTTTATCCGCCATTTGGCAGACCTCCGTTCTTTTGAAATTTTGAGAAAACCAAAATTTCAAAAGCGGAGGGGCGCGGGCAGGCGGCAGGACTACCGCCCAGCGCAGCATGTGTCTGCTTTTGCTGGAAACGGTGAGTTTCTGTCTGTGGAAATATGATATTCCATGACAGAGATGGTCACCTGAAATCAAAAAGGCGCAGATTTTACAGGATTCCGGGGAAACCTGTAAAATCTGCGCCTTTTCGACACAGTAACGCCCAGCAGAGTGTTGACCCTCTGCTGGGCGCATACATCGGCATAGATACCGAATGCCGGTTCTTTTATGGGATGCGAAATGAGCTTCTATCGTCTTTTTCTCATTACCTGAAAATTTGGGCGGTAGAGTGGGTTTTGTGTATTTATTCCGCTAAGCCATATTTAGTTTTGATTCGGTCAAGTTTTTCAAGCATCGGCTCCGCGCCCAGCCACAGGAAGAAAAACGTGGCAATGGCGCGCACCAAATCGACCGGAAGGCCGGTGATGTAGTAGCTTAAAATGATTTTCCAGTTGATCGTGTTCGACCACATGAGCGCGGACGCCGGGTTCATAATGCCGCCGTAGATGACGGTGGACGCGATCACGCCGAAGATACAAAGGCTGAGTCTGCCGCGCCGCAGAACACCTTTGCGGTACAAGACACCTGCCAGCCAGCCGATGATACCCATTGCGAACATCTGCCACGGCGTCCACGGCCCCTGGGAAAAGAGCATATTGGACACCAGCATCGTCATCGCGCCAACTAAGAATCCCGTTTCGCCGCCAAAGGCCACGCCCGCGAGGATCGTCATCGCAACGACCGGCTTAAATTCCGGCAGCATGAAGAACGCAGCGCGTCCTGCCACATTCAGCGCCACCAGAACGGCTAT
>URLO01000034.1 GCA_900548625.1 uncultured Eubacteriales bacterium | reverse complement strand
ATCATGACGAAGATCCCGGTATCCGGCTGGTCGTTCGATGATGGGGGGCGCTGCCTGGTGGAAAACGACGATCCCACCGCGTTCGGTGCAGGTGCCATCAGATTCGAGGTAAGAACCAATGTGGAGGACTTCGACTACTACAAGGACGACTTTGAAAACTATCAGGACATCGACGATCGCGTGATCGGCGGCATCACCTTCAAAGGCCGCACCTACAAGCACATCGGCTACAATTGGATCCAGTATGTCGCGCAGATCGACGACGGCCGCGCACTGTCCATCGGACTGACGAAATTGGACTGCGTCCCGGGAACGATGCCCGACATCATTCTCAACAACATGACGTTCCAGTAAGCAGATCCCGTCGCAAGCTGAAAGGCTGCGACGGCAGAAGAAAGGAAACGAGGAAACATGTAACGTCGACTCCCGCCCCGGTTGGGGCGGGAGCGACACGGCTATTTTACAGGGAGGTAACCAATGAAAATGATCACCCCCCGGCGGATCATATCCGTCATTGTGCTGCTGGCACTGCTGCTGACGGCGCTGCCGTTTGCCTCGCTGGCAGCGGAAATGAACTTTACAGACGTTCCGAAAACAGCATGGTATTATGAGGACGTGCGTCTTGCGGTGCAGGGAGGACTCGTCAACGGAAAGACCGCGACGACCTATGCGCCGAACGACAATGTGACGTACGCCGAAACCGTCAAGCTGGCTGCCTGCATGTATAAGCTGACCAGCACGGGAAGCACAGACTTTGCACGCAGCTCCCCGTGGTATCAGACCTATGTGGACTATGCCAAGGACAAAAACATCATTTCAGGCGATTATGTATGGAACAGCGCGGCAACGCGCGCGCATTTCATGGACATTTTCTCCCGTGCGATCCCGGACAACCCGACGCTGACGGGCTCGAAGGCGCTCGAGGAGGACAACGCGATTGCCGACGGCGCCATTCCAGACGTTCCCATGACGCACCCGCAGGCATATTCCATCTACAAGCTCTATCGCGCCGGCGTTGTGCAGGGCAGTGACGCAGATCGCAACTGCCTGCCGAACACCAACATCAAGCGCAGTGAAGTCGCGGCAATCCTGACGCGCATGGTCTACGCCGATCAGCGTGTGAGCTTCACGCTCGGTGATGTTGAGGCTTCGGCGCTCCGCATCGCAAAGCACCCGCAGGACGTCACGGTCGAGGCCGGTGCGGCCGCGGCTGTTACCTACACCGTGGAGGCCACGGGCGGAAAGACGCCCTATACCTATCAGTGGCAGCGGCGCACCATGAGCGCTGACTGGGAGAATCTCAGCAAGAAGCCGAAGGACGCCGTGGAGGCGACCATTTCCGACGTGAATGCGCAGACGCTCCGCATTGCAGCCGGTGAATTTGCGGCGCTGTCGGCGGGCGGCTATCAGTTCCGCTGTGTCGTGACCGATGCAAACGGCAAGAAGGTCACCTCCAATGCGGCGGCATTCACCATGAAGGGAAGTCCTTCCACGTCCGGTTCTGACGGAACGAACGTGCTCACGGACGGCGAGTTCCTGTGCTACGTCGGAGATGTTTTCCGGGTCCAAAGCCGCGGCATCGTCATTCAGACGCGCGTGGTTGCCGGGCGTGTCAATGTCGGTGATACCATTCGGCTTCACATGTATGATCCCGATACCGACTCGGACACGACGGCAACGGTCACGGTGGCTGGCATTGAAATGCTCCGCAAGGCGATCGATTATGCAGAAGAAAAGGACAGCGTCGGCATTTGCATCGGCTTCCCGTTCGGGAAAAACACGGACGGCAGCGCCAATGTCGGCCTGCTGGCGCGCGGCGCTGCGGTCACGCTGGCGGATACGTCTCTGGTTGCCCTGCGCGGCGGCTATGTCGGCACGGTGACCTATCATGAGAGCTCGTCACGTGTGCTCAAGCGCGGCGACAGAATGCAGTTCTTCTACGGCCCGATGGATGCTGGTATAGATGTGAGCGGAACGCTCGGCAATTTCAACGGCACCATCTCCTCGGGCGAGACCAGAACGGACGTGCAGATCGACAACCTCGCATACGGCTGTGTCTGGTACATCGGTCAGGAGATTCAGATCCGAGAGGGCGGCAGAACCTATGCCACCTTTACCGTCACCGGCGTCCGCTGACCCGGCAGGTCTGTACCGGCGCGATGAGAAGGTGATTGCCATGGACATGAGAAAAGCGCTCATTGCTGCGGGCGTATTGCTGGGGCTGCTCGCATTGGCTGCCTGCAGCCGCTTCGCCGGTCGCTCCGACGACGGGGTCACGTACCGATATGCGGAAACAGACGTCCTCTATGGCGAGCTCCGCGTCAAAAAAGCCGTCTATCGTGCCGGAAAATTGAAGCTGTATTACAGCGGAACCGATCTGAGCGATAGCCAGATCCGGTGCTACGATGCAAATTTTGAGGATCTGGGCGACAATTTTGTGTGCGGATTTCAAAAAGGCGTCTTGACCATCCGGGCAGACTTTGCGGAGAGAATCAGCGGTCTGATGATCCGAAAAAGCAACGATTCTTTTATATTTCAGCTTCGCTATCTCGACTCCGAGCAGTTTGCATGGCTTGCGCAGGTGTTCGCGTATGACGAGGGCTGGTCGCAGTACGGCAATACCGAAGCGTACTACAGCGCGGAGGAACGGAAGGCGCTGGAGGAAAAGGCCGCCGCAGAGCGTCAGAGAACAGCGGAGATCTTCGCACTTCTGGAGGGCACATGGCGCTCCGAGGACGGTATGCAGAGATATGAATTTACGATGGATGACGACAATCGCTGCCTGATCGCGGAGGAATTGTGGTTTGACGCGGAAACGCAGGAATGGTATAGTACATATGTCTATGCTGAGTCAGCGAGTAAATCGTGGTATTTTGACGAGACCTGCGAGGAATGGGAAGAACTCACGCAGTTTGTGCTGGTGAACAGAGACCATTCGGCGGCAAATATGTCCGTCATATACGAAGAAACAGAAAAAACGATCCGATCCGGGGACGAGGTTTTTCATAAGAAATAGTGTGTGTCCGGTCAGTCTGCCCACCATATTGGCTTCGGCGTTCCTGTTGTCACCCCCCGACAACAGTAACGCCGACAGAGGAAACGAGGAATTTGAGATGGCAACACAGGTAACAAATTATCAATGTCCCGCCTGTACCGGCCCGCTCCACTTTGTGGGCAGCTCCGGACGGCTGGAGTGCGAGTATTGCGGCTCAAGCTTTGATGTCGCGGAGATCGAGGCGCTTTACGCGGAAAAAGAGGCGAAGGCGGCTGAGGCGGCGAAGAAGGCAGAGGAAAAGCAGGCGGCTGCAAAAGAGGCGGCGGAAGCAGAAAAAAAGGCCGCCGCAGACGCGGGCGACGGCTCTGACTGGGACACCTCCGGCCTGAGTGATGACTGGGGTGCGGATGCAAAGGGCATGAAGGCATATTCCTGCCCGTCGTGCGGTGCAGAGCTGATCTGCGACGCCACCACGGCAGCCACCTCCTGCCCGTACTGCGGCAACCCCACCGTGGTGCCGGGGCAGTTCTCCGGTATGCTGAAGCCGGATTTCGTCCTTCCGTTCAAGCTCAATAAGGATGACGCCATCAAGGCGCTGAAGAAGCACTATCGCAAAAAGCCGCTGCTGCCGTCCACCTTCTCGAAGGCCAACCATCTGGAGGAGATCAAGGGTATCTACGTGCCCTTCTGGATGTACGACGGCGAGGCGAGCGGTAGGGTGGAGTTCCGCGCCACCCGTGTGCATACATACACCTCCGGCGATTATGAGATCACGGAGACCAGTCACTACGACGTCAGCCGCGGAGGCTCCCTTGCCTTTGAAAAGATCCCCGTGGACGCATCCAGCAAAATGCCGGATGATTATATGGACTCTATCGAGCCGTTTGACTATTCGGAGCTCAAGCCGTTTTCCACGGCGTATCTGCCGGGATTTCTGGCTGACAAATACGATGTGAGCATCGAAGAAAGCCGCGTCAGAGCAGATTTGCGCTGTGAAGGCTCACTGGTGAATTCACTGGAGAGTACGGTGACGGGCTATTCCTCGTGCAATGAAAAGAGCCGCAATGTCCGCCTCAAGCGCGGCAAGGTGCACTATGCGCTGCTTCCCGTGTGGGTGCTGAACACAAAATGGGAGGGGAAGGACTTCCTCTTTGCCATGAACGGACAGACGGGCAAGCTGGTCGGCAATCTCCCGATCAGCAAGAACCGGACGCTCGCGATGTTCGCGGCGATCGCTGCGGTGCTCATTGCCCTCAGTGTGACCGGGCTGTATCTGCTGGCGCGGTAAGGAGGAAAAAACGATGAAAAAAAGATTACTTTGCCTCCTGCTGACCCTGATCACGGTGCTTGCCCTCTGCGCGAGCGTATCTGCGGAGCGGACGTCCGGCCCGGAGCTTGACCATGTGACCGATGCGGCCGGACTTCTCACTGAAAGCGAACGCGAGCAGCTTGAAAAGATGGCGGAGCAAGTCACACAGAAGTATCGCGTCGGTGTTTACATCGTGACGGTGGGAGACTACCGCGACTACAATCAGGACGGCGTCTATAAGGCGACCTATACCATCTACCACCAGTACAACATGGGCGAAGGCCCCAAGCGCAATGGCATCATGCTGCTGCTCAGCATGGACGACCGTGACTGGGCGGTATTCTGCTATGGCGAGCGCAGCGAATATGCGTTCAACAAGTACGGCACCGAGAAGATGGAAGATGTCTATCTGGACAACTTCAGGAATGATGACTGGTACGGCGGCTTTGCAGACTACATCCGTGAATGTGACGTCTATCTGCAAAAAGCCAAGGACGGAAAACCCGTGCGGCAGAGCATGCTGGTTCCGATCCTTATTGTGGTCGGCCTGTCGCTGCTCTTTGCGGCTGCCATTACAGGCATCATACTGGGCAAGATGGAGAGTGTGGCCAAGAAGACGACAGCCAACACCTACATTTCCAAATCACTCAAGCTTACCGAAAAAACAGACCAATTTACCCATAAAACGACCTCCCGCCGCAAGATCGAGCGCAGCTCCTCCAGCTCCAGCGGAAGCAGCAGCTATGAAAGCGGCGGCGGCGGTTCCGGTCGAAGCGGAAAATTCTGAAAGGAGCAGTTATGAGAACGACATACAGACGAGCGATCGCACTGCTGCTGGCGCTGGTGCTGGCTCTTTCTCTCTGCGCATGTGCGCGGATGGAGCTGGACAAGGATGATAAGCCGGCAAGACGCCCGGGTAAGGTCGACTCGCCCAAAGACCAGAATAAGCTGACAAACAAAGAAAGAGACGAAGATCCCGCAGCAGACGGCGACCCGGATGACCGCCTGCCGCACGACGGCGATCCGGACGACACCGACACGCCGCCTGCACAGTACACCGGCACCGAGGAAGGCCAACAATCGCTTTTCTGGCTTCGTGACAAGATCGACCTTCCGGATGTGATGTTCGGCATGGCGTATCTGGGCTATGTCGGCGGGCTGTTTGACGAGGGCTTCGAGGCGGGCTTCCCTGCATGGCTGTGGGAGACCAACAGCGCGATGCTCCGCAAATACCCGTTCATCGCGGAGATCGATGCGGAGCACATCCTCGGCGGCGCGGGCCATCTCTACTGCATCGTGCCGGTCGATGAAAATGCGACGGTTGCGATCAATCGTGTCGAGTGGAATGCAGCCACGCAGAGTCAGGAGGTCACCGAGGTGCTTTACCGCTCAGAGAGCGGTGAGCCGGTGCTGCTCTTTGCAAATCTCGACGGTGTGGCATACGAGGATGACACACAGGTCATCATCACTGACAACGACGGCAACACCTGCCAGTGGAACCCGTCGCTTGACGCAATGAGCATTCTTTCGCCGTGCGTATCGGAAACAGGAGCGTATCATTCGTGGGACTTTACGGAGTACACATGGCAGAGCGGCCCGGAGGGACTTGGAGACTGGTTCGCAGACGGCTGGAATGGCCCGACGGCGCTCGGTCTGGCCGGTTCGGAGGGCTGGGACAATTCGTGGTGCGTGCATTCAATGGTGCGCGATACGGATAAATACGGATTCTTCACGCTGACCTTCTATCCCGGCGATGAAACGGGCGGCACAGTCGATCTGGACTGGTCCTATGAGGGGCAGGAAGATCTTGTAGAGCAGTGGAGCGGTTTCTGGACGATCGAGACCGCCATCGACATGCCGAGCTATGTGACCATCGAGCTTTCTCTTGTCGGCGGCAGTGCCTACGACAGCTATGACGGGCCGGTGTTCATCTGTGAGACATATCCTGTGCTCATCTCCCCGAGCGGTGAAGAACTAATGATCGCCGCCGGCGCAAACGGCATCTGCCTGCCCTTCCTTTCGCAGAGTACATTGTCGGTCGTGCTGATGCGCGCATACGGATAAATATACCGCATAACAGAAATGGCCCCTGTGCAGACAATTTGCCTGCACAGGGGTCTTATACTAAAACCTGTTTGAAATCTTTAAAAGATTTCTGAGGATAAATTGTGCCAGAAAAGGCAGATGACGCAGCTGGGCGGTTGCCCAGCAAGGAAGATAACGCATTCTGGCGCAATTTAGACCAGAAAGCATGGAAGATTTTAATCGGGTTTTAGTATTAGACTGTCAAAAAACTCGTAGAGTTCGCGCCCGCAGGCACGAATCGCGGCCGGAAGCGCCTTATAAGAGCGGCACGGTTGCCTGATGGTACATGAGGTCGATAAACCGGATCACGCTCTGGCGGTCAAAGCGGTCATATCCGTCCAGAATGACGCTCAAAAGCCCGTTTGACAGGCAGAGATAGAGCATTTCCAGCTCATCATCTGACGCTTTTTTCAGTGTCCTTCGCCAGGAGGCGATGCTCAGATCGTGCGCGTACACGATCATCCGGTGGATCAGCTCCGTGCTGCGCCGGCCGAACAGCAGCACCCGGCAGACCGCCTCGTTTTCCTGAATGATGCCGTAAAGCCCGTCCACCAGAGCCGCAATGTCAAATGACTGCACGTAATTCTGCATCGAACGTTCAAACTGACCGAACAGCTCCTCCTCGATGCTCTCCAGGAGATCAAAGCAGTCTGTATAATGCGCGTAAAAGGTTGCGCGGTTCAGCCCTGCACGCTCGCAGATCTCCTTGACGGTGATCTTGTTGACCGGCTTGTGCTCCAGCAGCTCCAGCAGCGCTTTTTTCAGCACCATCCTTGTGTACTTCACTCTTGCGTCCGTCTTCATAGCGCCTCCACAGAAAGTTTACAAATTAAGTCAACAGATGCGGCAAATGTGTTGCCGTTCTTTCAGCCCGCCGCAATGTGTCTATGGTATTTGCGGCTGATTGTATTATACTGTAACTGTGAAAGATAATCAACACCAGTATATTTATCTGAAGGAGGACGTGTGATGTATCAAAACTATCTGATCACCGGCGCCACCGGCTTCCTCGGAAGGGCTGTGGTACAGCTTTTGGTGGGGCACAAATGCCGTGTTCTGGCGCTGGTCATGGAAAATGACCCGCTTATCGATACGCTGCCAAGCGAGGTGGAACCGTATTACGGAAATCTGACTGAGAAGGACTCAATGCGCGATTTCTTTGCCGCAGGCGGAGAAAACTTCTGCGTGCTGCACTGTGCGGGCATTGTCTCTATTGCATCCAATCCCGGCAAGATGCTTTACTCCGTCAATGTGCAGGGCACGCAGAATATCATTGATCTCTGCCGGGAGTATCATGCGGCCAAGCTTGTCTATGTCAGCTCCGTCCACGCGATCCCGGAAAAGCCCGCGCCGCAGACGATCACGGAAACGCATCAGTTTACGCCGGATGAGATCGACGGCGATTACGGAAAGAGCAAGGCAATGGCAACGGCGCTTGTCCTCAAGGCGGCGCAGGAGGGACTCAATGCCAGCGTGGTCCATCCGTCCGGCATCATCGGCCCGGGCGATCTGGCGTGCGGCAACATGACCCGGATGCTTCTGGCGCTCAGCCGCGGCAGACTCCCGCTCGGCGTGAAGGGCGGCTATGACTTTGTTGACGTGCGTGACGTTGCGGTGGGCATTCTTGCCTGCGCCGAACGCGGAAAAGCCGGAGAATGCTACATTCTTTCCGGTCATTACGCAAGCATCCGCGACATCTTTACGATGACTGCGTCACTGCTCGGCGAGAAGGCGCCGAGGCTCTACGCGCCTGCCGCGCTGGCGAAATGCTTCGCGCCCATCTGTGAGAAGATCGCGCACCTTCGCAAGCAGCGCCCGTTTTTCACGCCGTATTCTATCTCGGTGCTGGATTCCAACGGCCGTTTTTCCAATGCGAAGGCGTCCAAGACGCTCGGCTTCCATGCCCGTCCGCTCAAGGAGACGCTGCGCAGCACGCTGCACTGGTTCCAGACGCAGAAGATGCTTTCCCCGGCCCGCTGAGCCTCCGGCCTGCATCAGACACAAGACCCGAATGAGCTGTTTCATTCGGGCTCTTTTGTATTCGCGGGAATTTATGAAGCGGTTTTTAAGTTGTACTTCATGGTGCTGTGCACTATAATAAGAACGCAAATAAGAACGCGGCGTGAGCCGGACCACGCAGGAAATGGGAGAACCCGATATGGATTACAGAAGATTTGGAAACAAGATCGTGGCAAGGATCGACAGAGGTGAGGAGATCCTCGAACAGGTGAAAAAGATCGCGGCAGCAGAGCATATCCTGCTGGCGGACATCTGCGCGCTCGGCGCGACGGATCATTTTACCGTCGGCGTCTATAGCGTAAGCGAGCAGAAGTATCACGCGAATGAATTCAGAGGCGACTTTGAGATCGTCTCCCTGACGGGAAGCATCAATACCATGAACGGCGAGTTTTATGCGCACATGCACATGAGCGCCGGAAATGACAGGGGAGAGGTCTTTGGCGGCCATCTGAACAGCGCGTTTGTGAGCGCGACCTGCGAAATGGTCATCAGCATCATTGACGGTCTCGTTGACCGCCGCCATGACGAGGAGACGGGGCTGAATCTGTTCGCGTTCTGACCTCCCGTTTTCTCAGACGAAAGGATCGGTGAAAAAATGAGAATACTATATGAGCTTTCGTGGCTGTGGAAGACGCTCGGCATTGCGCTGGCAGCCGCGGCGGTCTGCATTGCCTGCGCGGCGCTGGTATGCAGGGCCGCGGGGAAGAAATTCAGCGGAAAGGTCGCGGCCATTGTCGGCGCGGCGGCGTTTGTGCTTGCCGTCTTGATCGTCATCGTGCTCGCGCAGACGCCGATGCCGATTTGAGCGTATGCTTCCGCGCAAAGACGCACATTTTGACAACATGACAAACAAGCTTCGGAGGAACGACGATGTGCACAGCAGCTACCTACAAAACAAAGGATTTCTATTTCGGAAGAACGCTGGACTATGACATTTCATATGGAGATCGTGTGACGGTCACGCCCAGAAACTATGTATTCCACCTGCGAAACGGCGAACAGCTCAAGAGCCACTACGCCATGATCGGCATGGCGTGCATCATGCAGGATTATCCTCTGTATTACGACGCAGTCAATGAGAAGGGCCTCGGGATCGCGGGACTGAACTTCGTCGGAAATGCGCACTACAACAAACCGGCGGATGGAAAAGAGAACATCGCACAGTTTGAGCTGATCCCATGGATCCTCGGCACCTGCGCAAGCGTTGAGGAGGCGCGGCAGGCGCTTTTGCGCCTGAACCTGATCGACACGCCATTTATGGAAAACCTGCCGCTTGCGCAGCTTCACTGGCTCATTGCCGACAAAACCGCGTGCATCACGGTGGAGTCTGTGAAGGACGGTCTGAAGGTCTATGACAATCCGGTCGGCGTGCTTACGAACAATCCGCCGTTTCCGTATCAGCTGTTCCAGCTGAACAATTATATGCACCTAGCGGTGGACAACCGGGAGAACACATTCTCAAAGGAACTTGCGCTCGATCCCTACAGCCGCGGTATGGGCGGCATGGGGCTTCCGGGCGACCTGTCCTCCCAGTCCAGATTTGTCCGGGTGGCATTCGTCAAGATGAATTCTCTCTCCGGGGATTCGGAGGCGGAGAGCGTAAGCCAGTTTTTCCACATCCTTGGCAGCGTAGACCAGCAGCGCGGCTGCTGCAAGCTGGGAGAGGGCCGGTATGAGATCACGCTGTTTACCTCCTGCTGCAACACCGACAAGGGCATCTATTACTATAACACCTACGACAACCACCAGATCAGCGGCGTGGATATGCACCGGGAGAATCTGGACGGCAGCAGCCTCGTCACCTATGCTCCCGTCTGCGGCGAACAGATCTGTATGCAGAACTGAGGCGGCATTCTGCGCTGCGCCCGTGCTGCTCGAGAGAAAGTCTCAGTCAGTACGGACAGACAAAACCGGAAATGCAGCGTGCGCTGCGACTGCCTGAGCGACAAAGGAGCGTGAGCCGAGGATGAATGAAGATCTGAGAACCGAAGATATGGCATCTCCTTCGCCGGACGAGAGCCAGAAAGGGCCGCATCTGCACATCGGAAGACGGAAGCTGAAAAGCATTTTTGCGATGTTTCTGGGCTTTTGCTTCTGGCAGCTCCTGCGTCTGATGGTGCCGGGGCTGGAGCCGCACCCACTGTTTATTTATATTTACGCAATGATGGAGATCCGCGAATCGTCCGAAAAGACGCGGGTGAACGGCAAAAAGCGCATTTTGGCGACGCTAATCGCCATTGGCGTGGGGCTTCCGTTCCTGCTGCTGACCGACCTGCTGCGAAATATGCCGCAGGTGGTCTGGAAAAGCGGATGGTATGAGATCGTGATCCTGCTGACGGGCACGCTGGCGGTGCTTTGTGCGGCGGAATGGGCAAACTGCCGCGATTACTGCGGACTTGCCGCGTCCATCGCGGTCATTCTGATGATCAGCCACTTTGAAAGCAGCGTCTACCTGCATTCCCTGATGCGCGCGGTGCAGACGATCGTGGGCGTTTCGATCGCATGGCTGGTCAATGTCAAGCTGTTTCCGTATCCGGCGACAAAGGGAAGTCTCAGCGCATGGCTGCTGCAAAGGCGCGAGCGCCGAAGCACGCTGAGGGCGGAAGCGGAAAATGCCGAGCAGGACGCCGCTTCGGTGTCAGACACGGACAGAGAGGATGGAGAGAAATGCGGATACAAGGACTGCAAAAGCTGACACTGCTCGACTATCCGGGCAGAACGGCGTGTACGGTGTTCCTGTCCGGATGCAATTTCCGATGCCCGTTTTGCCACAATGCACCGCTCCTTCAGGGCGACACCGGCGATGCGATGGACGAGGACGCGCTTTTGATGTTCCTGAAAAAACGGCAGGGCGTGCTGGACGGCGTTGCCGTCACCGGCGGGGAGCCGCTTTTGCGTCAGGAGCTGCCGAGCCTTCTGGAGAAGATCAAGGCGCTGGGCTATGCCGTCAAGCTGGACACGAACGGCGCATTTCCGGAGCGGCTGGAGGCGATCGTGCAGGCGGGGCTTGCCGATTATGTCGCCATGGACGTGAAGAACAGCCCGGAGCGCTACGCGCAAACCATCGGCGTTTGCGAGCCGGAGCTCACGCCTGTTTTCGAAAGCGTTTCGTTCCTGCTGCGCGGCACGGTCGCGTATGAGTTTCGGACAACGGCGGTCGCGGAGCTCCACGATGATGCATCGTTTCAAAAGCTGGGGGACTGGCTCGCAGGTGCGGAGCGCTATTTTATCCAGCGCTTTGAACCGCGGGAAACGGTCTTAAAGGCGGGGCTTCACGCGCCGGCCCCGGAGCAGCTTCGCCATTGGGCGGAGCTGGTGCGGCCTAAGATCCCCAATGTGGCGCTGCGCGGTATATGAAAAACAATATATTGTTGCAATGAAATTCGAATAGCACAAGATATTGACAGGTACACATGTTTTGGGTTAAAATGGGATGCAGCGTATAAAGCTGCATCCCATTTGCGTGTCGTGCGAGGCACACAGACAAAGGAGGACCTGTTATGTATCGGGTAACAAAGCGAGACGGAAGCATTACGGAATTTCACATTGCCAAGATCGGCAATGCGATCACAAAGGCATTTGAGGCAGTGGGCAGGAATCATCACCCCAGTGTGATCGAGATGCTGGCGCTGCGTGTCACGGCGGAATTTGAGCCGAAGATCAAGAACGATCTGGTTTCGGTGGAAGATATTCAGGACTGCGTGGAGCGCGTTTTGAGTGAAGCGGGCTATTCGGATGTGGCCAAGGCCTACATTCTGTACCGCAAGCAGCGTGAAAAGCTCCGCAATGTCGGAAGCACACTTCTTAACTACAAGGAGCTGGTGGACAACTACCTCCGCATCAACGACTGGCGCGTGAAGGAGAACTCCACGGTCACATATTCCGTCGGCGGTCTGATCCTCTCCAACTCCGGCGCCATCACAGCCAACTACTGGCTGAGCGAGATCTACGACGCAGAGATTGCGCAGGCGCATCGGAATGCGGATCTGCATCTGCATGATCTGAGCATGCTCACCGGCTACTGCGCCGGATGGAGCCTTCGCCAGCTCATCGCGGAAGGACTTGGCGGCGTGGTGGGCAAGATCAGCTCCGCTCCGGCGTCGCATCTGTCCACGCTCTGCAACCAAATGGTTAATTTCCTCGGCATCATGCAGAATGAGTGGGCGGGCGCGCAGGCGTTTTCCTCGTTTGACACATACCTTGCGCCGTTTGTCCGCGTGGACAATCTGACGCAGCGCGAGGTCAAGCAGTGCGTGCAGTCGTTCGTCTACGGCGTCAATACGCCGTCGCGCTGGGGCACGCAGGCGCCGTTTTCCAACATCACGCTCGACTGGACGGTTCCCAGAGACATGGCGAACCTGCCCGCCATTGTCGGCGGCCGTGAGCAGGCGTTCACCTACGGCGAGTGCCAGAAGGAAATGGACATGGTGAACAAGGCCTTCATCGAGCTGATGATCGAGGGCGACGCGAACGGACGCGGCTTCCAGTATCCCATTCCGACCTATTCCATCACCAAGGATTTCAATTGGGGCGAGACGGAAAACAACAAGCTCCTCTTTGAAATGACGGCGAAGTACGGCACGCCGTATTTCTCCAACTACATCAACTCTGATATGGAGCCGAACGACGTGCGCTCCATGTGCTGCCGTCTGCGGCTCGACCTGCGGGAGCTGCGCAAAAAGTCCGGCGGCTTCTTCGGCTCCGGCGAATCGACCGGCTCGGTCGGCGTGGTGACGATCAACCTGCCGCGCATCGCCTATCTGGCGGAAAATGAGGCGGATTTCTACAGCAGACTCGACAAGCTGATGGACGTTGCCGCGCGTTCGCTCAAGACCAAGCGCACGGTCATCACGAAACTGATGGAGGGCGGCCTCTACCCCTACACCAAGCGCTACCTCGGCACATTCGAGAACCATTTTTCGACCATCGGCCTTGTCGGTATGAATGAGGCGGGGCTCAATGCGAAGTGGCTGCGAAAGGATCTGACGCATCCGGAGGCGCAAGCATTTGCAAAGGACGTGCTGAACCACATGCGGGAGCGGCTGAGCGATTATCAGGAGCAGTATGGCGACCTCTACAATCTGGAGGCCACGCCTGCCGAGTCCACCGCCTACCGCCTTGCCAAGCACGATAAGCAGCTCTATCCCGACATCATCACGGCGAACGAAAACGGCACGCCGTACTACACGAACTCCAGCCACCTGCCGGTCGGCTATACGGAGGATATTTTCTCCGCACTTGACGTGCAGGATGAGCTGCAGACGCTCTACACCTCCGGCACGGTGTTCCACGCCTTCCTCGGTGAGAAGCTGCCCGACTGGAAGGCGGCGGCATCCCTCGTCCGGAAGATCGCGGAAAACTACCGCCTGCCGTATTACACGCTGTCGCCGACATATTCTGTCTGCAAAAACCACGGGTATCTCGCGGGCGAGCAGCCGGTCTGCCCCATTTGCGGAGAAAAAGCCGAGGTCTACAGCCGCATCACCGGCTATTACCGGCCCGTGCAGAACTGGAACGACGGCAAGGCACAGGAATTCAAGGACCGCAGAACGTATGACATCGGCTCGTCGAAGCTGACGCACTGCGGCGTTCAGAAGCAGGATGCGGCCTCCGGACAGCCTGCCGCGCAGGCACAGGAGGAAGTCGAGCTGTTTGCCACAAAGACCTGCCCCAACTGCAAGCAGGCCGAGCAGCTTCTCGATGCGGCAGGCGTGCGCTACACGCTGCGCCTCGCGGAGGAAAACCGCGATGCCGTGCGCGCGCTCGGCATCCGACAGGCGCCGACGCTTGTATCCGGCGGGCAGAAGTGGACCGGAGTGAGTGGTGTGCGGGCGTTCCTGGCCGCAAGGGAGAGCGAGCATGTATGACATCCTGATCATCGGCGGTGGGCCGGCGGGGCTGACGGCGGCGATCTACGCCGCCCGCGCCGGAAAACGCACCGCGATCCTTGAGCGTGAAGCGGCCGGCGGACAGATCGTCTCTGCACCGCTGGTGGAAAACTACCCCGGTGCTCCGTCTGTTTCCGGCGCGGAGCTCGCCGGGCGGATGCGCGCGCAGGCGGAGGCGCTTGGCGCGGAGCTCTTGTATACGGAGGCAGCCGGACTGGAAAAAACGCAGACAGGTTTCCGCGTGCTCTGCACGGACGGCACGCGGGAAGCAAGGACGGTCATCCTCGCGACCGGTGCGTCTCATCGGCGGCTGGGGCTTCCGGGCGAGGAGCTGCTGACCGGCTGCGGCGTGTCTTACTGCGCACTTTGCGACGGCGCATTTTATGAGGGCGCAGACGTTGCGGTCGTGGGCGGCGGCGAGACCGCGCTTCAGGACGCGCTCTTTCTGGCAAGCACCTGCCGGAGCGTCACGCTGATCCACCGGCGTGACAGCTTCCGTGCTGGCGCGCAGCTCGTCAGCCGCGCGGAACGGCAGGAGAACATCCGTATTCTGCGAGGCCGCACGGTAGAGAAGCTCCTCTGGTCGGACGAGGCGCTGCAAGGACTGCTTTTGACGAACCTCAAGACAGGACAGACGGAGCGGCTCGACGTGGAGGGCCTGTTCGTCGCGGTCGGGCAGGTGCCGCAGAGCGCGCCCTTCGCAGATGCCGTTGCGGAGGAAAACGGATACTATCTGGCAGGCGAGGATACAAAAACGAGCCTTCCGGGTGTTTTTGCCGCCGGTGACGGGCGCAGAAAGCAGGTGCGTCAGCTCACGACTGCCGTTTCGGACGGCACGGCGGCTGCGATCGCGGCCTGCCGCTATCTCGAAGCGCAGGGGATAACAAAATAAGAAAACACGCCGGAAACCCAAATGGTCTCCGGCGTGCTGCCCAAAACATATTTCAGGCGCCGCGGTTTACTTTGCGCGCTTGCTTCCCGAGGACGCTGCACCGAGCGCCTTGCGGATGACGGGTGCGATCAGACAGGCCAGCACACCGCCGATCGTTGCGGTGACGAGCTGCGGCCATGTGAAGGCTGCGGTGACAGTGCTGAGCTTTGCCGCCGGGACAACGACCGGCGCGACCAAGCGGACGAGGACAACGTACAAGACTGCGAATTTCGCGGCGGCTGCGAGAAGCATACTGCCGTAGGCGCAGACGGTCTGCTTTTTTTGCAGGCACTTGCCGACCAGCAGGCCGAACAGCACGGCGTAGACCGCGTTGCCCAGCGCGACACAGGGAACCATCGGGAAGAACGCGGGGCCGATGCCGAGCAGAAATGCGCAGAACGGCGAAATGACGGCAACCGTCACGCCGGACCAGACACCGCCGATGAGCGCTGCGATGGCCAGCACCAGATTGACGCACGAGCCGGTCACGAACTGGCCGAGGCTTTTTGTCACAAACTGCACGGCGAGCAGCAGTGCAAGGCAGACGGCAGTTTGTGCGATCCAAATCGTTTTTTTCATGAGAATTCCTCCATGCTTGAAATCTGCTCCCATTATAGCTATATTGTAGATAAAATCCGTTGCATCTGCAACGCATCGGGGGGGAACGCCATGCTGACACAAAAAGAACGGGAGAGCCTCCTTCAAAACAGTCTTTTCAAGGGCTTCTCGGAGGACACGCTGGACAGGCTGCTGGAGAGACTTGCGGTTCGGACGGTCACAATGCCCAAAAACACGGTTTTATGGAGCATGGGCGAGCGCGTCTCGTGCGCAGGCATCGTTCTGTCCGGCCGTGTGGAGGCGTGGCGCTATACGGCGGACGGGCAGGCGAGCTTTTCCGCGGCGCACGAAGCAGGCTGTCTGTTCGGAGATGTGCTGATGTCTGCGAGAACGGTCGGCAGCCCTGTGGAGCTTCGCACGGCAAAGCCCTCCAAGATCCTGTTTTTTTCGCTTGACGCGCTGCTTTCGTGCATTGCGCAGGACGGCGGCAGAGACTGCGCGGGGCTTTTATCAAATCTTCTGGAGGAGATCTCCGAAAAATACTGGGCGCTTCAGAGCCATGTCCGTCTTTTGTCGATCCCTGACGGGAGAACGCGGCTGGAGGCGTATCTCAGGCAGGAGGCCTTCCGGACAGGCGAGATCGTCTGTGAGGGGCTGACACGCGAGCAAATGGCGCAGTGCCTCGGCATGAACCGCAGCGCCCTTTCGCGTCTGCTCGGTACGATGCAGCGGGAAGGGAAGCTCGAGCTTCGGCGCGGCAGCATCCGGCTTTTGCAGCCGGGCACGCCGGAATGAAAAGAAGTATGCTGATATGAGTAAAAGAGTATCGATAAATATTGACTTATTTCAGGACGCATGGTATTGTAGAAACGCAATGAAAATGCTCTCCCCGAAAGGACAGCGAGAGCGGAAAACAGAAGGAGTGAGGAACCCTTGAGCAGATTGGATATCAAAACTGCCAGCAGGGCACAGACGGTCGTTGACCGGCTGTACAAGGACATGGAACGCAGGATCGCGTCCAGCCCTCCCGGACTGTGCCCCATTGACATGTCGCTGACGTTCTTGCAGCTCTGCCACGCGCAGTCGTGCGGCAAATGTGTGCCTTGCCGGATCGGCCTTGGCCAGCTTACCGCGCTGATGGGGCAGGTTCTGGACGGAACCGGCACAATGATGACCATTGACACCATCGAAAGAACGGCGCGCGCGATCGTTGCCTCGGCGGACTGTGCGATCGGCCGTGACGCGGCGCAGCTCGTCCTGAGCGGCTTTGAGGGCTTCCGTGACGATTATGTGAACCATGTGAAGCACCACCGCTGCCTTGCTTCGCTGCAAAATCCCGTGCCCTGTGTGTCGCTTTGTCCGGCCGGCGTTGACGTTCCGGGCTATGTCGCGCTCGTGCGCGAAGGACGCTATGCGGACGCCGTGCGCCTCATCCGCAAGGATAACCCCATGCCGACGGCGTGCGCCTATATCTGCGAGCATCCCTGCGAGGCGCGCTGCCGCCGCAATATGGTCGATGCGCCCATCAACATTCGCGGCCTCAAGCGCTACGCGGTCGATCATGCGGGCAACGTTCCGAATCCGGAGTGCGCGGAAGCGACCGGCAAGCGCGTTGCCATCATCGGCGGCGGCCCGAGCGGACTTTCCTGTGCGTATTATCTGCGCCTGATGGGTCACAGCGTCACCATTTTTGAGGAGAAGAAGCAGCTTGGCGGTATGCTCCGCTATGGCATCCCCGCCTACCGCTTCCCGCGTGAAAAGCTTGACGCGGAGATCGAGTCCATTTTGTCCACCGGCGTTGAGGTACATACCGGCGTGACGGTCGGAAAGGACATTTCCTTCGAGCAGCTTCACAAGGATTACGACTGCCTCTATGTCGCCATCGGCGCACATACAGACAAAAAGACCGGAATCGAGGGCGAGGACAGCAAGAATGTCATGTCCGCCGTGGAAATGCTGCGCGCCATCGGCGACGACATCATGCCGGACTTCACCGGCAAGCGTGTCGTGGTCATCGGCGGCGGCAACGTCGCGATGGACGTGACAAGAAGCTCTGTCCGTCTCGGCGCATCCAGCGTCACCTGCGTCTATCGCCGCAGAATTGCGGATATGACCGCACTTCCGGACGAGGTACAGGGCGCGATCGCAGAAGGCGCGGAGATCCGCGAGCTCTGCGCGCCTGTTCGCATCGAGGCGAACGAGGCGGGCGAGGCTGCCGCGCTTTGGGTGCAGCCGCAGATCATCGGCTTTGCCGACAAGTCCGGCCGCCCGCGCCCGGAAACGGCAGCGCAGCCCGAGGAACGCATCCCGGCGGATATCATCGTCGTTGCCATCGGGCAGGGTGTTGAGATCGCGGGCTTTGCACAGACCGGCATCCCCATTCGCCGCGGTACGTTTATGGCGGAAAGCTCCAGCCAGGTCGACAACATGGAAAATGTCTTTGCCGGCGGCGACTGCGTGACCGGCCCTGCCACGGCCATCCGCGCCATTGCAGCCGGTAAGGTCGCAGCGGCCAACATTGACGAGCAGCTCGGCTTCCACCATGAGATCCGCACCGACGTGGAGATCCCCGCGCCGCATCTCGACGTATGTCCCGCACGTGGCCGCGTCAACACCAAGGAGCGCGAAGCAGGCGAGCGCAAGTGCGATTTTGAAGACATCGAATTCGGCATGACGCACGAGGAAGCCTGTGCGGAAAGCTCCAGATGCCTGCGCTGCGACCACTTTGGCTATGGCATCTTCAAGGGAGGGAGAACGGAAAGATGGTAACACTTGTCATTGACAACAAAACCGTTTGCGTGCCGGAGGGAACAAGCCTCCTCGATGCGGCACGCTCGGTGAATATTGATATTCCGACGCTTTGCTACCTCAAGGATCTCAACGAGATCGGCGCATGCCGCATCTGCATGGTCGAGATCGAGGGGCAGGATACGCTCGTTGCCGCGTGTGACAATGCGGTCAGCGAGGGCATGGTCATCCATACGAACACCCAGAAGGTGCGTATGACGCGCCGTGTGAACCTTCAGCTTCTGCTCAGCCAGCATGACGTCAACTGCGTCAAATGTACCCGCAGCGGCAACTGCAAGCTCCAGAAGCTCTCCAACGACTATAACCTCCTCGGCGCGCCCTATCAGAGAAAGCTGCGTCCGGCAACGGTCGATTATACCGCACCGATCCTGCGCTTTGAAAACCGCTGCGTCAAGTGTATGCGCTGCGTGCAGGTCTGTGAAAAGATGCAGGGCGTGCATATCTGGGATCTGGTCGGCACCGGCTCCCGCACGACCGTCGGCACGGCGGAGGCCAACACCCTTTCCAGCTCCCTCTGCACTTACTGCGGTCAGTGCGTGACGCACTGCCCGGTCGGCGCACTCGAGGAGCGCGATGACACCGACCATGTCTACCGTATGCTGGCAGACCCGGAGCTGACGACGGTTGTGCAGGTCGCGCCCGCCGTCCGCGCGGCATGGACCGAATATTTCGGCCTCACGCCGGAGCAGGCCACACCGGGCGTCCTTGCCTCTGCGCTGCGCCAGCTTGGCTTTGACTATGTGTTTGATACCAATTTCAGTGCCGACCTCACCATCATGGAGGAGGGCAGCGAGTTTATCGAGCGCTTTACCCATCGTGATGACTATGCGTGGCCGATGTTCACCTCCTGCTGCCCCGGCTGGGTGCGCTTTGTGAAGGGCCAGTTCCCGCAGTTTGCAAAGAACCTCTCCACGGCGAAATCCCCGCAGCAGATGTTCGGCGCGGTTGCCAAGAGCCACTTTGCGGACAAGATCGGCGTTGATCCCAAAAACCTGCGCGTCATCTCCGTCATGCCGTGTACGTCCAAAAAGGCGGAGGCGGAGCTGCCGACGATGCGCGATGCCTGCGGAGATCCGGACGTGGACGTGGTCATCACCACGCGCGAGCTGGTTCGTATGCTCCGCTGCTCGATGATCGACCCCGCCTCGCTGGAGGAAAGCGGCTTTGACAGCCCGCTCGGCTCCGGTACCGGCGCAGCCGTCATCTTCGGCGCGACGGGCGGCGTCATGGACGCGGCGCTTCGCAGCGCATACTATCTGGTCACCGGCAAGAACCCGGATCCGGATGCGTTCTCCTCCGTGCGCGGCATGCAGGGCTGGAAGGAAGCCTCGTTCGACATTCCCGGGGCGGGCACCGTCCGCACGGCGGTCGTGAGCGGCCTTGCGAACACAAGAAAGCTGATGGAAGCCATCGAATCCGGCAGCGTGGCGTATGATTTCGTCGAAGTCATGGCCTGTCCCGGCGGCTGCGCAGGCGGCGGCGGTCAGCCCATCCACGACGGCGAAGAGTGCGCCGAGCGCAGAGGCAACGTCCTTTGGAGCCTCGACCGCAAGACGGCGATCCGCTTCTCGCACGAAAATCCCGATGTACAGGCGCTTTATGCCGAGTATCTGGGCAAGCCCCTGTCGGAGCGTTCGCACCATCTGCTGCACACCGACATTGACGGCTGGCAGATGCCGCAGAAGTGATCCCATACTGAGCCAATGTATATTCAGAGCGCCGCGGTCAGTCATGACCGCGGCGCTCATACAGTTTCAAGTGGAATCGCTCCGGGAAAATGCTCAGCTCAGGAGCTGGAAGCCCATAATGACAGCGCCGAGAACGACCAGCACCACGCCGGTCGCGCGGTTGAGCGTCTTGGGCTGCGCCTTGTTGGCAAAGACTGCCGCGATGCGCGCCCAGAGAAGCGTAAAGAGCACGCACAGCACCCACGTCAGAATATCCGGAATGCCGCCGATCACAAAATGCGACACAGCACCCGTCAGCGCAGTAAAAGTCATGATGAACACGCTCGTACCAACGGCGGTCTTGAGCTCAAAGCCCATCACGCTCGTCAGGATGAGCAGCATCATCATGCCGCCGCCGGCGCCGATGAAGCCGCAGATCAGTCCGATCAAAACACCGCAGACGACCGACTGGATTGCGCGCTTTTTGGCCGAGATCTGCGCCATAGACTCCTTTGTGGTCATAACGGGGCGCAAAATAAACTTGATGCCCAGCAGAAAAGTCATGAACACGGAGAAACTTCCCATGGTTCTCGAGGGGACGAGACTGGCTGCGTAGCTGCCGACCACGGTAAAGATCAGCACACTCGCCATCATGATCGAGCCGTTTTTGACGTCGAGATTTTTGTTTTTGTGGTAGGTGTACGCCGAGATCGCGCTGGCAAGCACGTCGGAGGACAGCGCAATGCCCACCGCCATATACGGCTCGATGTCCAAAAAGGTGATGAGCATGGGGCTGATGACGGCAGCGGCGCTCATCCCGGCAAAGCCGGTGCCGAGACCTGCGCCCATGCCCGCAAAAAATGTGACAAGAATCGTCAATAGGATCTTCATTGCTCGTCCGCCTCCAGAAGCTCATTCAGATTGTTTTCAATGATGCGCATTGCCGCAGAAAAGATTCTGCGCATTTCATCGTCCATATTTGCAAACAGCCGCTCGGAAAAAGCATTCTGAAGCTGCCGCCCGCGCTTGAGGATGGGCTGCGCCTTTTCGGTGCAGAGAAGCTCTGTCTTGCGCCGGTCGCCCTTGACCGGGCGGCGCGTGAGATAGCCCTCCTGCACCAGCCGCTCAACATTGACGGACACCAGATTTGCCTTGATGCGCCGGATCTCCACGATCTCACTGGCGGTTTTGTATTCAGGATTGTTTCCGAGGAACATCAGAATGTCGAACGCCGTCTGCGGAAGGCCCAGTTCCCGGCAAAGCGGTTTGCATGCGGCGCTGTAGGCGAGCGCGATCTTTCTGGAAATGGTGATATTCAGATTCATGTGCAAACTCCTTTTAATTTGAATGATTCATTTTTGAAGTATTATAGTGCGCAATATCCGGCGTGTCAAGAGAGAAGAAACGCCATCCGCCGATTTTCTGCCTTAAAGTGCGGAAATCTCTGTCTCATAGGCAGCAAAAAACGCGCAGCGTTTTGCCATGTGCGGCGAAACGCTGCGAGAGTCCAATATGGCTTCATTTGTCTGACTGCACCATGCGCGTCAGCATTTCCTCACTCATACCATGGCGGAATACACAGATCTGATGGAAATACGTCAGAACGTCGTCCGGCATTCCGCGCATCATCCAGTCCATGATGAGTCCAAAGCTCTCACCACGGTAAAAACCAATGATCAGCTCCCGGTTGGCATCGGAGATCGGATGGCTTTGCGTGATCTCGTCGATGTACAGCCGGGAAAGATAGCCGCAGACCTGCATCAGCGCCGTTTCAAACACATCCCGGTTGACGGAGCGGTAGATGTGCTGCACACGCTTCTTGTTCGCAATCAGCTTTTCGATCACTGCGGTCAGGCATTCCTCCAGAGAATGGACAGACTGGTAGGATGCAAGAAGCGCATCGGCCTGCTCGGTCAGGATCTCCTCCAAAAGCGCAGGGATATCCTGATAGTGATAGTAGAACGATTTTCGGTTGATGCCGCAGTCCTCAACGATCATTTTGACGCTGATGTCCCGCAGCGGGTACATTCCCAGCAGCTTCAGGAAGCTTGCTTTGATCGCCTGTTTTGTAAAAGCGGCCATGGCAGTTACTCCTGTTCCAAGTTCTAAAGATTATTATGCCATAAAATCGGTCTATTCGCAAGTGTTCCGCCGGTAAAACACAAGCGGCGCTTTTTTGAGGGGTTTCTTGACAAGGTACGCGAATACTGGTAAAGTGGAAATATAAATAGGATGATGTCTCAATTATAAACAGGACGGAGGGAAACAGAAGCCGAAAGACGCGGCGCATCGCGCCGGGAAAGGAGCGTAATATGGCAATCAACGCAATCACGACAGAGAGCTTTCGGGATGATGTCTCGAAAACGAGGAAGCCGGTTCTGGTGAAATTCTGGGCGCCGTGGTGCGGGTATTGCCGCGCGCTCGCACCGGCACTGGAATCGATCTCTGCGCAGTACGAAGGCCTGATCACCGTGGGGCGTGTCAATTTTGACACGGAAACGGCACTGGCACGCAGGTACAACATTCACAAGCTGCCGACGCTGCTGCTGTTTATCAACGGCGCGGTGGCAGGCTTTCTGATCGACCCTTCTTCGGAGAGGGAGATCGACGCTTTCTTGAAGAAAATGCTGGGGCGGAATGGAGGTGAGCTGTATGGCTGCGATGTATGACATTGTGATCGTCGGCGGCGGCCCGGCGGGATATTCTGCCGCGCTGTATGCCGCCAGAGCAGGGCTTCATGCAGTCGTGCTGGAAAAGCAGTCCGTCGGCGGGCAGGCCGTCCGAAGTGAAAACATCGAAAACTATCCGGGCTTTGACGCCGGGATCGACGGGCTGAGCCTGAGTGAAAAAATGCAGCGCGGTGCGGAGCGCTTCGGCGCGGAGCTTGTGACCGAGGAGGTGCGGCGCGTCGAGCTGACGCAGCCGGTCAAGACCGTGGAGGGCGCAAAGCAAATTTATCAGGCGCCCGCCGTCATTCTGGCGACCGGCGCGCCGCCGAGAAAGCTCGAAGTCGAAGGAGAGGACGAGATGCTGGGGCGCGGCGTTCACTACTATGCGTCCTGCCGCTCCATGATGTACAAACGGAAAACCGTTGCAGTGATCGGGGAGGGTGAGCAGGCTGCCGAGGCGGCGATGCTCCTTTCCCGCATTGCAAAGCGGGTCTGTCTGGTGCATCGGGGCGAAAAAATGACGATCGGCCAGGCCTATGCGTCGAAGCTGAAAATGATGCGGAACGTGGAGCGCTACGCCGGAAGCGAGGTGCTGGCATTCCTGCATGCAAACTGGGTCTCGTCCATCTGTCTTCGGGAACAGCGCGGCGGAGATGTCTGGGATATGCCATGTGACGGGGCGTTCGTGTGTCTTGGCGGCGTGCCGGAAACGGGATTGTTTCGGGGACAGGTCACGCTGGACGCGGAGGGATACATTCCGGCAGACGAGACGACCGTGACAAATCTGCCCGGTGTTTTTGCGGCGGGTGATGTTCGGACAAAGCAGCTGCGGGGCATCCTGACGGCTGCGGCGGACGGCGCGGCTGCCGCGCAGCAGGCGGAGCGATACATTGTGGAGCAAATCTGATTTGATATGAGGAAGGGAGCATAGCCATGAAAATCACATTCATTGGCGCGGCACACGAGGTAACGGGGAGCTGCACATATCTGGAATGCTGTGGGGGCAGATTCCTGATCGATTGCGGCATGGAGCAGGGGCTCAACGTTTTTGAAAACGCGCCCCTGCCGGCTGCACCCGGACAGATCGACGCGGTGTTTCTGACGCACGCGCACATCGACCACTCCGGGATGCTGCCGAAGCTGTACAAGGACGGATTTCGGGGAAAGGTCTACGCGACGCAGGCGACGGAGAATCTCAGCCGCATCATGCTGATGGACTCCGCGCACATTCAGCAGAGCGACGCAGAGTGGATGAGCCGCAAGGCGGTGCGCGCCGGACGCGCGGCTGTCGAGCCGGTCTATACCACCGAGGACGCGGCGGGCGTGCTGCGGCTGATGCGCCCGTGCAGCTATGCAGAGCGCATCAAGGTCGCGGAGGGCGTGGAGCTTCGCTTTACCGACGTCGGGCATCTGCTCGGTTCGGCGTGTGTGGAGCTGTGGCTGACGGAGAACGGGGAGACGCGGAAGATCGTGTTCAGCGGTGACGTCGGCAACACGGACCAGCCGATCCTCAGCGACCCTCTGACGGTGGACGAGGCGGATTATCTGGTGATCGAGTCCACCTACGGAAACCGGCTGCATGAGAAGGCGGGGGACACGGTCGCGGAGCTTGCCGCGGTCTTGCAGCGCGCCTTTGACCGGGGCGGCAGCGTGATCGTTCCGGCGTTTGCGGTCGGCAGGACGCAGGAGCTTTTGTACGCCATCCGTGAGATCAAGCAAAAGCGCCTCGTGCAGGGGCACGATGGCTGGCCTGTTTATCTGGACAGCCCGCTTGCCGAGGCGGCAACGGCGGTGTTTATGCAGTGCGATCCGGAATATCTGGACGGGGAAACGCGCGAGCTTCTGCGGCAGGGGATCAATCCGCTCTGGTCTGCCAATCTGTATCTGACGGAGAGCGTGGAGGAGTCGAAGAAGATCAACGACGATCCGCGCCCGAAGGTCATCCTCTCCGCAAGCGGCATGTGCGACGCGGGACGCATCCGCCATCACCTCAAGCACAATCTCTGGAGATGGGAGAACATCATCCTCTTTGCCGGCTATCAGGCGGAGGGTACGCTGGGACGGAGCCTCCTGAGCGGCGCAAAAACCGTCCGCCTGTTCGGGGAGGAGATCTCGGTCAACGCGGAGATCTGCGCCCTGCACGGCACAAGCGGTCACGCGGACAGAGACGGCCTTCTCCACTGGGTCCACGCATTCACGCGCAAGCCGCGCGTTGTGTTTGTCAACCACGGCGATGAAGAAAACTGCGAGGCCTTCCGCGACCGCCTTGTCTCTGAGGGCTACAGCGCGGTCGCACCGTTCAGCGGAACGGAATTTGACCTGCTGCAAGGCAAGTTCCTTGTGGTCACAGAGGGGCAGCGCATTGAGAAAAAGGGCCGCGCAAGAAAGAACGAAGCCTTTGCGCAGCTCGTGGAGGCGGCGCAGCGGCTCGTTGCGGTCGCAATGGCCTGCAAGGAGCAGTCGAACCAGCGCCTGCGCCGCTTTACCGCGGAGATCGAAATGCTGATCGACACATGGAAGGACTAGGCACAGCCAAAGCAATGTCAAAGCCCGGCGGCAAGAGCTTTGCCGCCGGGCTTTTCAGGCAAATGATACCGCCCCTGTGTGGAGACAGGGGCGGCGGAGGAAGGAGCACAGCAGGCATAGGGGAACCTGCCATGACAGAAATGACGCGCAGAAAATACTGACAGGGGTATCCGCCTGCGGCCATTGTCTTGTGATTATGAGAGCGAGGGGCCAGGTTTGTGAGATACAAGGAGAAAGGATGTTCCCGCTGCCTCCGAATGCGTTGCGAGTTCGGTTCCCCTGTGTCTATATTATATCGGATGATCTTTTATTTGACAAGAGTTTTTGAGATAAAGTCTTGATATTATTTTAAATTGCAGGTCATTTTTAGGAGCATTGACTTTTTCTTAAGGTTTTCTTAAAAAGCCTTTGAATGGCTTTTCTTTTTGGAGAGAGTCTGCTAAGATAGGGACGAAAAGAGGAAAACGCCAGGAAAGGGGCAACGTTATGAAAAAACGCATGATTGCTGCCTGTGCCGCGCTCACGCTTCTGCTTGGGGCGCTTGCAGGATGCAGCAAGGACAAAACAACACCAGACGGCGCAGACCCGTCTGCCCAGACGGGAACGATGCCGGAGGCATCGTCGCAGTACGCCTATCAGGCGCAGTATTTGGACATTCCCGAGCAGGTCCGCTGGGTCAGCACGAGCTGCGTTTCGGGCAACACGCTTTTCTTTGCCGGCGGCGTCTCATACTAAAACCTAATTAAACGCTTCAATAATCCAATCGCGTCCGGTAATGCTGAAAATGGTATTAGGGGTAAGC
>URLO01000033.1 GCA_900548625.1 uncultured Eubacteriales bacterium | reverse complement strand
GCAGCCTTTTCAAACGCGAACCCAGCCACGCGGTTCGCGTTTGAGAGCTTGTCAAAAAGACTTTTTTGACAAGCTCAACGCTCCCGGCAGCATAGCTGCCGGGAGCGTTCGTATCTGGGCGCATGGGTTAAAAATCGGCTGCTGCGAGGCTGAGTACCTGACCGATGGGTTCGCGGAAGACGAGCTGTGCATAGCCGTCATACGGCGTCTCATCGCGGTTGATGAGGACCAGCTTGTTCCCGCGATAATAGCGCAGCAGCCCGGCCGCCGGGTAGACGGTGAGCGACGTGCCGCCAACGATGAGCACCTCGGCATCTGAGATGGCGCGGATGGCGCCGTCAATGGTATCGCCGTCGAGCCCCTCCTCATAGAGCACCACGTCCGGCTTGATGAGCCCGCCGCAGGTGCAGTGCGGCACGCCCGCACTGTCACGGATGAACTCGGCGGAATAGAATTTCCCGCATTTCGTGCAGTAATTGCGCAGCACGGAGCCGTGCAGCTCATACACGCGTCTGCTCCCGGCCTTCTGGTGCAGGCCGTCGATGTTCTGCGTCACAACGGCGCGGAGCTTGCCCGCCCGCTCCAGCGCTGCGAGCTTGCGGTGCGCGGCGTTCGGCTGCGCCTCCAGCGGGAGCATTTTTTCGCGGTAGAAGCGGTAGAAATACTCGGTGCGGCGATAGAAAAACGAGTGGCTCAGGATCTGCTCCGGCGGATAGTCGAACCTCTGGTGATACAGACCGTCCTCGCTCCGGAAATCCGGAATGCCGGATTCGGTGGAGACGCCCGCGCCGCCGAAAAACACGATGTTGTCACTTGCTTCGATCCAGGTTTTTAGGGTCGCGATCTCGGAACTGTTCATCTTCGGCCTCCAATTCAGCGATGAATTTTTTCTCCGCACGGGTCTTATACGGGAAGCGGAGCTTTCGGAACATGTCCGGGCGGCAGCGCATGGTGCGCAGGATGGCCTGCTTTTTGCGCCAGCGGTCGACAAGAGCGTGGTTGCCGGAGAGCAGCACCTCCGGCACGCGCAGCCCGTGCCACTCGTCGGGGCGGGAATACTGCGGATACTCCAGAAGCCCGTCCCAGTGGCTTTCGTCCGTGAAGCAGACCTCGTCGCCGAGAACGCCCGGAACCAGACGGCAGACCGCATCGGCAATGCACATCGCAGGCAGCTCGCCGCCGGTCAGGACAAAGTCGCCGACGGAGATCTCCTCATCCACGCATTCGTCGATGAAGCGCTGGTCAATGCCCTCATAGTGACCGCAGACGAGGATGATGTTTTCAAAGCTGTCACGGAGCTGGCGCGCCTTTTCCTGATTGAAAACGCTTCCACAGGGGGAGAGAAAAATGGTGTGTACCGGCGCGCCGACCTCGTCACAGATGGCGCTCCAGCAGTGGAACAGCGGGTCACACTGCATGATGGCGCCGCGGCCGCCCCCGTAGGGATAGTCGTCCACCTGATTCTGGCGGTTTGTGGTGTAGTCGCGGATCTGGTGGCTGTGTATCTCGATCAGGCCCTTTTTCTGCGCGCGGCCGAGGATGCTCTCCTGCATCATCGCATCGACCGCCGCCGGAAAGAGCGTCATGATGTCAAATCTCATCGGTCCGCATGCCCTCGATCAGCCGGACGCGGACATAGCCTGCGTCAAGATTGCGCTCCAGAATGAACTCCGGCACGCCGGGGATCAGATATTCATGCTCGCCGGTCACGACGTAGACATCGTTTCCGGGACGCTGCAAAATATCCGTGACCTTGCCGATGGTCTCGCCCTCACAGAGGACGGGCAGGCCGATGAGGTCGGCGATGAACACGGAGCCTTCGGGAAGGGCCGCATCCTCGCGCCGGATCGAGACAGTCTGCCCGCGCAGGCGTGCGGCGGCGTCCAGATCATCGACGCCCTCGAGCTTCATGAGCACGCAGGTCTTCTGCACGCGGCACGACTGCACGCGCACGGGCTTGCCGCCGAGATAAACGGTATCAAAATCCAGCAGGAATTCCGGGTCGTCCGCCCACGGCATGACCTTCACATCACCGCGCACGCCATGTGTGCTGACGATCTGACCTGCTTCGAGAAATGGCTTTTTCATCGCGTTTCCTCCAGAGAACGTGTCTTTTTCTATAGTATACCGTCTTTTGCGCCGCACCGCAACATGTTCTTGATGTTCTCGCGGCAGATTCGCTCAGCCTCTGCCTGCGTGAAGTCCATACTGCCGAGCAGCTCGAAATAGCGGTCATAGATCTGCGCTGGTCTCAGACAGCGGCTGTCCGGGTAATCCGTCGCGAAGATGAGACGGTCCGTGCCGAAGGCGCGCAGGATCCGATTGGCCTGTTCCGTGCCGCAGCGCTCCACAAGATCCGGAAGAACGGCGGAGAAATTAAAATAGGCGTCCAGTCCGCAAAGCTCCTCGTGCTGGAAGCCACCGAGATGTGCAATGGACATGCACAGGCCGGGATGCTCGTGCAGCACGCGCCGGAGACGCAGCGGCGAGCAGACGTCGTCCGGAATGCTGGATCTTGGGTAGGAATGGATCTCAACGGGAACGCCGTTTGCGGCGGCCCAGGCAAAGATCGGATGGAAATAGGCTCCGTCGACCGGGTAGCCTATGTTGGAGGGATGAATCTTGACGCCAAGGAAGGCGCGCTCCTGCATGACACGCTCCAGTTCCCGAAGCGTTTCGGCGGCGCTGTTTCGCACATCGATGTCTGCAAAGCAGAACAGCCCGCCGCCCGTGCACATGGACAGCAGATTGTCATGCACGGATGAGATATTAAAGTCCATGGACAGCATATATGGGTCATTGAAGGGCATGATGACGGCGGCTTTGATGTGATAACGCTCCATCAGCCTCTGATAGTCCGAAACGCTGCCGAAGTCCGCAAATTTATCGCCGCAGCCCTGATTGGCTTCGATGACGTCCGGCGGCATGAGATGGATATGCGCGTCGATTTTTGGTATGGTGCTCCAGTCGACCATTCGGTCAGCCTCCTATCGTCAGAATGTGGCTTCGGATGTCCGCCGTGCGGCAGCATCCTAAAACGGAAGAAAAGGACGCCCGGTGTATATTGCGTGTTTCTGCGGGGCAGCAGGCTCAGAGCGTCTGAAGGGCGGCGTCAATGTCGCCGATCATGTAAAGCGAGCCGTAGCAGAGCACCACGCCGTCCTTTCCGGCGTGCTCGATGGCAAGCCGGACGCCGTCCGCCACAACGTCACATGCTGTGACCGGCTTTCCGAACTGGCGGAGATAGTCAGCCAGCTTCTCGGCCGTCAGCGCGCGGGGGTTGGCGGGGGTGATGGTGATGAATTCCTTTGCGTACTGCGCGACATCGCGGTACATGCAGTGGAAGTCCTTGTCGCCGAGCACGCCGGTCAGGACTGTCAGCTCCCTGCCGGGAAGGTAGTCCCGAATGTTCTTGACGAGTGCCTCAATGCACTGCGGGTTGTGTCCGCCATCGATGATGAACATCGGGTCCTTGCGCATCAGCTCAAATCTGCCCGGCCAGCGCACCGACTCGATGCCCTCGCGGATCTGCTCGTCCGTGATCTTCCAGCCGCGCTTTTGAAGCACGCGCGCCGTGGTCAGCGCGACAGCGGCATTGTGGAGCTGGTGCTCGCCGAGAAGCGGCAGACGCAGGGCGTGAAAACGCTCCCAGTCAAAGACCTGACCCTCGAGCGAGTGCGAGAGCAGATGCAGAGAGTCGAAATCCGCCTTGTGCAGCGGCGCATTCAGCGCCTTGCAGCGTTCCTCGAACACCGCCTCGACCGACGGACGCTCACGGTAGAGCACTGCGTCGCAGCCGGGCTTGATGATGCCGGCCTTGGCGCCGGCGATCTTCTCCAGCGTGTCGCCCAGCACTTCGGTGTGGTCGAGACCGATGTTGCAGATCACGGCAGCCTCCGGCGCCGGGATGACGTTCGTCGCGTCGAACTCGCCGCCCATGCCGACCTCGCAGACAACGATGTCACACTTGTGGCGGGCGAAATACTCAAAGCCGATGGCTGTGACCATCTCAAACTCGGTCGGGCGCTCGAAGATGGATTCCGCGAATGGCTTTACATACTCGGTCAGCTCGCAGATATCCGCATCGGAGATCTGTTCGCCGTTGATCTGAATGCGCTCGTTGAAGCGGATGAGATACGGCGAGGTGTACAGACCGGTCTTGTAGCCCGCCTTGCGCAGGATGGAGGCGACCATCGCGCAGGTCGAGCCCTTGCCGTTGGTGCCGGTCACATGGACGAATTTGCATTTGCGTTCGGGGTTTCCCATGGCGTCCAGAAGCGCTTGTATGCGCTCAAGGCCGGGAATGGTGCCCTTCCAGCAAACCTCATGAATATAACGCAGAGCTTCATCAAGAGTCATGATTTGGGACTTCCTTCTGTAAAAACTGTCAAAAATTCGCGGGATTATTCCTTATCTTCGGTTTTCTGCGCGGCCGGCCAGAGATGGACGGCGGTGAAGACCTTGGACTTATAAAGAAGATAGACGACCAGCACGTCCAGAACGAACGTGATCGCAAACTGAACCGAGCGGGTGCTGAGCTTCACGAGGAAGTTCGGCAGGAAAGCGCCCTTGCCGTAGACATAGGCGAGTGTTGCACTCTGGTACAGGATGGAGCCGAGCGCGACGGGCGGCAGGAACGAAAGACCGATGGTGAGCGGCGTCGTCTTCTTCAGAAGGAGCGGACGGAACAGACCTGCGCTCAGACCGTAGAGAATGGGCGGCACGCAGAACAGCGGGTTGTAGCCGTAGCCGGAGAACAGGCAGCCGACCAGATCCGCCGAGAAGCCGACCAGCGCGCCGGGGATCGGCCCAAAGAGCATACCGGCAATGAAGATCGGAACGGCTTCCAGCGAGAAGCGCTGGTCCACGGCGGGCATGGGGATCACGAAGCGGGCGAGCACGACGCTCATCGCGGCAAGCAGCGCGCAGCCGGCGAGCGTGCGGGTGGTCATCGAGTGGCGGGCGGCCTTGGGAGCCGCAGCAGATGTGATTTTAGACATAAAAAAGCCTCCTATTTTGTAAATGGGAGGAGGTTGAAACAATATTTTTCACAAGCTTGAAACTGCTGTACAATTTCTGTTTGCTTCAGCGGATGCGAAAATGGCACCGCGGGGAAAACCCCTTCGCCCGGTGGCAACCTCCCATCCAGCCGGTACTTGACGCGCCATTTCTACTCATTCATGCAACTTTCGGGTACGCATGCACTCTTGTTGAATTAGCAGGGTCACATCTGCCTGCCCTTACACGGTTCTCCTTCGCTACCATTGTATTGGTTTTTTTGAAAATATCAAGAGGTTTTTTGCACTTTTTTGCTCTTTTTTCCGGACAGGCAGAAAAAGCCGGCGCGGCAGGCGGGTGCAGCCTTCTCAAACGCGAACCCAGCCCTCCGGTTCGCGTTTGAGTGCCAAAACGTCTACTTGATGAATTTGTCGATGGCCTGGCAAAGATCCTCGAGCGCCTGCTCATCGTCGTGCTCGACGGCGTCGACGATGCAGTGCTGGATATGGTCCTGAAGGATGACCTTGCCGATGTTGCTGATGGCCGAGCGCACGGCCGCGATCTGGATGAGCACCTCCGAGCAGTCGCGCCCGTTTTCAACCATTTTCTTCACCGACTCCAGATGCCCGATGGCGCGCGAGAGACGGTTGATGACGGCCTTGGTGTTCGCGTGGACATGCGGGTGCTCGCCGTGCGCATGGCCGTGGTCATGTGCGTGGTCGTGATCGTGGTTGTGCTCCGCGTCGTGAACGTCATCCGGGTGGTGGATGTGCGGAATGTTGTGTTCGTGCAGATATTCGTGATCGTGCGGCATATAGAGCGCTCCTTTCGCATGACGCCTCAAAGTATACCACGTTCTGCGCCGATTTGCTACAGAAAAAACAATGAATATCCTGTAAATTCGCGAAAATATGACGGCACAGAGAATGATTTTCATGCTGTGAGCGCCTTTACAAAAAGGCGGGCTGCGAGTATAATACAGCTAATGAACATCAGAAAGGATGAATTCCATGCATCTCGATCACGAACATGAACATGACCATGCGCATGACCATGCGCATCCCCATACCCACGACCACGGCTGCGGCGAGCACAGCCACTGCGATGCGGCGTCCTGCGCCGGCTGCCAGAGCGCCGATCCCCGCGCGGAGCTGATCGCGCTGATGAAATACATGGTCGGCCACAACGCATCGCACGCAAATGAGCTTGCACAGCTTGCAAAGCAGCTTCAGACGCTGGGCGAAAATGTCGCCTACGAGCAGGTCATGCAGGCGGTCAGCGATTTTGAAAAAGGCAATATGCGGCTTTCCACGGTGCTTGCCGCAATGAACGGCTGAGGAGGCGGAAACAATGTGCCTTGCAATGGTTTATAAGAAGGAGCAGAAGCCGGAAAATCTCGTTCTGAGCAACGTCCAGCGCATCGACTGCCAGGACGGCCAGATCATCCTGACCGACATCATGGAGCGTCAGGCGGTCGTCGTCGGGCGGCTCGTCTCGGTCGATCTTGTCGGCAACACGGCGCTCATCATGCCCGAGGAGGACGCATGAGAAGCTGGGAGGTCGTGCGCGAGATCGAAAACCAGTGCGCCAACAACCAGATGCGCGATGTCTTTTTCGACGAGATCGAGACGGACGACCCGGTTGCGTGGGTGCGCGGCGAGGTCAAGGGCAAGCAGGTCGATATCCGCGTGGACAAGCTCAGCGAGAGCCGCATGACGGTCTTTGTCGAGAGCGGCGGCGTGAGCCAGAAATTCCTGTTTACGGAGATTTGACGGCGGCACGCCGGTGAAAAAAACCGCGCAGCGGATTTTTCGTGTTTTTTGCAGACTTACAGGCTTGTAATTATCAAAGAAGTATGTTACGATAAATTGGTATCGAATGGGCGCGTTTCAACACGCCCAGCCGCTGCGCGCGCAAGCGCCCGCGGACACAGGACTATTTTTATATTTTGGAGGCAAAAATGAGCGTTGCTGAGATCTATGAAAACAGAGCTACCTTTTCTTTTGAGGTATTCCCGCCCAAGACCGACGTCGGCATGGAAAAACTGTGCGGCGAAGGCGGCGTGCTGGAAAAGCTCTACACGCTGAACCCCGACTACATCTCCTGCACCTACGGCGCAGGCGGAACGAACGTCGGCAAGAACCTTGAAGTTCTGGACAAGATCCAGAAGGACGGCAAGTGCACTCCTGTCACCCACTTCACCTGCATCGGCAATACCAAGGAAGACATCAAGGAAAAGCTCCAGACTTACCTTGACCATGGCATCGACCACATGCTCGCGCTGCGCGGCGACCTGCCCTTCGGCTGGACCGGCACGAACGGCGACCTGCATTACGCTACCGAGCTTGTCAAGTTCGTCCGCAAGGAGTTCGGCGACAAGTTCACCATCGCGGTGGCCGGCTCTCCCGAGGGCCACATCCAGTGCCGCAGCCTCGAGGCTGACATCGCGTTCCTGAAGCAGAAGCAGGACAACGGCGCTGACTTCATCATCTCTCAGCTCTGCTGGGACATGGATGCATTCCGCTACTGGCTCGACGCCATCCGCGGCGCCGGCATCTGGATGCCCGTTGACGTGGGCATCATGCCGATCCTCGACCAGGCTGCGACCATCAACATGGCCCTCAGCCGCAACGGCTGCGTCATGGACCGCAAGCTGTGCGAGATCATCTCCAAGAACTGGATCTTCCCGAACCCCTTCGAAAAAGAGCCGTTCGACGCCGACGTCGCCGGCAAGAAGGAGAGCTTCAAGAAGGCCGGTATCGAATACACCATCAACCAGATCGACGAGTACCGCGCCTGCGGCGTTGACGGCATCCATCTGTACGCACTGAACAAGTATGACGATGTTGCGTACATTGCAAAGGCTGCCGGCCTGATCGATCTTGTCTAAGTAAAACACCAGTGCTCCGGCGGAGAAGCCTCCGCCGGAGCATGACCGCGCTTTTCGGGGCGCGCCTCAAGGAGCGATTATTATGGCAACACATACCATCGCAGTGGCCGGTAAGGGCGGCGTCGGCAAGACGACGACCTGCGGCATGATCATTGACTATCTCTGCAAGGAGAAAAAAGGCCCCATCCTTGTTGTGGATGCGGACGCAAACTCCAACCTCAACGAGGTTCTCGGCGTAGAGGTGGAGACGACGCTCGGCGATATCCGCGAGGATATGGCGCGGGCGGAGCAGAAGGGCACCGTGCCCTCCAACATGACCAAGGCGGATTATGCCGAGATGATGTTCGGCAATGCCCTGATCGAAGAGGACGATTTTGACATGCTGGTCATGGGCCGGACGCAGGGCAAGGGCTGCTACTGCTTCGTCAACGGCGTCCTCAAGACTCAGATCGACAAGTACGCCGGTAATTATCGTTATATGGTCGTGGACAACGAGGCGGGACTGGAGTATATTTCCCGCGGAACGCTTCCGCATGTGGATACGATGCTCCTGATCTCTGACTGTTCGCGGCGCGGCATTCAGGCCGTCGGCCGGATCGCGGAAATGATCCGCGAGCTGGAGCTGAAGCCCGGCGTCATGAAGCTCATCGTCAACCGCGCGCCCGGCGGCGTTCTGACGCCCGGCGTGCAGGAGGAAATAGAAAAGTATGGTCTCGACCTCGTCGGGGTGCTGCCGCAGGACGATCTCGTCTTTGAGTACGACTGCGACGGAAAGCCCAGCTCGAAGGTACCCGACAGCGCGCCTGTCAAGGCGGCGCTGCGTGAGATCATGCGCAAACTGAATCTGTAAGCCAAAGGCGGACGCGCGGGCATACGGCTGTTCCGGTATAGACGCTGCCGGAGCGCCGGGCAGGCCGCGCGAGCTGCCGTGAAAAATTTTAGTAGGGGGATTACCAACATGCCTTTTGTTCCCAAAAAGCAGGCTTTCAACGCCAAAATCAATGAAGTGACTCTTGGCGTTGGCGAAAAGGCCACAAAGATCGGCGGCCAGAACGTGCTGCCCTTCTATACCTTTGATGCGGAGATCCAGAACGCGCCGAAGATCGGTGTCGAGCTGACCGACCTTGGTATGGAAGAATACACCATGCCCGGTGAGAAGGAATTCTACGCCGGCTGCCAGAGCGTTGTCGACATGGCCAGGCGTGCCGAGACCATGCCCGGCGCGTCCTTCCTCTGCCTGCACTTCGAGGGTGCCGATCCCAACGGCCTCAACAAGTCTGTCGGGGAGTGCGTGGAGCTGGCCAAGGCCGTCTCCGACGCCGTGACCATGCCCATCGTTGTCATGGGCTGCAAGAACATCGATAAGGACACCGAGCTCTTTAACAAGATCGCGGAAGCCCTTGCCGGCAAGAACATCCTCGTTCTGTCCGCGCGCGATGAAAACTACAAGACTGTCGGCGCGTCTGCGGGTCTTGCCTACGGCCAGAAGGTCGGCGCGGAATCCGCCGTCGACATCAACCTCGCAAAGCAGCTCAACACCGTCATGACCCAGCTCGGCGTCAGCGCCCAGAACATCGTCATGAACATCGGCTCCGCTGCTGCGGGCTATGGCTATGAGTACGTTGCATCCACGCTTGACCGCATCAAGGACGCGGCTCTGAAGCAGGCTGACACCATGCTGCAGATGCCCATCATGACTCCCGTTTCCTCCGACACCTGGGGCGTGAAGGAATCCATCATGCCTGAGAGCGACATGCCCGAGTGGGGCAATCAGGAAGAGCGCGGCGTTGAAATGGAGATCACCACGGCGGCGGCTGTTCTGGCCGGCGGCTCCGACGCAGTCATCATGCGTCATCCCGCTGCGATCAAGACCATCGCCAAGATGATCGACGCGCTTTGCTAATGCGGAAGGAGGAAACATACTATGGCAGTTAAAGGTCTTGACATTTTCAAATTATCTCCCAAGAAGAATTGTAAGGAATGCGGCAGCCCCACCTGCATGGCATTCTGCATGAAGGTCGCACAGGGCGCGCTGCCCATCACCAAGTGCCCGTATATGTCCCCGGAAGCCATCGCGCTTCTGTCTGAGGCCACTGCGCCTCCCATGAAGTCCATCGAGGTCGCCGGCCACAAGCTCGGCGGCGAGACGGTTCTGTTCCGTCATGAGAAGACCTTCGTCTCCCGCAACCTGTTCGCCGTCTCCATCAACACCGAGATGGACGACGCTGCGGTCGAGGCAAAGATCGCGGAGCTCAAGAGCGTCGATTACGAGCGTATCGGCGAGCGCGAGTACGTGGAATTCGTCACCGTCCGCAACTGCGGCGACAACGCCCGCTTTGTCGAGCTTGCCAAGAAGGCCGCAACGCTGGAGCGCGGCGTGATCCTCGAGACCACCGACGTTGAGGCCGCCAAGGCTGCCGTCGAGGCCATCAAGGACACAAAGCCCGTTGTCAACGGCGTCAACAAGGACAACCTCGAGGCCATGAACGAGCTTGCCAAGGCTTACGGCATCGTTCTCGGCGTTCAGGCTGCGGACCTCAACGAGCTGCACGACACCGTTGAGGCACTCGAGAAGGCCGGCAACAAGAACCTCCTGCTCGACGTCACCGGCGCCACCATCAAGGAGACCTTCGGCAACGCCGTTCAGGTTCGCCGCGCTGCCCTCAAGGACAACGACCGCACCTTCGGCTATCCGTCGATCGTCGATCTCAGCAAGCTCTGCGGCACCGAGTATCATCTGGCTACCGCGCTGGCTTCCGTGTTCACGCTGAAGTACGGCTCGATCATCATCATGCCGAGAATGACCTATGCAGAGGCTCTGCCGCTGTACGGCCTGCGTCAGAACATCTACACCGACCCGCAGAAGCCCATGAAGGTCGCTCCGGGCCTCTATCCGGTCAACGGCGCCGGCCCCGACGATCCCTGCGCCCTGACGGTCGACTTCGCGCTGACCTACTTCCTGGTCTCCGGCGAGCTCGAGCGCTCCAAGGTTCCTGTCAACCTCCTCATCACCGATGCTTCCGGCATGTCCGTCCTGACGGCATGGGCCGCCGGCAAGTTCTCCTCCAGCACCGTCAAGAAGTTCTTTGACGAGTATGAAATCGCCTCCAAGGTCAACAACCGCACCCTCATCATCCCGGGCAAGGTCGCTGTCATGAAGGGCGAGATCCAGGACAAGCTGCCGGATTGGAACGTCGTCGTCGGCACCCGCGAGGCTGTCGAGCTGGTCAAGTACCTCAAGGACGGCGAGTACGTCAAGGCTGCCGAGGCGGTTGCCGCGTCCAAGAAGCCTGCCGAGGAGAAGAAGGAAGCTGTCGATGCCAACGCGCCGCTGGACTTCGAGAAGATCGCTGCTTCCATCCCTGCCATCAAGATCCGCGATGATCTGAACGCGCACTACAAGCAGAGAGATCCCGAATCTCCCAAGTTCGTCACCATCGGCGAGCGCATCCACTGCATCTCCCCGGTCATCCGCGAGGCAATGGCAACGTTCAACCCCGATCCCATCCTCGAGCGTGCCGCACAGCAGATCAAGGCCGGCGCAACGTATCTTGACGTCAACATCGGCCCTGCCGAGTCCAACGGTCCCGAGCTGATGACCTGGGCGGTCAAGCTGCTTCAGGAGAACTTCAACAACGTGCCTCTGGCACTCGATACCGCCAACAAGCGCGCCATCGAAGCCGGTATCCACGTTTACAACCGTACCAACGGCAAGCCCATCGTCAACTCTGCCGACGCCGGCTCCCGTATCTCCAACATCGATCTGGCGGCTGCCAACGACGCGATCTGCATCGCGCTCTGCTCGGCTGACGGCATCGCGAAGGACAACGAGGAGCGCATGATGCACTGCCATCATATGCTCGAGCGCGGCCTGAGCCTCGGCATGGAAGCGACCGACCTCTGGTTCGACCCGCTGTTCCTTGTCGTCAAGGGCATGCAGGACAAGCAGATGGACGTTCTGAACGCCATCAAGCTGTTCGCCGACGAGGGCCTGAAGTCCACCGGCGGCCTGTCCAACAACTCCAACGGTGCTCCGAAGAATGTCCGTCCGATCATGGACTCCGCGCTGGTCGCCATGGCGATGATGCAGGGCCTGACCTCTGCCATTGTCAACCCCAACGACCTGAGACTGATGGAGACCATCAAGTCCTGCGACATTTTCAAGAACAACGAGCTGTATTCCGACTCTTATCTGGAAGTCTGATAATTGACCGAAAAAAGGACCCGTCAGGGTCCTTTTTTTGTCCGTTTTTGAGGAATTGATCAAATTCTTTCATGAATCCCAAAAAAATGCTGTACAAACGCAGACAAAGTTGCTATTCTAGTAGCAGAAGAACCCCATTGGGGGGATATGTGAACAGGAGGATTTTTCATGAGCGTATTAACGGATCTGATTTATGGCGGCTCTCATGCCGTTGCCGGACTGACCGAAGGCGCAGTCAATGATGCGATTGCCAAATATGGCGCAGAGAAAGAGCTCGCTTTCCCTGATACCGCATATTTCTTCCCCACCATCTATGCCGCGACCGGTGTGAAGGTCAAGACGCTGGGCGACCTGACGGCGTGCGTCGGCGTCCTTAAGAGCCTCATCACCGATCAGGAGGATCTCGGTCAGGCGCTGAACGCGGGCCTTGCCACTGCGGTCGGCGCGGAAATTCTGGAAGGACTCAAGTTCGTTGAGCCGAAGGCAGCGTACGAGGAAGCGCGCGTGCCCGGCATCGGCTTTGTTCCCGACCCCGTCATCCGCAGCCTCGGCGTGCCGCTGGTCACGGGCGACATTCCCGGTGTGGCCGTCGTGCTCGGCAAGGCGGAAAACGGTGAGGATGTGGCCAAGGTCGTCAAGGATTACCAGTCCAAGGGCATCATGACCTTTATGATCGGCGACGTCATCGAGCAGTGCGCCGATGCGGGCGTCAAGATGGGTCTTGAGCTTCGCGTCATCCCGCTGGGCCACGATGTGACCGCTGTGATCCATGTTGTCACCGTCGCCATCCGTGCGGCGCTGATCTTCGGCAATGTGCAGCCGGGCGACCTGGCCGGTCTGCTTGCCTACACCAAGGAGCGCGTTCCCGCGTTCGTCAACACCTTCGGCGCGATCGACAATGTCGTCGTCTCCGCGGGCGCCGGCGCCATCGCGCTGGGCTTCCCGGTCGTGGTCGATATCGACCTCGGCGAAAATCAGGTCCCGGGTGCGTTGGAATCCTGCACCGACCACAATGAGACCGTCAAGAAGTCTCTTGAGCTGCGCGGCATCAAGATCAAGTCCAAGGAGCTGCCCATTCCGGTCGCGTTTGCGGCGGCATTTGAGGGCGAGATCATCCGCAAGTCGGACATGAAGGTCGAATTCTGGTCCGCCAAGAACACCACCTGCGAGCTTGTTCTTATGAAGGAGCCGGACGAGATCGAAGATCACAAGATCGTCATCGACGGCCCGGACATCGACTCCGGCGACCTTGAATACGCGCTTGCCACCTGCATCTACGTTGCGGGCAAGAAGATGCAGGCCGACTTTGAGTCTGTCATCGAGCGCAAGATCCACGCATGGTTCAACTACATGGAAGGCGTTATGCACACCGGCCAGCGCAACCAGTTCCGCATCCGCATCTCCAAGGACGCCTTCGAGAAGGGGCTGCGCCTGAAGGACTTCGCGGAAGTCCTGTATCATATGATCACCGATGAATTTGACGCAGTCGTGGATAAGTGCGAGGTACACCTCATCACCGACCCGGCCAGGGCCACCGCGTTCCTGAACGACGTCGCCATGCCGCGCTACAACATGCGTGACGACCGTCTGGCCACCATGACCGACGAATCGGTTGACCGCTTCTTCACCTGCATCCTCTGCCAGTCCTTTGCACCGGCGCACTGCTGCGTGGTCACGCCGGAGCGCCTTGGTCTGTGCGGCGCGGTCTCGTGGCTCGACGCCAAGGCGACCTATGAGCTCAACCAGAACGGCCCGTCCCAGCCCATCATGAAGGAGGGCTGCCTCGACGAGCGCACCGGCCGCTACAGCACCGTCAACGAGGCCATCAAGGACGCCACCCACGGCGCTGTGGAGGAAGTCACACTGTATTCCATCATGGAAGACCCGATGACCTCCTGCGGCTGCTTCGAGTGCATCTCCGGCATTGAGCCGATGTCCAACGGCTTCATCGTCGTGAACCGCGAGTATGCGGGCATGACGCCCGCCGGCATGACCTTCGGCGAGCTGGCGTCCTGCACCGGCGGCGGCGTCCAGACGCCGGGCTACATGGGTCACGGCCGTCACTTCATCGCCTCCAAGAAGTTCATCCACGCCGAGGGCGGCATTGAGCGCATCGTCTGGATGCCGAAGGAGCTGAAAGACGACGTGGGCGAGCGTCTGAACAAGACCGCCAAGGAGCTGTACGGCATCGACAACTTCATCGACATGGTCGCGGACGAGACCATCTGCACCGATTGCGACGCGCTGATGGAATTCCTTCAGGAAAAGCATCATCCGGTGCTTGCCATGGAGCCTCTGATGTAATATAATAGTCCCAGCGATGCGTCTACAGACGGCTTTCGGGCCGATGCAGCGGCGGCTTCCCAACCGCCACCGCCACGCGGCGCTGCACCGGCAGTTGGAATGCGTTTGAGGGGGAGGGCATATGCCCTCCCTCTTTTTGCTGAAATGTCCGCGAATGACGGACAGATATGCGCGCATCGGCGAAACGGTGAAAATCGGGGCGCGAGCCTGTGCGGGCGCGGACGCAGTACGTCCGCGGCCGCATGTGCTTGACATCGATCATAAACGGAAACAGAATAGAAAGAACCGAAAGGAGCATATCCCCATGTATCAGGTCACATTCCGCTTTGAGAACGGACAAGAGGAGGTCAAGGCCTTTGCGGCCCCCGACGCAACGCTTCTGGAGATCGCAAAGAGCAGCAACGTCGCCATTGACGCGCCCTGCAACGGCAACGGCTCGTGCGGCAAGTGCCGCGTGAAGCTGCTGGAGGGCACGGTCGAGGGCCCGCAGACCGGACACATCACGGACGAGGAATACGCCGAGGGCTGGAGACTGAGCTGCTCGTGCAAGGTCGAGTCCGATGTGGTCGTTCTGGTGCCCGACATTGCCTCGGCATATCAGAGCCGCATGAAGACCGCCGATCTGTCCTCCGGTGAGGAGATCGCGATCTTTGAGAAGCTCGAAGCCGACGTCAAGGCAGCCGGCGTGGATTTCACGAACGACTTTGTTGAGGCACTTGTCCAGATGGACGAGCCGACGCTGGATGACACGATGCCCGACAACGAGCGTCTTGTCTGGGGCGTGAAGGCTTCGGTCGAATGCACGGATGTGAAGCTGCCGTATTACGTGGTGAAGAAGCTCGCCGCCACGCTCCGCGAGGAGAATTTCAGCGTCAAGGTCACAGGTATCCTGAGAGATGGTGTGTTCTATGTTATGGATGTGCTGCCCTCCGGTGACCAGACGCCGCTGATCGGATGTGCCATCGACATCGGCACCACGACCGTCACGGGCGTGCTGGCGGACATGAAGACGGGAAAGCTCCTGGCAAAGGCCTCCGCGGGCAACGGCCAGATCCGCTACGGTGCGGACGTCATCAACCGCATCATCGAGCAGACCAAGCCCGGCGGAACCAAGCGCCTGCAGGACGCCATCATCAAGGAAACACTCACACCCATGCTCGCCGCCATGTGCAAGGCGGCCGGGATCTCGACGCGCCGCATCCTGCGGCTTTGCATCGCGGCGAACACGACGATGAACCATCTGCTCCTCGGCGTGGACGCAAATCCCGTCCGCATGGAGCCGTATATCCCGACCTTCTTCCAGTGCACCGGCATCCGCGCGGGTGAGCTCGGCATTCCTGCAAACCCCGATGCAGACATCATTCTTGCGCCGAACATCGGCTCCTATGTCGGCGGCGACATCACAGCGGGCGCGTTTACGAGCCTCATCTGGGACAAGGATGAATTTTCCCTGTTCATCGACCTCGGCACCAACGGCGAGATCGTCTTCGGCAACCGCGATTTCATGATGTCCTGCGCCTGCTCCGCAGGCCCTGCGTTTGAGGGCGGCGACATCTCCTGCGGTATGCGTGCGACCGACGGCGCCATCGAGGCCGTCACCATCGACCGCGACACGCTCGAGCCGAAGCTCACCATCGTCGGTGACGCGGGGCAGAAGCCGGTCGGCATCTGCGGCTCCGGCATCATCGATGTGATCGCGGAGCTGTACCGCACGTCTGCCATCTCCTCGAAGGGGCAGTTCGCGCGTGAAAACCCGCGCATTCTGCGCGACCAGCACGGCATGGGCCGTTACGTCCTTGCGACAAAGCAGGAGAGCGAGACTGGCCGCGAGATCGCCATCACGGAGGTCGACATCGAGTCCTTCATCCGCGCCAAGGGCGCGATCTTCTCCGCCATCAACATCATGCTCTCCTCGCTCGATATGGACGTGAGCGTTCTGGAGCATGTCTATGTCGCGGGCGGCATCGGCTCCGGAATCAACATGGAAAACGCGGTGCGCATCGGCATGTTCCCCGACGTCGAGCGGAGCCTGTTCGAGTACATCGGCAACTCGTCTCTCGCAGGCGCGTATGCCATGGTGCTCTCGGACCCCGCCAACGAAAAGGTGCATGAGCTGGCGGCCAATATGACGTATATGGAGCTTTCGACGAACCCGCGCTACATGGATGAATTCGTTGCGGCGTGCTTCCTGCCGCACACCAACCGCGAGCTGTTCCCGTCGAGCGTACAGGAGTAAGCCATGCAGGTTCAGAACAACAAAGAAGAAGTGCCGTTTGAGCACTATGCGGAAAAATTCCGCGCCATCGACCCGCAGGCGGCGGCATGGCGCACCGGCGCGGCATTTGACGAGGCGGCAGGCGTGTTCACGCTGACGCTCCTCGGCGATGTATACCGCATTTCGTGGCCGGAGTATGCCATTTCGGCGGACAACGAGCGTGCGCCCGCGCTGAAAAGCCTTCCGTGCCAGACCTTCCTGCTGCGCTTTTTGCTGGAGGGGAGAAGGGCGGAGCCGTACAGCGCCTTCAAGACCTTCCGTGAAATGCCGTGGGGCGAGATGTATATCCAGCCGTATACGGGCCGCTGCCTGACGCGTGCGGCGTTCACGTTCGGCACGCGCGTGGCAAAATTCCGCGCCGCGTGCGAGAAAATGGGCGCGCAGACGCTCAACCACGGTGACGCGGGCTTCCAGTTTACGCTCTTGCCCGGATACGACATGCAGATCATGGTCTGGGAGGGAGACGAGGAGTTCCCGCCGAATGCCCAGATCCTCTATTCCGCCAATTTCGAAACCGGCTTCGCGGCGGAGGACCGCGTGGTCGCGGGCGACATCCTGATCTCAGCAATCAAGGCGCAGATGTAAGGCATTCACGACCGCAGTCAAAGCGCCGAGCCTCTGTGAAGGAAACGGCTGCAAGGGGAGCCGGCCGACACCCGGTCAGGAGGAGAAGAAATGAAAAGATATTATAGAAGGAACCGCTGCGCGCTTTCCAATTTCTTGCTTGTCAATTTACTGGCCGCAATTTCCTCTGTACTGATGTCGTTCTTGCTAGGGACGTTTGCCGACAGCGCAATGAAGGGGGATTTCTCCCGTGTGTGGAGGATCGCACTTATTACGCTATGCTATCTCTTTGTCGAAACAGGGCTCAGCTTTCTAATGGATTACACACGCGACATCGTTATTCAGCGTGTGGGGCGCGATTTGCGAGCCGATGCCGTGCGGAAGATTGAAGCACTCAATACGGCGGAAAAGAGCAAAACAGACGACGGAGGCTTCTTTTCGCTGATCCACAACGATGTGGACACCGTTCAGCAGGAATATCTTACATCGCTCGGCGAGATTTACTTTCAGGTCTGCTGCTTCCTGCTTGCAGTCAGCGCTGCCATTGCCATTCAGCCGGTCATGACGCTGATTATGCTCTTTACCTGCGTCCTGCCGGTCGTATTTCCCAAGCTGACCGAAAAACGGCTGCAAACCTGTAAGAAAGAGGAACAGCAGGCAAAGGCGCAATACGCATCGGCTCTGACGCAGATATTTTCCGGCTTCCTTCCGCTTAGAGCATTCCATGCCTTTGCAGGAATCAATCGTCTTCACGATGAGGCAAACGACGAGCTGTGCAGAAAGAAACTTCGTTTTCAGAAAATGCGTAGGATCTTGTATGCAGGTGCATATGGCTGCGGGAATCTTATTTTTCTGGGAACATGGGTGGTTGGCCTCTTTTTCGTTGCAAGGGGACTGATCACGCTTCCGCAGCTCATCACATTCGCACAGCTTATGAGCTTTGTTGCAGGGCCGATCCAAATCATCAGTGAACGCTACTCTGCCACGGTCGCGGCGGCCGCTGTCTGCAAAAATGTGCTCTCGTTTTTAGATGCACCGACAGATGAGACGTCTCAGTGGGGACAGCAGCCGCTGCACGAGATCGAAAGCATCACACTGCGGGATACTTGCTGCCGGAAGGGCGAGCGTGAGGTCTTGAGACACATTGACATCACGCTCCGAAAGGGTGACCGCATTGCCCTGCTTGGCGAAAGCGGCTCCGGAAAATCGACGCTTTTAAACGTGCTGGCCGCCATGTGCGGTGCGGAGGGAGCGTATGAGATCAACGGACGGCCCGTGCATGATTATGCTTACGCAGATTTCCGCAGGCAGGTCACGCTCCTTCCGCAGAAATCCTTTGTATTCAGCGCCTCCATCCGCGACAACATCAGCATGTTCTCCTGCGGTGCACAGGAGGACGAGGCGCTGAGGCAGACGCTTGCGGATGCAGGACTTGCAAGCTGGTACGCCGCGCGCGGCGCGTCCATGGATGTGCGGATCGGGGGCGAGGAGCACGCGCTCTCCGGCGGCGAGGAGCGGCGGCTTGATCTTGCGCGCACGCTTTGGCGAAAGGGGAGTCTGGTCATGCTGGACGAGCCGACGGCCGGACTTGACGCAGGGACGCGCGCAGCGCTGGAAAAGCAGATTCTGACACTTCCGTGCGACATACTTCTTGTGACGACGCATAACGCCTCCCCTGAGTTTCTAAAGGCATTCACGCATGTCTTTTCCATGCGGAACGGAGCGCTGTGCGATGCGCCATAGGTGCGCGTGAGCGCTGCTTTCCGGAGAAAAAAAGACAAGGGCAGAGACTGCCATTGCAGCAGCCCTCCGAATATCAAAATGCCGCTCGGACGGCACAAAAGGAGAACATCATGGAATTTATCTACAAGGCCCTGCGGGGCACGCTTGAGCACACGAGCGTTACAGAGGACGAGGTCGATCGGCAGCTCACCCGCCTTCAACAGCAGACGCCGCGCATGACGCAGGTGACGGACCGCGCGGCAAAAAGCGGCGACGAGGTCATTCTGGACTACGCCGGCTACTGCGGCGGCGTGCAGTTTGAAGGCGGCACGGCGGAGAAGCAGGCGCTCACGCTCGGCAGCGGCATGTTCATTCCCGGCTTTGAGGAGCAGCTTGTCGGCGCGAAGATCGGCGAGGACGTGGTCGTGCACGTCACGTTCCCGAAGGACTACCGCGCGGAAAATCTGGCGGGCAAGGAAGCGGAATTCCGCTGCAAGATCCACGAGATCCATGAAAAATCCGCCTACGCACTGGACGATGCGTTTGCACGTGAGGTAGGGCAGTGCCCGACGCTTGCGGCACTTCGCAGCCGCCTGAAGGAGAGCCTGCAGGCATATTATGACGAGTGCGCCGAGATGGAGCTTCAGGACCGGCTGATGCGCCAGGCTGCGGCGACGCTGGACTACACCCCGGCGAAGGACGAGCTGGAAAAGGCGATGGACGCACAGCTTGAGGTCCTGCGGGCGCAGCTCGCGCAGAGAGGCCTGACGCTCGAGGCATACTGCCAGTTCGCCGGCGCAAAGGAGGATCAGCTCCGCGAGGATACGCGCGCCGAGGCCGAAAGCGCCCTGCGCATCCAGCACGCGGCAGAGCGCATCGCGCTGCTCGAAGGCATTCGCGCAAGCGACGAGGAGGTCGCGGAGGAGCTCGCCGGCATCTGCCAGCAGAACGGCATGACGATCGAGCAGCTCCGGCCGTATATGAACGCGGAATTTGAGCAGACGGTTGCTGCCAACATCCGCATGAAGAAGGCCATCGCCTTCGTTCGCAGCCATGCGGTCGTGACGGAAAAGGACGTCACGGACACCACAAAATAAAGGGAACCTTGCCCGCCTGCATCACAGGATGCAGGCGGGCAATCGCTGTTTCTACCAAACAAGGATGGTGATTTCCGTGCAGAATGACGAATTGATTTTTCGGCATTGACTTCTGTGAAAGATGGTGGTATGCTATGGCTGAACCGATAAAAAATTATCGATTTGAGCGCTGAGGTACGTGGATTTTGGAAGCGCGGCGCTGATTATGAACTTCCCCCGAGGATGTTAAGGCCTCGGCGGAACCTTTTAAGGAGGAACTACATCATGGCAATCAATTTCGTTGATGGCAAGTACGTGCATGAGGACGGTCACGTCACGCTCGACCCGACTGTGTACAAGGACTGGCAGATCGCTGAGGAAGCGGAAAGAAATCTTCCCTCGGTCGATTATTTCCGTGAAAAGCTCGGCCTGCTGCCCGAGGAGATCATCCCCTACGGCAAGACGCCGAAGATCGACTTCATCAAGGTCATGAAGCGTCTGAAGGACAAGCCCGACGGCAAGTTCATCGAGGTCACCGCGATCACCCCGACTCCGTTCGGCGAAGGCAAGTCCACTGTTTCCCTCGGCCTGATCGAAGGCCTCGGCAAGATCGGCAAGAACGTTGGCGGCGCTCTGCGTCAGCCCTCCGGCGGCCCGACCATGAACGTCAAGGGCACTGCTGCCGGCGGCGGCAACGCACTTCTGATGCCGATGACCGAATTCTCCCTCGGCCTGACCGGCGACATCAACGATATTATGAACGCGCACAACCTGGCGATGGTCGCCCTGAATGCGCGTATGCAGCATGAGCGTAATAATAACGACGAATGGCTGGCAAAGAAGGGCCTCAAGCGCCTCGACATCGACCCCAAGCGTGTCGAGATGGGCTGGGTCATGGACTTCTGCGCACAGGGCCTTCGCAACATCATCATGGGCATCGGCGGCCGTCTGGACGGCTACCTGATGGAGTCCAAGTTCGGCATCGCTGTCGGCTCCGAGCTGATGGCCATCCTCGCTGTTGCCCGCGATCTTAAGGATCTGCGTGAGCGCATCGGCAAGATCGTTGTGGCTTACTCCCGCAGCGGCGAGCCCGTCACCTGTGACGATCTCGAGGTTGCCGGCGCCATGACCGCATGGATGCGCAACACCATCAACCCCACCATGTGCTACACCGTCGAGCATCAGCCGGTTCTCGTCCATGCCGGCCCGTTTGCCAACATCGCCATCGGCCAGTCCTCTGTCATCGCTGACCGTCTGGCTCTGAAGCTCTTTGACTACCACGTCACCGAGTCCGGCTTCGCTGCCGACATCGGCTTTGAAAAGTTCTGGAACGTCAAGACCCGTCTTTCCGGCCTGACCCCGAACGTCTCCGTTCTGGTTGCGACCGTCCGCGCGCTCAAGATGCACGGCGGCGGCCCGAAGGTCACTCCGGGCGCACCCCTGCCCAAGGAGTACACCGAGGAGAACCTCGAACTGCTGGAAAAGGGCACCTGCAACCTGTTCCACCATGTCAACACCATCAAGAAGTCCGGCATCAACCCGGTCGTCTGCATCAACCGCTTCTACACCGACACCGACGCCGAGATCGCTCTGCTAAAGAAGCTCTGCAAGGAGCATGGTGTCCGCTGCGCTGAGTCCAACCACTGGCGCTTCGGCGGCGAGGGCGCGATCGAGCTGGCTCAGACCGTTGTTGAGGCCTGCGAGGATCCCGTCAACGTCAAGTTCCTGTACGAGCTCGACATGCCGCTGCGTCAGCGCGTTGAGCTGATCGCCAAGGAAGTCTACGGCGCCGACGGCGTCGACTGGGCACCTCTGGCGATCCAGAAGGCCGAGCGCTTCGAGACCGATCCGAAGTACAAGGATTACTGCACCATGATGGTCAAGACCCACCTGTCCCTGTCCGACGACCCGACCAAGAAGGGCGTTCCCACCGGCTGGAGACTCGCCATCCGTGACATCCTGGAGTACGGCGGCGCGAAGTTCCTCTGCCCGATGGCCGGCACCATCTCCATGATGCCCGGTACCGCTGCGAACCCGGCTTACCGCCGTGTCGACGGCGACACCGAGACCGGCAAGGTCAGCGGCCTGTTCTAATCGGAAAATCGAATCAACACCCAACCGGGAGGCGGCGGATATCCGCCGCCTCTCTTTATAGATTAGGAGAAAAGCTATGGATATGACGACAAAATCCTGCCGTGAATTCGTGGAGGTTCTGGCCTCCAGCGAGCCGGCACCCGGCGGCGGCGGCGCGTCTGCGCTGGTCGCGGCACTTGGCACGGCGCTCGGCAATATGGTCGGCTCGCTGACCGTTGGCAAGAAGAAGTATGCCGACGTGGAAGCGGAGATTGTTGCCCTCAAGGCAAAGTGCGATGCCCTGCAAAACGAACTGCTCGATCAGGTTCCTGCCGATGCGGAGGGCTTTGTCCCGCTGGCAAAGGCCTACGGCATTCCGAAGGACGATCCCAGCCGCCCGGAGATCATGGAAAAGGCCACCATCACGGCATGTCAGGTTCCGATGCACATCATGGAGCTGTGCTGTGAGTCGCTCGACGCCATCGCCGTGTTCGCGGCGAAGGGCTCTCGCCTTGCCGTTTCCGACGCAGGCTGCGGCGCTGCGATCGTGAAGTCTGCGCTTCAGGCGGCGTCTCTCAATGTGTTCATCAACACCAAGACGCTCCAGAACCGCGCCGTCGCGGAGGAAATGAACGCCAAGTGCCTTGGTATGCTGGACAAATACGGCAAGCTGGCCGACGAGATCTTCGAGACCGTCAAGGCCGGATTCTTTAAATAAGAAGGAGATAGAGAATTATGGCAAAACTGCTGCTTGGTAAGGAAGTTACCGCCGCGATGAACGAAAAGCTCCAGGCTCGCGTTGCGGCTCTGAAGGAAAAGGGCGTCAGCCCGAAGCTGGCGATCGTCCGCTGCGGCGAGAACCCGTCCGACCTGTCCTACGAAAAGGGCGCGACTGCCCGCGCAGAGCTGATCGGCGTCGAGGTCGTGAAGTTTGTCCTGCCCGAGGACGTTACCAAGGAAGCGCTCATTGCGCAGATCGAGGCCATCAATGCCGATGATTCCATCCACGGCTGCCTGATGTTCCGCCCGCTGCCGAAGCATCTCAAGGCCGATCAGGACGAGATCTGCAATCATCTGGCCGCCGCGAAGGACGTCGACTGCATGACCGACCTTTCCAACTCCGGCGTTTTCACCGGCAAGAAGCTGGGCTTTGCACCCTGCACGCCGCAGGCCTGCATGGAAATTCTGGATTTCTACGGCATTGACTGCAAGGGCAAGAACGCCGTTGTGATCGGCCGTTCGCTCGTCGTCGGCAAGCCCGCTGCGATGATGCTCATGGCCAAGAACGCCACCGTCACCGTCTGCCACACCAAGACTGTGGACGTGGCCGGCATTGCGCGCAAGGCCGACATTCTGGTTTCCGCCGCAGGCGTTCTGAACAGCCTGACAAAGGAATATGTGGCTCCCGGCCAGATCGTCATTGACGTCTCCATCAACTGGGATCCCGAGAAGGTCAACTCCAAGGGCGGCAAGGGCGCCATCGCCGGCGACGCCGTCTTCTCCGAGGTCGAGCCCATCGTTGAGGCCATCACGCCGGTTCCCGGCGGCGTCGGCTCCGTCACGACGTCCGTGCTTATCGGCCACGTGGTCGAGGCAGCCGAGCGCACGCTGTAAGCTGACAAACACCGCCGCCAGGATTACGGCGGCGGTGTTTCTGAAAGAGAGGAGCTGACTTCATGAAAGAAAAATTCAAGCAGCCGGAACAGGCGCTTCGCCTCTGGTTCTGGCTTTTTGCCGCGGCATGCCTGATCGCGGCGGTGGTGATGCCGGATCGCAGCCAGATGCTTGAGGGCGTAAAGCGCCTGTGCGTCCTGCCCTACCAGACGGCAAACAGCTATTTTGACCCGGCCAACGGCGGCCTTGCCGGTACGTTCCTGAATGCGGCGATCATCTGCGCGATCTGCGCCGCGATCTATTCTCTGCCCGGCAGCAAGCCGGACGGCGTTTCGGTGCTGGCGTTCTTCCTGACGGCGGGCTTCGCCTTCTGGGGCATCACGGTGCTGAACATCTGGTTCTGCTTTGCGGGCACGCTGATCTTCTGCCTCGTGCGAAAGGTCAATCCCTGCACGCAGGGAAATGTATTCCTGTTCTCTACGGGCATCGCACCGCTGATGACCGACCTGCTCATCCGCTATCCCGGTGCAGAGCCGCACGGTATCACGCTGCTCGGTGCGCTGCTGGCGCTGGCGGCCTGCTGCCTGATCGGCCTCATTTTGCCGGCAGGACTGGCGCACAGCCCGAAGATGCACAAGGGCTATGACCTTTACTCGGCGGCGGTGCCGATCGGCCTTGTTGCGTTTTTCCTGCGCGCGGTGCTCTACCGCGTGCTCGGCGGAACGCTCCCCGAGGGCGTTGGCGTCGGCGCGGGCGAGGGATACCGGCTTGCGACAAACGTCTTCTGCATTCTGGTCTTTGCGCTGTCGATCGTGCTTGGCCTGCTGCTCGGCGGCAGCTTCAAGCGCTATGGCGCACTGCTCAAGGATTCCGGCTTCGGCGTGGATTACGGCGCGAAGTACGGCGCCGGCACGGGCATTTTGAATTTTGGTATCTACGGCCTGTTCATCGTGCTGTACTACAACCTGATCGGCGCGAACTGGAACGCGGCGACGATCGGCTGCGTGTTCTGCATGGTGTGCTGCTGCTTCAAGGGCAGCCACCCCGGCAACGTCTGGCCGATCATGCTCGGCTATGTGGCGGCGTCCTTTGCGACCAAGGGGCTCTGTGCGGCGCTTGGCACGAATTTTACGACCGCCATCAATGCGCAGGCCATCGTCATCGGTCTCTGCTTTGCAAACGGCCTGAGCCCTGTCACGGGCAGCTATGGCTGGCTGGCGGGCTTCGTATTTGCCATCCTGCACTACGGCCTTGTGACGAGCGTGCCGCTTACGCACGGCGGATTCCTGCTGTATAACGGCGGCTTTACGGCTGCGCTGATCTGCTTCCTGTTCATCCCCGTCATGGAGATGTTCTTCCGCACAAAGGAGGACCGGAAGCAGAAAACCGGAAAATAATCTGCATTTTGCGAGGGGAGGCTGCGCGTCATGTACTACTGTGAAAACTGTCATCTTCTTTCCGACGGGCCGACCTGCGGCTACTGCGGCAAAACGCGTCTGCGTGCGCCGCGTGAGGACGATTACTGCTTCCTGACGAGTCTCTCTGCCCCGTGGGACGCGGCGCTGACGGAGCTTTTGACGGAGGTGCAGATCGTGCCGGTCTGCCTTCCGCGCAATCAGGTCCCGTCGGCGTATATCAATGAGATCTTCCAGAAGACCGAGCTTTACGTGCCCTATGCGGCGCTGGAGCGCGCAAAGGCGCTTGAAAAGAATCTTCTGGAAAGCAGCGCCCCGGAAACGGAACCATAAACAAAGCCCAAGGCCGGCAGGTCAATGACCTGCCAACCTTGGGCTGTTTGTTTTGGCTGTGCCAAAACGAGCGGCGGTCAGCAATTTGTAATGCCGACCGCCGCCCGAAACAAAGGATTCCTTTTCAGCAGGAATCTGTTAGCGTTTTTGGACGCCGAATAAAAGAATCCGGGAGGATCGGAGAAGGCAGGATGTGCAGCTTGTACGCTGAAAGCAGAATGTTGTGTTTGATCTGGCACAGCTGATTGCATATGGCGCGGTTTTACTGGACGAACGCAATGGATTCAGCGAGGAATTTCAGAATATGCTTCGTGTTCTGTGCAAAAGATTTGAACCGGAAGCGCAGCAGGATCAATAAGTATGCCCAATTGTAACGAGAGCGGTCGCGATGATTTCCGGTACGCTGGCGGGCACTTGCACAGCGGTATGCCGAGGCATACGAGGGCTGCTATGACGGCGACGAGCTGGTACTCACGGCGACATCTGCTGGGAAACTCAGCAGCCCGTATACGAATGACGGACGCACTATGAGCGATGCTGCGTATGAGCTGAAAGGCAATGCTGCTGCACATATTGACGAGCTTGTCAGCATTTCAAACCGAAAGGGCACTGTTAAAACAGACCGCGCCGGCCGGCATGGAGCGATGGCATCGGATGGCTGGGCGTATCGCACTGCGTATTTTGAAGATTTCAATGGGAAGTACTATCAACTGACAATCTCCGCTGCGCGAAATGCAAGTGGAAGCATGGTCTATAACATCGGAAATATGAAAGAAGAAGCCAGCCCCAAAGTAAAGGGCTCTAGTGCCGGGAACGGCAACGGCCCGCGGGGGTTCGCTTCTTCTGATACCAGTATACGCAGCGCAGAGCAGAAAAGTCAAGAAAAATTTTCTGCTGATAGCAGCACCGCGATGCCGCAGGAGAATGACAAGACCGCACTCGCCTACTTTGGGCGGACATACAAATGGAGCGAGACGGGCTATGTTCTGCTGAACGGTGCGCGGCTGGATTTCTCCGGACGGCACGAGGGCGGCTCCGGCGGATACCGCAGCGCTCGACTAGGAATACAAGCAGAAATTCGAGGATGCGAAAAGCTCCAAAGAGAAAGAAAAATCCGGCTGAAATCAGAAGATTTCAGCCGGATTTGGTCGGAGTGTAATTATAGGATTTCAGAAAACGCAGATATATCAACGGTTTGCTGGCAGTCGGCAAGAGGTATTTATTCTGCACATAACATCAATCAATGAAAAACTGATTTCCCCGGTCTCTAAGTTGCCTAAAAAAGGACGTCGGTTGATAATCCGCAAGCACAAAAATGCATGTGTTCAATACATATACAAAAGAATCTCTATTTTTGTACACCAGTTGCTTCTCAAATATGTCTGTTAGGTTCCACGAACAATATTCGTCCAGTGATGGCAGACTATAAAGGCCAGTAAGTATATAATTTGCTTTTTTCATGTGATGTGCAGTCAGACTAACAAAAATGGGATAAGTATAATGAGTCGTATCTGTATAGGCACTCACACTACCAACAATTTGTTTATAATGTCCCCAATCTGTAATAGTGGCCTTATACTAAAACCTAATTAAACGCTTCAATAATCCAATCGCGTCCGGTAATGCTGAAAATGGTATTAGGGGTAAGCGAG